>NZ_CP178624.1:301357-602715 GCF_047302455.1 Bdellovibrio sp. HCB185ZH
AGAGCATGGATATTGCCTGCGAAAGCGGCGTTTCTATTCGGAGAAATGTTTAGCGCGTCGTTTATGGTCCAACAGTGGTTGCTGGATTTGATCACAGCGGAAATTTCAAAACCGTGAATAGGCATCGGAGGAGTAGCGAAAGCGAAAAATGATGCACTAAGCAACCGGAGCGGCAGTGAAAATTGCTGATTTGTGATGTTGTGCCGGAGGTGTCCGAGTTTTGTTTTTGGAGTTTGATTATCTTCATCGTGGGTGGGGAATGTCTCGGCTTCACAATTGCTGTTCGATTGAGATCGACAAATTTAATTTTTTGGAGATGGTAATGAGTGGTCTTACGTTGATGAGCAATCAAGATCTTGAGAGTAATTTAAAAAGTCTTGTTCGCAAAGAACGGATGTTGCTGCATTTGATTTTGGAGCACATTAGAGAAATCGATTCTCGCAAGATCTACTTGGATCGAGCGCACTCTTCTATGTTTCATTATATGATGAATGAGCTTGGTTATTCGAGTTCGGCAGCGATGCGCAGATTAGATGCAGCCAGAATGTTAAATTCTGTTCCATCCCTAGCGGATAAGATTCAACAGGGCGACGTAAATTTAACCCAGGTGGGTGAGCTTTCTCGCGCAATCAAAGAAAAAGAAAAGAGCGGATTCAAAGTTTCCGATGAAGTCAAAAATCAAATCCTTGATCAGATTTCAGGTTTAAACAGTGAGCAAACACAAAAGGTCGTTGCTTTAAGTTTGGATGTCGATTTGAAAGAGCCGGAAAAAGTGAGAGTGCAGAAAGACGATTCGGTACATCTTTCGATTACTCTGACAAGACAACAATATGAACTGCTCACGAGCTGTAAAGATAAGGCTTCGCATAGTCTTCAACTGGCTTATGGTGATTTCTCTTGGGCGAAAGTTATTGAGGTTGTTGCAGGGCAATATTTGGACTCAAAGTTGTTTGAATCAAAATCTACTAAGTGTGCAAATTCAATCTCGTTGGTTGATGATTGTAGAGCAGATCAGGCAATGAGTAAAAATAAGACGCTTTCAAGCTCACCTTCCACCAATGTGAAAAGCAAAGTTCAAAGAAGCGAGATTGTTGCTGAAAGTATCAATGCAGACAACAAAACTCTGACTTTGAAAACACGCAGATATATTTTGAATCGAGACAAGTGTTGTCAGTACAAAGATAAACGCACGGGTCGACAGTGTCGGAGTACCTATGGATTGCAAGTGGATCACATTGTCCCTCGATGGAGTGGAGGATCCCATGCGCCAGAAAATCTGCAAGTGCTTTGCGGAACTCATAACAATCACAAGTACCGAAGCGAAGCGGGAATAAAACTCCGGCGGGCCGTGAGGTGAATGCCAACTCTATGAGTGGAGTAAATGATTTCATTTTTCATAGGAGATTTTGCTCTGTAGCAGTTCGAAGGGTATGTGCGGTCCATGCCTGAATCAGTGTGAAACATAACTCTTTGGATTGCGGTCAACCTAGACCTGTGCTCGCCAAAAACTAGAGCCGTGGTTCTATTTTCCCTCGGAAAAACTGAGAAAGTGTTTCGAAAAAGCCCCTCGACCTCCTTAGTACAGCGGGAAAGGTTGTTGAAACTAGACCTCGCTTCGTAATTCTGCGTTTGTGTTTGGTCCTCACATGGAAAACCTGTACGATTTTCAGTGGTTAGTCAGAATTACCCAACAGGAGTTTTCTATGAAGTCACCACGTGATGTGGTTCTCGTTGAAGGTGTGCGTACACCATTCGCAAAGTCAGGTACAAAACTTAAAAAAGTTCACCCAGCACAGTTGGGACAAGTTGCGCTAAAGCAGTTAATCGCGCAAACGAACTTGGACGTAAATTCCGTTGATGAAGTGATCATCGGAAACACTGGTAATCCACCAGATGCTGTGAATATCTCGCGCGTTGTTGCATTGAATGCGGGTATCCCGATGAAAACATCGGCGTACACTGTTCACAGAAACTGTGCTTCAGCACTTGAGTCGATCTCTAACGGTTTTGAAAAAATCAAATCCGGCACGATGGATGTTGTGATTGCGGGTGGTACGGAATCCATGTCGCAAATTCCAACTCTGGCGCCGCAAAAATTCCAGGAGATCTACGAAAAACTTTTCGCAGCAAAAGGTCCAAAGCAAGCTTTGCCCTTGTTGTGGAAACTTTTTAAAGCGGACGTAAGCCAAATCAAAGCTCTTCTTCAAGGGAACATGAAAGACCCATACTTCCCACAAATCGGGGTGATGTTAGGTCTGACAGATCCTTTCGTAGGAATCAACATGGGGCAAACAGCAGAGATCCTTGCAAAAGAGTGGGGCTTGAATCGTCAGATGCAAGATGCTTTCGCTCTTCGTTCGCACCAGTTGGCTTCCAAAGCGATGAAAGAAGGTCGCATGAAGGAAGAAATGACTCCGGTGTATTTGGCTCCAGAATACAAAGAAGTGATCTCTGAAGACATCGGTCCTCGTGATACTCAGACGATGGAAGCGTTGGCAAAATTGAAACCGTTCTTTGATAAAGCGACGGGAACAATCACGGCTGGTAACTCATGCCCCATTACCGACGGCGCCGCGATGGTGCTTTTGATGTCTCGTGAGAAAGCAGACCAAATGGGCTACAAACCTCTTGCGACAATCCGCTCATACGGATTCGCAGGTCTTGAGCCAGAGCGCATGGGTCTTGGCCCGGCTTACTCGACGCCGCTTGCGTTGAAGCGCGCCGGTCTTTCATTGAAAGACATCGGTTTGGTAGAGCTCAACGAAGCGTTCGCGGCGCAAGTGATGTCCTGCCAAAGAGCCATGGATTCTGACAAATTCGCTCAAGAGAAACTTGGCTTGTCAGCGAAAGTCGGAGAGATTCGTGACGAGATCCTGAACGTAAACGGTGGCGCGATTGCATTGGGCCATCCGGTGGGCGCAACAGGAACTCGTATCGTATTGACTCTTGCGAAAGAAATGAAACGCAGAGGCGTACAGCACGGTCTTGCAACACTTTGTATCGGTGGCGGTCAAGGTGGTTCTATGATTCTGGAGAATGAAGGCTAGCACGACGGGGCCGAATTCGGGTGCGGTCCTCGCTCCAGCGTACTGTAAGTACGCCTGCGCTGCGGTTCGCTCCGTCCGCCTTGCATCTGGGTCGTTTTGATCGGCCGGGTTGCACGAAGCGGTAAAAAAAACTGATTAGCAACTTAGGAGTTTGCAAAATGTCTATGCTAGAAAGTATCAGAATTAATCCTCAAGGTGAGATCGCAGTTGTTGAGTTCGACCTTGTAGGTGAAAAAGTTAATAAATTTTCGACACCGGTGATGATGAGACTGAAAGACGTGGTTGAAGAACTACGTAAGTCTTCATACAAAGCGGTGATCTTTAAATCCATGAAGCCTAAAATCTTTATCGCAGGTGCTGACATCGAAGAGATCAAAGGCATGACGACGAAAGAACAATTCAACGACGCGGTGAAAGCGGGTCAAGAGATCATGAACATGGTCGAAGACCTTCCAATGCCGACGATCGCGTCTGTGAATGGCGCGTGCATGGGTGGTGGTTGTGAGTTCATCATGTCTTGCGATTACCGAATCGCTTCAGATGACTCTTCAACGAAAATCGGCCTTCCAGAAATCCAGTTGGGTATCCTGCCAGGTTTTGGCGGTACGCAACGTATGCCTCGTATCATGGGCTTGCAGGCGTCACTTGATATCATTCTTGCTGGTAAAGCAGTGAATTCTAAAAAAGCACTGAAATCCGGCTTGGTGGATAAAGTCGTTCATCCAAACTTGCTCGACGAGCAAGCCATCAAATGGGCGAAAGAAATCATCGCCGGCGGCGGTCAAAAGCGTCGCAAAAAATTCCAACCGCAAGGTTTGGTGAATAAAGTTCTTGAAGGCCCTGCAAAAGGCGTTGTGTTTAAGAAAGCCCGCGAAGGCGTGATGAAAGCAACGAAGGGTCACTATCCAGCGCCACTTAAAGCTTTGGATGTAATCCAAAAAACTTACGGCATGAGTGACCGCGATGCGGGTATGCGCATTGAGCGTGAGGGCTTCTGTGAGTTGGGAGTAACTTCCGAATCTAAAAACTTGATCCACGTTTACTACCTAACTGAAATGGTTAAAAAGCAGACGGGCGTTTCAGGTGTGAATGTAAAACCGAAAGAAGTTAAAGGCCTGGGTATTTTGGGTGCGGGAACTATGGGTGGCGGTATCGCTTACGTAGCTGCCGACAAAGGCATTCAAGTTCGCATGAAGGACTTGAATCCAGACGCCTTGGCAAAAGGTTTAAAGCACGCCAGCGATCTTTGGATGAAGTTGGTAAAACGCAAGTCCATCGACAAATATCAATTCCAACAAAAAATCGACGCTGTATCAGTGACGACAGATTACTCTGGTTTCAAAAACCTGGATGTTGTGGTTGAAGCAATCGTTGAAGATATGGGTATCAAGCAAAAAGTCATCGGTGAGTGTGCAGGTCAAATGCGCCCTGACGCGATCATTGCAACGAACACGTCTTCATTGTCTGTGACGGAAATGGCCAAAGGCCATCCACGTCCTGAATATTTCGCAGGGATGCACTTTTTCAATCCCGTGAATAAGATGCCGCTTGTGGAAGTCATCCGCGGTGAAAAAACGTCGGATGAAACTATCGCGACTATTTTCGAATTGACGAAAAAAATGGGTAAAATGCCAGTTGTTGTTAAAGACGGCCCGGGCTTCCTTGTGAACCGTCTGCTTCTTCCATACATGGCAGAAGCCGCGTGGTTGATGCAAGAAGGGATGAGTATTGAAGTCGTAGATAAAGCCTACGTCAAAGAATTCGGTATGCCGATGGGTCCATTTGAGTTGATGGATGAAGTTGGTTTGGATGTATGTATCAAAGTTCTAAAAATCTTCAAAAAAGCTTTCGGCGAGCGTATCGAAATGGCGCCTTGTATGGAAGCTCTTGAAAAATCGGGTCGCTTGGGTCGTAAGAATGGTAAAGGTTTTTATACTTACCAAGCTGATGGCAAACGCGGTGATGTCGATCAAACAGTGTACGGCGCGTTGGGCTTGGGCTCACCAAGCAATCCACTGCAACCAAAAGAGTGCATCGAGCGCGGTGTGTTCGCGATGGTGAATGAGTGTTCACTTGCATTGATCGAAGATCATATCGTCGAGCTTCCACATGAAGTGGACTTGGGTATGATCATGGGTACGGGCTTCCCACCATTCCGTGGTGGTTTGCTGAAGTACGCAGACAGCATTGGCTCGCAATACATCGCTGATCAATTGGCGACGTATGCTTCAAGCCGCAATGCTAAACGTTTGAAGCCAGCAACGCCTCTGGCGAACATGGCTAAATCAAACGCTAAATTTTACAAGTAATCGCCGAAAGACTGCTGACTGCTCCGAACTTAACCGGAGCAGGTCTTAAGAAATTAAGAGGAGCAGCGAGTTGGTGCCTCCGTGAAAACGGAATGAATTGCGAAAGCTTGAGTTAATCTTACTAAACCGAAGCCGAAGTTGAACCTTCGGCTTTTGTTTTTGTGAGAATCTAAATTTAAATCTAGAATCTAAATTTAAATCTAGAATCTAAATTTAAATCTAGAATCTAAATCTAAATCTAAAATTAAATCCCGATTTAAAATTAAATCCTAATTCAAAATTTAAACCAAATTCCTCGTGATCTACGATAAGCTTCTCGAATAGCGATCTGCTTCTATACCACCTCTTAAATACAATCCCCAGTCTAACTCAACAAAAAAGATGGCTTATTCAAAGCTCGATCAATCGCAAACGCACAATTGATCAATCCGACGTGACTGTAAGTCTGTGGGAAATTTCCCCACTGGCTGCGGTTTTCAACGTCAAAGTCTTCACTCATCAAGCCCACATGGTTCGCGGTTCCAATCACTGTGTTTAGCAATTCAGCCGCACGTTCCGCTTCGCCCACATTTGCCAGCGCTTCGATATACCAAAAGCTACAAACCAAGAAGGCTGACTTTTGATGGCCAAAATCATCCGCATGCTTATAGCGAATCAAAAAGCCCTGTTCCAGCATCAATTCTTTTTCCACAGCGCGGATCAAATCTTTCGCCATTTCAACTGGCTTATTATGGAAAAAGCCCATCGTGATCAATTGCAAAATACTCGCATCGATTTCTTCTGAACCCACAGCTTGAGTGTAAGCCTTTTTCTTTTCCGAAAAACATTTTTCAAGCAATGCTTCAGCACGATTCATCGAGCGCAGCGCTCGCTCCTCAAGCTCTATCTTGCCAAGTTTTTTTGCCACCGTGCGAGCGGCGGCACTGCCAGCCCAGTGAAACATCAAAGCATAGCTGTGCAAAGCCTGTTTGCCACGGAACTCCCAAACACCATTATCCGGCGTCTCCATATATTTTTCGATATAACTTAAATTACGCTCAACCAAGCGCAAGGAACGGGTGTTCGCTTTATGAATCAAACGCTCGTCAGTATAAAGCTTAAACAAGGCCATCAATGTTTGCCCATAGGCATCGTGCTGAATTTGTTGTGCCGCTTGATTTCCAATGCGCACGGGTTGATTACCCAGATAGCCAGCAAGGGGCAAAATTTCTTCGGTCAAAAATGGCGAACCATCAATGCGATAACAAGGCTGCAGATTTTCCAGATCCTCGATATCGATATTTTCCACAAAATGCGCGTATTTCTCCATCTCCTCAAAGTGACCCAGGAAATGCAGCGCCGACAAAGTATAAAAAGTATCACGCAACCAACAAAAGCGATAATCCCAGTTGCGACCTTCGTGAGGAATTTCCGGAAGACTCGTTGTGCAGGAAGCAATAATCGCCCCCGTATCCTCGTACTGATGTATTTTCAACGCCAAAGCCGAACGGATCACCTCCGCCTGAAACACTCGCGGAAGATGGCAGTGTTCAATCCATTTTTGCCAATAATTTTCCGTGCGCCTAAAGAAATCTTCGAATGTAGTTTCCAAAGGACCTTCAAGTGGGATGCCCCAGGAAAGAACGAAGTAAATATCGTCTTCTAAAGTAAAGGGCTGTTCCTCTTGAATATATGTCAGCGAAGCATTCGTCGTCAGGCGCACAGGACGCTCCAGGCCCTCGTAGCGAATGTGATTGCTACCCATAAGCTTACCCGGAATCACCTCGCCGTAATTGCCCACAGGAGAGCATCGAGCGATGATGCGAGGACGACCGGAAATCTTTTTAACTTTGCGAAACAGCATTAGCGGTTTGTGATAGCGCTCAAACAAAGTAAAGCGGGGAGCAAAGTCTGTGACTTCGTAAACGCCCTCGGCCGTTTCAATGCGAGTGCGCAGGATGTTCGTATTTCTGATATAGCTTTGGTGAGAGGTGTATTCAGCCGCGTGGGGCTTTACAGAAAACTCGCCACCTTTTTTGTTATCCAGCAATGACCCAAAAATAAAACTGGAGTCAAAGCGTGGCCAGCAAAGCCAGCTCACATTGGTGGATTTATCTATCAGAGCTAAGAACGCGCAGTTTCCAATGAGGCCTTGTTGGTATTGATGATTTTTGAATTCAGCTTGTTGGCCTTCCGGCTTCGCCAGAGGAGTTGTCGAGGAGCTCATCCCAAACCTTTCGTTGAAGAAAGGTCAGCTAATCATTAGTACTCAAACAAATCAATATTCAAACAATAAGAAACTTCAGGAACCTCTTTCATCGATTGATTCAAGCGTTTGATTTCTTCAAGTAAATCTTTGCGCAACTGAATTGCCAAGTTTTTGGAAATTGCCATTGGACAAGTATAGTGCAGGTGATTTTCATTGTAGTGATCCATGCGCTGAATCGCACGCTGGCGCCAGTTTTGGTGGTGTCTAAAAATTAAAGGATTGCCAGCATCCAAGTGAGTATAACCCTGGCGATATTTTAAACCAGCATCGCCCTTTGCCACCAGGCCCACATCAATCAAAAATTGCAGCACACCCTCCACGCGAGGTTCCGGTAAATCTAGTTTTGCCGCAATCTCCTTCACCGAATTAAATTGCCCCGTCGGAACAAGATTGCGAACCGCCGTGTAAATCCAATTGGAATAGTAAATAGCTTTCTGCTCATCCGTAAGATGTCTGTCATTACTGATGCTGACTTTCGCTGCAACCTTGTTCGATTCTGCTTGCAGGCCGCGCATTTTAAAAATCAAGCGCTCCCGCAACTTCACTGTGCCCGCACGACCGATCTCAACCAACACCAGGAAATAGTCGGTCTCTTTTTCGGTGAGTCCCATATCGAGCGCCATCTCATAAGCCTGCTCAGAGGATAAATGTTTCGTGCCGGCCAGAATTTGGGTGAGGTAAGAGCTACTCATGCTCGCCGAAGCCAGGAGGCTTTTACGTTTCCCGGAAGATTGGTTTTCTTCCAATGCCAAATAGTCTTTCAAGTAGGTGCGGTAGTCTTCAAATTTAAAGATGTTCATACGGCGTCCTTGGCTAAAATGTCCGGGCTTGTCCTATAATTCTTGGTGCAAATATCCCTAAATTCAATAGGTTACCGCAAATATCCCGGATTTCCGGACTTTACCAACGGTAAACCGAAACGCCGGTTTTTTAACCTCAAGTAAGTCGCTTAAAACCCGCGCCGGAAGTATCTTGAGTTCACCAACGAGCTGTCAAATTCGGCACCGCCGAAGCAGCTGTTGGCAATCCAGAGGCACAAAGAAAATGAACACCGCAATGAAACTAAAACAACATTCAAAAGTCCGCCAGGCAGCGCACGACATTCGTTCGCCTCTGTCGGCTTTGAATATTTTAGTTAAAACTTGCGGGGACGCCCTTTCTGAAGATGCTAAAGCGTTACTTGAAGCTTCCATCAAAAGAATCAACGAGATCGCAGCCGATTTACTGGCGATCGAAGAATCCTCTCAAGAAGGGGGCGAGATCACAAATGGTGCGGCGATGAGCGGAGAAGAACTTCAAGTATCTCTTGAAAATATTGTGAACGAAAAACGTGTGCAAACACATTGCGAAGTGACGCTGACGTCAAACCTTAGCAACATCGCGGGCAGCGTCGCTTTGCCGAAATCTTATTTTGAAAGAATTGTTTCTAATCTAGTCGATAACTCGATTCAAGCCATGGGAGAAAGAGCGGGTCGCATCCAGATCCTGGTGGTGGAGAATATCGACAGCTCCCTTTCGATCCAAGTCATTGACAATGGTTCAGGCATTCCTTCGCATCGTTTGCCTCAACTGGGTCGAAAGGGAGTCACTTTCCGTCAAGGCGGCACTGGACTGGGTCTGTATCACGCGAACACTGTGATCAGTCATTTCGGTGGTGAAATGGGTATTATCAGCGAGGAGGGTGTGGGTACTATGATTAAAATTAAATTGCCCCGCAGCTTATCATAGCCCGCATCCTTCTCGAATTTTGTGAAAGAAAACATATATAGAAAACCAAAGGGCGGAATTATACTTGCCGTATGCGCATACTCATTCCGGCTTTCTTTCTGATTTCACTGTCAGCGATCTTTGCCCTCGAAGCGGAGGCGCAAAGAAGTTCTACTCACGTGATCAGTGTGGATCGCGTATTCAGTGCGCGTGATCGTTCCATGTCTTATCGATATTTGGTTTCGATTCGCTGTCACGCACTGGGTGAGGATATGAATCAGCGTCCCGTTAAAAATTCCTCATTCGGCTGGCAATTTGGAAATAAGATAGGATCGTCGACCACAGACTCTTCGGGGAATTCAGAATTCACCCAGACATCTTTTGATGGAAATCTCGCCGAGGTTTTGCAGATTGTTTACTTGGGTAAAACGATGATTTTCACTGCAGCACATGGTGTGCAAAATATTTCTGTAGATCAGTCTTGTCGATAAGGTGCAATCACTGGAAATGTAGAGGCGAAAAAAAAAGGGTGTCTAAAAAACACCCTTTTTTATTTGATATAAATAATTGAAAACTAAACAGTCGCTTCCGCGTGTGTGGATCCGATTGTAGAACCCGCACCCGATTTTTTAGGCGGAACAGGCTCTTCGTCTTCCGCATTCAAAGAGTTCGTCAGAACCTTATTGCAGATAAAGAACATAACACCTGGGACGAACCCCAGGGCTGCAAGCAACAAGAAGAAATTATCTTTAGGCATTTTGTCGTACAAAGCCCCAATCCAACCAGAAACCGTGTTTCCAAAGAATGAAGCCAAGAACCAAACACCCATCATCATGGATACGATCTTCGTCGGAGAAACTTTCGTTACTAAGGAAAGACCGATCGGAGAAAGATAAAGCTCACCAATTGTCAGCATGAACGTTGAACCTAACAACCAAAGAGCCGTGCCTTTGCCATCGCCGATGGATTGCGCCGCCATAAACATCACGATCAATGCAGCCGTGCCCAGGAAGCAGCCAATAGCCATCTTCATAGCCGTCGTGTTCTCTTTGCCTTTGCGAGATTGCCATGCCCAAGCACGGTCCAAGATCGGTGCAAAGATAAAGATGATGAATGGATTAAATGATTGGTACCAAGTGGAAGGCATTTCCCAACCAAAGAAATTCCAGTCCGTAGATTGATCGGCAAACAATTGCAAAGTATTGCCCTGTTGCTCGTAAACACCCCAGAAGAAAATCGTGATCGCACACATAAAAGTCAAAGCCCACGTGCGCTTCCATTCATTTTTAGTCAGAGGTTTTTTAGCCGCCGCTTCCACTTCTTTCACGGAAACTTTGTGTTCAGACGATGGCAAGTGTTTGCCGCCAAAGTGATAGATCACCAAACCTGCTAACATCCCGATACCCGCGGCACCAAAACCCCAGTGCCAGCCGACTTTTTGTCCCAAAGTTCCGCAAACTAGAGGGGAGAAGAAGGCACCTAAGTTGATACCCATATAGAAAAGCGTAAAGGCACCGTCACGGCGTTTATCACCCGCAGGGTAAAGCTCACCCACCTGAGTGGAAATGTTCGGTTTAAAGAACCCGTTGCCTGCGATAATAAACAGCAACGCCAGGAAGAACATGCTTTCAATCGCCATCAAGAAGTGACCGATGGCCATCAAAATCCCGCCGACATACACCGAACGGCGCTTGCCCCAGTAGCGGTCCGCGATGATTCCACCAAAAAATGGTGTAAAATACACAAGGCCCATATACAGACCGTAGATATGTGACGACAAAGCCTGCGCTGAAACGGGTCCGAAGGAGGACTCAATGGCACTCTTCAAAAAGCTGTAACCCCAAACTTCTTTTCCTTTGTCTGCCTCAATAAAAAGGTATTGAGCCATATAGAGCACTAGAAGTGCTCTCATCCCGTAAAACGAGAATCGTTCCCACATTTCTGTGAAGAAAAGTGTGAACAAGGCACGGGGGTGTCCAAAAAATGTTTTGTCTGCTGTTTGAGCCATAAGCCTCTCTGTACAAAAGGTTGACGATTGCTACTTTTTTCTAAGGTGCCTTTTGATCTTGGCCTTTTTTTGAGATAAAGACACCTGAAAAATGGAGGGGCTCTAGAATGTCCTTTTCTAAAAACATTTCTGTCTTCGTCGCACTGCTTTCAATCACTGCTGTAACCGGCTGTACAAACGGTTTCGAAGTGAATCCTGTCATAGAGAAAAAGCAAGCTCCGAAGCAAATCGTGGACTCCTTCTCCATCCCTGGAACGCAATCGGCGGAGATCGCGGCCCAGTGCGAAAAAGCGACGTGCTTAACGATCAATAAATCCTCTTTGGGTAAAATCTTTTTGTTGATTGCTTCAGGCAAAACCGGCGGTGCCACGCCTCAGTGGTACGATCTAAAACCGCAAGTGGTGAGCTTTGAAAAATCCGGAAGCCGCTTGGCGCTTTTAGGGCAAAACTACAATAGCATTTACGATGAGCTTAAAACCGAGAGCCTGGTGCAAACATTCCGCATCGTGGGTGAGGACACAGAAACAATTACTTTTGATTGGGGCCGTGGACTCAAAACACTGATCGCGCAAAATGCCTATGATATCGATTCGGGCCCGGGTTTGAATGAGCCATTGACTGAAACATCATTGCCGTCGATTCCGGTTTTGGATTCGTACACGCGCAATATCAAAATCACGAATAACAGCATCGAGCTTGAGCAGATTTCTAAAATCCAAAGCCAGCTTGGTAAAGGTGCGGGCGCGAACAAAATCGCCATCGAAAGCGTGGAAGAAACCCTGGCAATGAACATCCAGATCCGCGCTTACCGTTTGCAATCACAATTTAAACCTAAAGTTGCCGATGCATCCCGCTCGGTAGGTTTCTTTGTGACTCGCGTAGCGAAAGCGGCGATGAGCAAAGATGTTACAAAGTACATCGCAAAATGGGATATCTCGGACGATCGTGAACCGATCACCGTGCGCATCTCTGCGGCGGTTCCTGAAGACTATGTTCAGGCTGTTAAAGAGGGCGCTCTTTACTGGAATAAAGTATTTGGGAAAGACGTCGTGGCTGTTGAAACCGGGGTAGACCCTCAGGCTCCTCCTAAAGATCACACCATCATGATTCGCTGGGTGACATGGCTTGATGCAGGTGCCGCTTATGCCATCAGTCAATCCGATCCAATGACGGGGGAGTTGTTGCGTGCCCAGGTGTTCATGCCTTCGGTCTTTACGAAAGTGGGTTCCTCTGATCTGGTCTTGTTAAATGGTGGTTCACCGGTGGCAACAGGTGCAATGGCTTGTGATTTCAGCGATACGATCAAGGAATTGCAAAAGCTTTCTCGCGAGGCTTCTGATTCTCAAAGACTCCGCCTGGGACAAGACAGCGTTCGCGCGACGGTAGCCCATGAATTGGGTCATGCTTTGGGTCTTCGTCATAACTTTGCAGGATCTTTCTCTGCAAAAGCGACGACAAAAGAAATCTATGACTCTGCCAAAACATATTTGAAAAACCCGAATCATCCAGGTCTTGAGACGACGACCAGTATCATGGACTATGTGAGCGGTATTGATAACGTGTTAAGTTCAGCCTATATCAAACATGCAGCACTTTCTTATGACAAGATGGCGATGGACTGGGCTTACTCTGATGACGATAAGGCTCTGGATACCAAAATCTCTCAATTCTGCACGGACGAAGATATCTCTTTGGCGAACAGTCAAAAGATGTCGATCTATGGTTGCGAGCGTTTTGATAACGGTAACAATCCATTGTTAAGAAAATACTTGGATGGCCGTGATGAGAAAACGGGCTTAGTGAAAGTCTTGTTCGCTTCGATCATTGGTCGCATGTACCCAGGTGATCAGCCAGAAGTGGTGAATAATCTAGATATTGTTATCAACGACACTTACAAGTGGGGCACAGCTGCGATCGATTACGGATTCGTCGGCAA
Source organism: Bdellovibrio sp. HCB185ZH (assembly GCF_047302455.1). Classification (GTDB taxonomy): domain Bacteria; phylum Bdellovibrionota; class Bdellovibrionia; order Bdellovibrionales; family Bdellovibrionaceae; genus Bdellovibrio. The sequence goes on from NZ_CP178624.1 coordinate 314,613, forward strand.
TGCTTTATTTGATATTTCCCAAGTCATCGGTACGGGTTCTGCGAAAGTTCCAGCCTTGGTTTCCCTGGATGCAGTGAAAAGCGGAAATATCCTCACAGCTCGCACGGGACAGGATGCTTCTTTTGCAGAACTGCGTCTGGCTCACTTGGCAGAGACGGCAAAATACCTTCAAGGACTGGATGGCATCACTGATAAAGTCGGTGGCTATGCAGCGATGTTAAATGGTGTTTTGCGCAACTCTCAAGGTCAGATCGATGTGGATTGGTTTGAAAAAGAAGTCACGGCTTTGAAAGAAAGCGGCATCATGGCTAAGGGTAAAACTTTATCCGGTCGTGAGTATACTTTAACCGAAGAACAACAAGCAAAAGTGCTTAAGTTTTACCAAGACATCACCGCAGCTAATAAGAAAATCATCTTCACCGCCGTTCGCGATTTGTTGCCAATGATTCAAGGCCAAGTCAAAGCGGATGATGGCACTGTGAAAGTGATGAATAAGATCCTTCCGATCGACGTGGTCAAACAAGCTGACGCCGACATGTTGGGCAATATTGCTTTGGATCTGGTTTTGGTCAGCAAAGAGGCTTTGGATGTTCAAGTGGGCGAGGGCGGTGCTAAAAAAGCTCAGTTGCCAATTCCATTCTTGAATGCGAAAGAGCGTATCTCCTTGCTTTCGATCCTGTCGTCCCAAGGGGTGACTTTTGCGATGGATACAAAGCGTGCCCAGGTGCAAGCGGCTCTGGCAGGGACTATCAATGAGTTCTTGCATCAAGTGGATGCGACCTTGAATATCGAGACATTGACGACGGCAGAGCAGGCGGATCTTGCTGGCAAGTTGTTGAAAGCCGGTCTGGTGGATGCAACAGGTGCAAACTGGGTCGCAGCTCAAGTCAAAGTTCTTCAAGCCATCGAAGCTGTTAAATAGCTTTTTTCCTAATATGATCGTCAGGGTTTCCAATCTGGAGCCCTGACCTAAAACTATCCATCTGCTTCCCGAAATTGTCAGTCGCCAAGTGACTGTCTCACTCTGAGACGGGATTTCCCATTCATCTCGAATATAAGTAGGGCCCGGATGGTCCAATGCTTGCCTCTTGTCTGTGCAGGAGGCTTTTATGAAATCGTCAATCTTTACCAAACTTGCTCTGGGTGCTGTGATGGCTTTGTCCATGGGACTTGCTGCCTGCGCAAAGAAAGGCGAATCCTCCGTTCGTGTTGCCGGTCGTGGCGGTGAAGTGACAACAAACTCCACTTGTACAACAGGTGCCTCGGCCATCGGTCGTATCTATGACAGATCAAGCGCGGCGAGTTCTTTTGAAAGCAAAGTTAAGATCTTTGTCTCAACAACACTTCCGGGCACAAGCTTCGGTAATATCGATGCAACGGGAAGCCAGGCAAATGGTGTATTCGTCACTATGAACCTAAGATTCGATGCTTCGGGGCAAATCGATAAAACATCCTCTAAAGTTTTAGTTCAAATCAGAGATTCTTTGGTTGGTACTGTAGAAAACGGCAAAGAAATTCCACCTTATGAAGTGCAATTTACTTCTGCCTACGCAGGCTCTGTGAATAAAAACAACAGAACCTTCACAGTGACTTTCCAAGACAATTTGGGTTGGATTGCTTTCACGGGTTCTTATGATGCGACAAATGCCTTTGGTACGGTGTACTTCCAAAATTACTCTTCCGTGGATAACAGCCCATTGACTCAGCAAACAATGGGGTCATTCTGGGTTCCATCTTGTGGCCTCTTTAACTAGAACGCTGCGTCTTGCCTGAGCCTCTATCCCCAATAAGATAGAGGCAATGCCTCAACGTTTTTTATTCGATTCTTCCATTCTGGGTTCAGTTGTTGGCGGTGGTTCCGCGATCGATATCCCTAAACTCAATATCCAATCTTTGGACGAAGCTTCTGCATTCCTGCTAAGCTACGGGTTTGATACAAATCAAAAAAACGACGTCGAAAAACTTTGGTACTACCATCGTCGCGCCCTGGTGTTGATGGTGGAAAAGCTAGGTTTTAACGATGTAGACATTCCTGAGTTATTCTTAGACCCGAAAAAGCTCGGCGATATCCGTCAGCTTTTATTGTATGCAAGCTCCAGTGATCCCGATCAGGTCGGTCTGCAGCGTTGGGCCTGTGCCATCTTACGTGGAATCCATGTCTTTGTTCATGCCGAGAATGATCTTTTTAGTTCGTTCTCTGAAGAAATTCAGTCGCAGATTCTGACACCATTTCAAGATGCGATTTATCATGATGGCAACACCCACAGAACTTTCCTTAAGTGCAACGGGGAGAATCAGGAATCCATCGAGCTTTTGGGGTTTGAAGTAAAACCCTTTAAGACGTCGTCTAGCACAGTGATCAAGCTTTTAGCTAAGCCAGATGCTCTGGCAATGAAGATCTTTGATAAGCTCGGCGTGCGCTTTGTCACACGCAATCTATTTGATACGTTCCAGGTGGTTCGCTTCCTGGTGCGCGAAAATGTGATCAGCTTTCCTCACATCATGCCGGATCAAAGCTCCAACAATCTTTATCCCGTAGAAGCTTTCATGCAGGTCTGTATGGAACTCGCACAGCGACTGGACACGATGGATGAAAAAACCATTCAGGCCGCTTTTGATCAGAAGCTGTCGGAGATGGGGGAGAACGTAAAATTTCTGCGTAAGGAAAATTTCTTTTCGGGCTCTGATTATAAATTTATCAAATTCATTTCTCGTAAGTTGATTCACATCAAACCTCAAGGCAGCAAAGAAGCATTCAGTTTCTTTTATCCATTTGAAGTTCAAATTATGGATCAATCTGCACACGAAAAAATTCTGTCAGGTCCTTCAGAGCATGAGGCCTACAAAGAGCGCCAACGTGTGGCCGCTCGTAAACGTCTATTCCCCGAAAGTTAAATCATGTTGCTTAAGCTGCTTTCCTATCCTCGCTCGATCTTGGCTACGCTACTGTTGCCAATTCACACAGTAATTTCTTCTGCAGCGATGATCGTCGTGACGTTCGTATATCCCAACCGTTGGTTGGAAGATCAGATCGTCTATTTCTGGACCCGCGTGACCTGCTGGATGTTCGGAGTCAAAGTCGTCGTCAAAGGTTGGGAAAATGTTCCTAAGGGCGGCTACCTTTACGTTTTCAATCACACCAGCTTCTTTGATATTTTTGCGATGTCGGGTTACTTAGGCAGTTTCCGTTTTGGTGCAAAGATTGAACTTTTTAATATTCCCGTTTTTGGCTGGGGAATGAGACGCGCAGGTATCTTGCCCATCGCGCGCAACCGTCGCGAAGAAGTATTCAAAGTTTATAAAGAAGCGGAAAAAAGAATCGCCAACGGCGAAAGATTTGCTTTAGCTCCTGAAGGCACTCGTCAGCATCAAGAGACTTTGGGATCTTTTAAATCGGGTCCTTTTATTTTCGCGATCAATGCCAAAGCACCCATCGTTCCCGTCGTCGTGAAAGGTGCCGCAGCGATTATGCCCAAAGGAAACTGGATTCCGAACTGGGGAGTGTGGACTCGTACCATCACTCTGGAAGTCTTGCCGCCAGTCGATACAAGTGCTTACACCATCGAACAGCGCCCTCAATTGCAAGAACACGTACGTAATTTGATGCTGCCACATTTCCCTGACGCAAAATAATTCTTAAGTTGGTGGGTGCTGACAGCAGATGTAACCACCGCTTGCACCTACGCCCCAAAGATGGTCTTCCGCGCAAACGGAAGTCGGTTCAACATCTAAGGGCACGCGCACGCAATTGGCTCTGTATAACTTCACCTGAGATTGTCTAAGCAACTGCTCGTAGACTGTTTCCTGTTCTTGTTGCTCATATGATTGAGCCCATGTCTTTTGAGCCGTGGTTAAAACTAATAGCGTTAAAAGAAGTGTTTTCATCCGGGATCTCCTTGTTTGGCCTCATCGCCTTACACAAACAAGTATCGTTAAAAAGACCCAATATCTCAAATCTGCATATAAAAGGATCAAAATCTGATCCTTTGCGAGATTCTTCGGCTCAGTTCACGTAATAGGTGCCAGGTCCTACTTCTTGTCGCGCAGCGACAGGAAGTAGGACCTGGCACCTTTTTTAGATGGAAATGCTGTCGGTGTATTCTTTGCGATGGCGCTTTACCGTACGCAGGGTTTTTTGCAAGTGCTTGGTTAAGTTTGTTGCTAGCGTGGGATCTTTCAGATGGATGTAGAGTTGGGGGTGCACTTCGACGTCCTCGTGAAGCCAGTTTCCAGTTCCAAGCATCACTTCCTTATTGTCCATCACCAGAAATTTGGAATGGGTGAAGAGAGTGCCGGGGCCATAATGCAGATCTTTGATTCCAGCATCATTCATGCGCTCGGCAGTGCCTCGGGTGCGGCGAACATAGCTTAAGGCAAAGGCGTCATGATGATGAATCAACCCCGTGATTTTCACTTTGCGTTTGTGCGCGCGAATAAAGGCTTTTTCAATTTCAGAAATATGAAAAAAATAAATCGAGAAATTCAAAGATTTTTCGGCACGATCGATCATGTCGACCAATACATCCTTAAAAACTCCATCGGCAATCATCGGGGGAGGTAGAATGACTCCGCCGTGACCGCCCCCTTTCCAATGAAATTCAAAATACTTGTTAAAGCCGGCGATGGCTTTTTTATCGTTCAAAAGCAAATTGGTTTCATGATTTTTCAGAATCGATTGCTGAGTTAAGTTCGTCGAACCGAACAAAAGAAATTTGTTATCAATGCAAAATCCCTTGGCATGAGTCGCCCCATAAACAACTTCAATGCCATGTTCCTTTAAATATTCCGCTGTAACCATATTGCGGGATGCCGTCTCGCGATAGCCCTCGATGTAAAGTCGAATGCGTATTTTTTTACCCAGGGATTCTTTGATCTCAATAAGTTTGTCGGCAATTTCAAACGGAGCGGAGTTTCGGTTCAAGCGCCCCGTCGCACTTCCGATGGCAAAGGAGTACTCCATAATATCAATGGTCTTCTCGGCGCGATCGAGAAGTTTTAAAAGAGTCGGAAGATATTCAGTGTCTGCAATAATTTGTGGTGAGGCCATGGGGATAGTGTAAAGCCAGGCTTTTGGGGGCCAAAGGGTGACTGCTCGGTTCTGTCATCAATCAAAAATAAAAAAGGCGCGATCCGAAGATACACGCCTTTTTGGGTTTCGATTCCTTTGTGAGGGATCTAAAAACTACTCTTTAGATACTACGCAAGTACCTTCAACAGTGTGTTTGTTAACCAAAAGAGTTTGTTGGTAAGAACCTTTTTCGCCGCGAACAGATTTGAACGCAACAGAGTTTTTACCAGAAGTCGCCCAGAACTCGATCACTTCAAGTTCGTCGAATTTATAGTAAGAACCAGCTGGGTAGAAAATGTAGCTGCCAGAAGCTGGAGCTTTAAAATCAACGCCCGCACCAGAAGCATCCACAGTTCCAGTAACGTTTCTGCCTTCAACATTTAGTTCAGCAGAGATAACAGCGTCACCAGTCGTGCAGTGAACGTCCATTTGAGAAGCGTGAGCAGCAGTTGCAGACAATGCGATCAAAGAAGCGATAACAACGGATTTCATAATCTAACCTTTCACTTTAACAGTGTCGTCATGACGCAAAGACTATGCTCCTGTTCCGGAAAACGAGTCAAGATCAAAACAGGTTACGATTTTAAGCGATCGCGCAAGGTTTTCATGTAGGCACGCACTTCTGATTTCAGCTGCTCTGACATTCCACCAAAATCTTTATTTTCGAGCGCTGTGATAATCGTGTACGCGTACATAGAGTGATTTGTTTTAGGGTGGACTTTCACAAGCTTCACCATGGTTTTTTGCCAGCCCAGCTTCTGCATTTGCTGCGGCGTCTTAATTCCGGCGTCATGCAGCAATTCTTCAAGGACGGGACCGATGTTCTTAAGGTCCGTGAGTTTCTTGGCCTTTTGCAGCACAGCGACTGGATCATCATCGGAAAACATTCGCGGTCGACGGGTGTCGATTTTTTCGTTGATGACCTCTTTTGCAACAGCGGTTTTTCGACCTTGGGTTTTGCCCTTTGTTGATTTGCTTTTTTCTTTAGGCAGGCTGCCCCAGATGCTGTTGGGGCGTAAAGCTACGCGCAAAATATCTGAAACCCATTCATCAAAACCTTCGGTCTCGATGGGTAGATACAACCACTTGGGTAAAATCGGGTGGGGAGAGAGGATCGGAAACTGTTGCAGAGCTTTGCTTTGCAATTCGTGTTCGACCGGAAACATACAGCCGTTCCACTTGGATTTGTGGCCGGCTTCAAAAGTGATCAGAATGATTTTCTCGTCCAGGTAATAGGCGAAACCGCCAAACATAGATTTACGTCGATAACCTTCCTCGGGGAGAAGGTTTTCAATCCATTTTAATTCGAGCGGTTCCTTAGCCATGAGGTATTATTTCTTCCGGATGCGTTTGAAGGCAAGAAGTACGGAATCAGAATTTTCGCCGCAGACTTCTTTAAGGCTCGTAGTTAGAAATTTCACTGTGATGTGGTCATGCAAGACAACGTATTCAAGTTTCTGTAGCAACAAATCCACTTTGCTCTTGCCCGTTTCGCAACTCTTGTCGCCGCTTAGATCAAAGGCTTTTGTTTCCGCAGCAGTGATAATTTTTGCGTTTTTATCGATGTTGTACAAAGCACTGTAACGACAATCTGTTTCACCTTCTTTGTATTCAGCAATCAGAATTGCATTGTCCAAAAAGATGCTGACGTTCAAGTCTTCAAAAGAAAGCTTTAAATCCTTCACTTCCTCAGGGATCGTGATGGCTTTTTCTGTCGTGTCTTTACAGACGTATTTATCAAATTCAGAATAATAATGTTTGTATTCAAGGACCAGGTCGCCGTCCACGGGTTGAGCGGAAGCAGCGAAAGAGAGTGCCATTGTGATAATGGCCGCAGATAGTTTTAACATCGGGAACTCCTTAACTCAGAAGTCCCTCTTTTACCAGAAACAGGCTTCCGTCGATACTTTCATTCCGCCAGTCGGTAAGAATGAAAATCAATCGACGAAAGACTCTGTTTAGAGTTTAGTCACTCGTGAAAATATTATTGAGAATCCGCTGGAGCACGATAGCCGGGCTCGCGATACTCTGGTTCTGTGATGCGTTCTTCAATATAAATTCTTTCAGTGGGGCGATTATGATCACGCATGTATTCAGCGGCGCTCGCTTGACGGGCGCGACGGGCTTCGTTCGTTGTATCCAGTTTTGCGGGGCTCGAATTTCTGTCCTGCATGATGGTTTCCATCAAGGATCTTTCGGCGTGTGCAAAACCAAACGACAACATGGTGATTGTGAAGAGAATAAGCTTTTTCATGACTTCCTCCTTAAGACTATGCCCTCATGGTTCTCCCGAAGATTGATTTCCACCAGTCCTGATTTGAAAATTTCGCCAACAAGCAAATCAATTGGCGCAATGCGCATGTAGGCGGGGGTCGTTAAAATGCAGTTAAACTAAATCTTGATTGCGAGTGTGTAACCAACCGAACAAGAGTCGAATATCCCTTGAAGTGGGGCCATCTCGTTCGTACAAGAGTATGTCTGAGGAAAATTGGAACGTGTTTAATCTCTGGAAGAATCTATCGGTTGTTAAAAAGCTTTACATCGTCGTTGGCGGAATGGCTTTGTTAATTGCCATAGAGCTAGGGACGTTGGTCTTCGCTCTCTCGACACTTTCCTCCGTGCGTGCCTTTGTCGGCGGTGAAGGTTTGTGGTCCAAGGCTCAGAAAAACGCAATTCATTCCCTGTCTTCTTATATTTTCACTAAAGAAAAGCATTACTATGATGATTTTCATGAGCACATGAAAATCCCCAACGGCGACCGACGCGCCCGTTTAGAGTTGATGAAGCAAAACCCCGATATTTCTGCTGTGTACGCCGGATTCATTCAAGGGGGCGTTCATCCTGATGATATTCCAGGAGTGATCGTGATGCTTCGTCGATTTGGAGAAGTTTCCTATATCCAGCGAGCGGTGGTTGCCTGGACCGAAGCTGATGAGCTGTTAAATGTTTTAATTGAAAAATCTGAAGAACTTCGAAAACTTTTTGCTCAGCCAACAGTCGATGCTGATGAAGTCAAGCGCATCCTTGCTGAGATCAATGTGATTAATGCCAAGCTCACTGTGCTTGAAACTGAATTCTCAAATGTTTTGGGGGAGGGGTCTCGCTGGCTTGAGCGTCTATTGATGCTGCTTCTGGTTTTAGCGGTCGTGACCATCGAGGGGACAGGTTTGTTTCTGACATTCTCTTTTGCGAAAAACTTGAATCGCAGTTTGCTTGAGCTGAATGCAGCGACTCGCGAAATCGGGCAGGGCAATCTGGGAATCACCGTCCCCGTGCATTCGGCGGATGAACTCGGGGAGCTTGCTCGCTCCATCAATAAAATGAGTCATGACCTGGATGTGAATATCTCCCAACGCTTGCTTGCAGAAAATGCGAACCAGGTGAAGACTCTGTTTCTGGCTAACATGAGTCACGAAATCCGCACTCCCTTGGGTATTATTCTTGGCATGACTGAAATCTTAAAAGATCCCCACGTCAGTGAACAAGAAAAGCGCAAGTATCTCGATGTCATTGAAAGCACGGGTCATAATCTGGCACGTTTGATTAACGATATTTTGGATATCACCAAAGTTGAGTCAGGTCACATCGAGGTGGAGCTGACAGGAGTGAAGCTTGATTCTTTGATGGAAGAAATCGAAAGCATGATGCATTTGAAAGCAGCCAAATCCGGAATCGCGTTATCATTTCATATGCAGCCGGGGCTTCGCGGAATTGAAATCGCAACGGATCACAATCGCTTAAAGCAAATCCTGGTCAATTTAATCAACAATGCTTTGAAGTTCACCAGTGAAGGGTCCGTGCGTGTGGATCTGGGACGAGCAGGGGATGATATTTATTTTGAAGTGACGGATTCTGGAATTGGAATTCCGGAAGAGATGCAAAGCCGCCTCTTTCAAAATTTCTTCCAGGTGGATTCTTCAAGCACTCGCAAATATGAAGGAACCGGTCTGGGATTGGTTTTGTCTCGTAAACTTGCGCGCTCCCTGGGCGGTGATGTTGTCCTTAAAAGAAGTACCCTGGGTGAGGGTTCCGTATTCCGTTTGATAATTCCCCATCATGAAGTCAGTCGCGGGACGTCGGTGGAACCAGTGAAGGTTTCCGAGGAAGCGAAAGCAGGATTACAAGGTTCCAGAGTTTTGATTGTGGATGATTCCGAAGACAATCTGGTTTTGATTCAGCATTACTTAAAAAAGTACCAGGTCCTTTGCGATGTTGCGATGGATGGTATCGATGCTTTAGAAATGACGGAGCAAAATATTTACGATGTGATCTTAATGGATATGCAAATGCCTCGCATGGATGGTTACACCGCGACTCGCAAACTGCGGGAGCGTCATTACCCAGCGCCCATTGTTGCGTTGACCGCCCATGCGATGAAAGAGGATCGGGAACGGTGTCTTAATGTCGGCTGCAATGACTATCTAACGAAGCCGATCGTCTCCGAGCAATTGTATGCAACGCTATTGGAATTCACCCGCAAAGATGGTGACTCAAATGCGCCAGAACGAGTGAAATAAAGCCCCCCTAAATAGCCCGTAAGTAATTGATAACTACACTAGTATTTCTGCTCCAGTGTCTGACATTTATTGTTCAGATGTGCCCCATTTCAACAATCCTTCACAATCAGGTCCAATTTAACACCAATACCTTATGGTCGGTTCTTTGCATTCCGATAAGGTGGTATCATTATTCCAGATCGTTAGGAGTGCAAAGATGAAAAACACAATCAAAATCCTTACAACATTGATCGCGATGAACTTCCTAGCAGCGTGTGCGACAACTCCTGAAAACCATGCAGCTCAAGAAACTGCAGTGGTGTGGGAAGTGTCCGAGACACCTTTTTTGCGCGCGGTGAAAAAGAACATGAGCGGCGAAAAATCGCAGGACGTCACATCGCAATCCCCAATGAAAAACAAAGAGACCAAGACTCGTTAGTCTTTGTCTCAAAATAAGACGTCGGATTTATCAAAATTCAGGCGAAAAAAAAGCGGGTTTTAGAACCCGCTTTTTTATTTTTATTGACCGTCGTATTTGGCTTTGATCGTTTGCGACTGCGCATCTTCGATCAGGGCATCGCGCACTGATTTATTTTGCGGCGTATAGATCACGACATCTGAAGTGCCATAACCCTTTTTAAGGCGCACAGTAGTTTCAGAGTGACCCGCAAGCTCAATAGCCTCTGGTATTTCCGTTACGGCCTGTCCCAGCTCGCTTAAAGAGATTTTGGACCAGGACTTCTCGTTACCCAAATAATCGTCATACTCCACAGAACTATAATCGTTGTGAGAAGTAGAGACCTTGATATTCAATTCACCCGTCGGAGCTACCGCCAATAGGGACGTATCCGCCGTAATGATCGCCAAAGTCGAGTTATCAAAAGTATCCATTGGAAGTGCATCAATCAAAGCCGGGCCGTAATTTTCCACAACAGGTTTACCGGCTGTCACGGATTCCTCGTAAGACTTACGAATTGCTCGTGCCTGGTTCGCATCCAAAAGCATACTTACGAATTTTTCAACCGGGTAGCCGGGCAAGTCAGAGCCCACCGTACCAGACAATTCCTGATCGGCAATACCATCGCCATCAGAGTCGATTTGCACATTCACTTCGCAGCGGTTCCAAGTCGTCATGCCTTCGTAAAGTTTCAAAGCGACTTGCAGGTAACGTTTGCCATCCGCAGAAATTACACGGTAGCCCGCAGATTGCAGGTCGCAGTTTTTGTTGTGAGCTAAGTCTGGTTTTGGATCCAGCTTGCGAGCGTCTTTACCAAGTAAAGTAAAGACATACGCACTTCCTTTGTTGGCGCTCTTATTGACAAGTTTCAAATCAGCGGCACTGCCAGCGGCATCTTCTTTTGAAGAAGAAAGCACTGTCAAAGACTTCGCTTCAATTCTTGAAATCTGCCGAGCCACTACTAAAGCAGGCAGTTGCAGTACAGTTTTTTCACCTTCAGAGAAATCCAGAAAGCCATCCAGCTCATCGTTAGCAGATTTCATCAGTGAGCCGACAACCTTTGCCGTGACCGCAACTGTTTTTGTCTGGCCCGGTTCAAGAGTCACGGATGGTACTGAAACCTGAAGAGCCTCAGACCCCTTCCATTTCGGATTCAAAGTCACCGTGTCCGTCGAGATATTTTTCAGCGTCACATTCATGGAAAGTGTTTTTGAATTTTCAATATCTGTTAAACCAAAAGACAATGTCGAAGGCGAGCTTGTGACTTGCGCTTTCAGGCTTTCAGCGACTTGCACGCGACCCGCACCCTGGCGGCTCACTGGATATGTTTTTTGATCTTTATCTGCGATCACTTTGCCGTGACCCAAAAGCACGGATTTTAATTCTGGAACAGAAAGCGTTGGGAATTTTTGTTTTAAAAGTCCCATCACGCCAGCGATATGAGGCCCTGCCATCGAGGTCCCCGACATGCTCGCACCTTTGTCACCTGTTCCACGGGCAGCAGAAATGATGTTTGTCCCTGGTGCTGCAATTTCGGGCTTGATCATGCCGTCTTCTGAACGGGGACCGCGTGAAGAGAAAGGAGAAATCGTATCGGCCATCCAAGGTTTTTCAACTTTGGTTGGAGATTTCAAGTTCGCTGTGACTGTACCTTGCGCTAAAAGCGCTTTGATCTTTTGACCTGCATCCTGCTTAATCATCACAGCCGGAATTTCGAATTTGATATCGCCGGCCATGACATTCGTGTCGCCAGGAGCATTATTGGCAACAACCACACCGATGGCGCCAGCATCCTGGGCGCGTTTGATTTTATCCGAAAAGGAAACCACACCGCGATCGATTAAAGCGATTTTACCCCTAATCAGAGCTGCTTGTTCTGCATCAAAGTCCTTATCAGCGAGTCCCACAAAGATTAATTCAGCTTTAGCTTCAGAAATCTCTTCCAGACGTTTTGAAGACTGGGCCTCGGTGTATTCTGCCAAAATCTTTTGATCGCCCGCAGAGAATTCCGCACCCGGAGCAGATACGTTGTGGGTCATGTTATCAATGCTTGAAGCAACGGAAATGGCATCATCAGAAATACCTGGAGCACCCACGATAAAAGCGGCATCACCCGAGTTACCACCAGAAGCGACAACCACGGTCCCACCGCGAACCAGATTTTTGATCGCATGATTGTACATGATGTGGGGGTTGCCGTAATTAGAACCCAAAGACAGATTCACAACATCAAGCTGCTTATCAAAACTTAAATCACCTGTTGGATCAGCAGCATATTCCAAAGCGGCAATAACCACTTCGTCACTTGTGCCACCTTTAGCACCAAAGACTTTAATCGCATAAAGATCTGCATCTGGCGCGACACCATCATAAGTGTTTACGCCATCACCCGTGCCGGCAACAGTGCCTGCCACGTGGGTGCCGTGAGTTGCTTCATCCAACGGATTTGCATCTGGTACAGGAATGCGCGCTTTCAAATTTGGCGAGCTTGGTGAGTATTCAGTCCCGACCAAGTCAATGCCTCCAACGACTTTGCTGTTAGGGAAGGCTGACGTCGTTGAAGAAGGATTGATAGCTTTGTAAGCCTCAGGGGAGCCGATACCGCCCAGCATTTTATGGGTGTAGTCGATACCCGTATCGATCACCCCGATACGCATGCCTTGGCCACGGATGTTTTCTGCATAAGCCGCCTCAGCACCAATAAACTTCACCGAGGTTTTGTCGCCAACCATGCCTGTCTTGTTGTATTCCTCTTCCTCGTCATTCAGACGAGAGAATTGGCCTGGTTTTTCGGACATGGTGACATTAGGAATGTTTTTGATATTTTTAATGGCGTCCGCGGGTGCCCACACCACCAGACCATTTAGAACCAGGCGGTAACGAATCAAGACGCGAATGTCTTTAGAGATTTTCGCCAGGTCTGCAACGGTTTGCTCTTGTTCAGCCGCGATAGCTTCAACCTGTTGGGCGTTGATTTGTGGTTTACCATCTTTCATTTTCGCCGTTTCTAAAAGAGCGGGCGTTGAAAGTTTAATGATGAAGATCTCGGGTTCTTCCACTGTAGGACGAGTGCTGTAAAGACCGTCTAAAAGAGCTGATTTAAAGATCGGTGCATCGGGCTGAGAGGGGCCGCAACCCCCTAAAACCAGAAGTGAAATGAGGAGAGTTGAAAAATATTTCTGCTGTGTATTTAAGTTCATCATCTTCAAATCTCCCAACAAACGTTCAAGTGCCATTAAGACACCGCTATCCAAAGAAATAGTATTTCCGTTCTGGGTTAATCCAATAATCGTGCCGGGTTTTTTGACCCTGGTTCGGGGAGATAAGAGGGTTTGAACCCGCGATCCGCGTCTGCCTTGGTCTCATCGTTCCGGGCCTGCCTCTGCGCGACACGCCGTCGTGGCTCAGCCGTGGCCCGCCTGCGGCGGGTGCGCGCCATCCAGGCGCCCACGGAGGTCGCTTCGTGGTAGGCCCGGCCCGCTGTGCCCAAGTCAGCCGCGGACCGCGGGTTCAAACTTCTTCGTTCGTTTGGGGCATCTCGGGGATTCCTCGTTGATTGATTCGTTCGGGAATAATTTCTCGTTAGGGGCTTGTTGGCGCGGAAGTATTGTTTTTGGTTTGGAGTTGATGGTGTGGTGGAGATCAAAAATAAAAAGCCCCGGGGTGCCGGGGCTTTTTATTTGATTGGTTTTTTTTAGAAGTGGTGTTTTTTGGTCGCCACTTTTTTTGGTTTTAGCTTTTGGTTATTTCCATGGGCATTCTAGGGTTTGTTGGCCCTCTACCAAGGTGATGTTGTCGTCTTGGTTGTAGGCTGCTAGGTCGCCTTTGGATGTGAATACTACGCCGTAGGGGTTGTCGCCTGGGTAGGATTTGGCTTCGTAAAAGATGGCGCCTGTGGTTTTAGAGGTCATTGTTACGAAGTAAAGGTCGTTGTGTCTTTGGTCGCCTGTTGTGAATAGAGTTTTGATTTCTTGGAACGTTAGAGGCTCTGTTGTGTATTCTACTTGGATCAAGTGGGCGTTGATCATTCTTACTTGTTCAGCTGTAAGGCTTGTCGCTTTGTTTACGTAGATGAAGGTTTCAGAGAAAGCTTTTTCGTAGGCTTCTGGATCGTCGGAAGTTTGTAGAGCGCATAGTTCCATTTTTTTGGAGAAGTCTGCGGCTGCGAAGGCGTTTGTTGAAATCAGCAATGCTAGGGAGAGGATCATTGTTTTCATGGTTATTCCTTTTTTGAATGGGTAAGGAATTATCCTGAAGAACGCTCATAGAGTAGTGAATTAACTTAAAGTTAATATGCGTTTTAAGCATATAACTTAAAAAATCTACTCTACATTTTTGAAATAATAGGAGCCTAAAATTTTACTGAGGGTGCCCGTGCGGGTTATTTTTGCGATGGCTTTGTTCACATCTTCCAGTTTCATTTTTGATTTTTTGGAAACTGCACATTTTGTCATCACCTCATCCATGGCCAGATCCACGGAGCGGAGCGGGGGATAGAGGTTGTTGTAGTAAGCAAATTCCAGGTTCGACATCACGATGTAGTTGATGCGACCTTTCAGAAGCTTTTTGATATTGGAGATGTTGTTCGGGCCGTCTTCACGTTTGAGCGAACCCGCTTCAAAGGCGTCTTCAAGACCGGTGTAGATGAAATTTAAAACGACTCCAACTTGTTCTCCATAGATGTCTTTGATGGAAGTGATGGGTTGTTCTTTTAAATAAACCAGAACATTGGCGCTGCGATAAAGTTTGTTGGACCACCAAACGTCATTTTTGATGGCGGGCTGCCACACTTCAGAAAGATGGCACAGGATATCGATTTTTCCCGAAGTCAAACTGGGTGCCACTCTTCTTTTAGGAACCAGATACCACTTAAGTTCTAGATCCATTTCTTTAGCCAGGGCCTCCCCCAGATCTTTCAGAATGCCACCGATTAAAACCGGTACGCCACTTTCTTCTTTAATCTTCACTAGCGGCATCGCATAGTCCATGTTGACCCCAAATACGATCTCACTCTTACCTTTACCAAAGGCAGAACTCGCCAGGAGAGCTGAAAGTATGAGGACAAACAATTGTTTCATTACTACAGCATAGCGGAAGGCAGCTGTATGTCATATAGTTTTCCAGCAATAGTTTAAAATTTGTGAGTCTACTCAACTTCAAATATTTCGCCGTTCCCTATCGCGAAAATTCTTTTGTTTATGCCAGGTTTCACAGCATAACCGCCGGTCATACTGCCAAAGGCGGGGATGGTGAGGGCTCTTTTCTCCAGGACAAAACACGGAAGTTTTAGACGCAAAGCTCCTTGGTGGATGTTCACAATCGGATGAGTGTGACCCTGGATTTGAAAAAGATCGGTGCTGGGGTTCTTGTGTCCGTGTGTCATGAGGAAGGGACCGATCTGCAATTCCTCCTCGACAAAGTGAAATGGCATATTTCTAAGGATGTCATGGGATCCCGTTTCGTGATTGCCCAAAAGCAAAGTCCATTCGACCGTCTTGTGAGCCGCAAAAAAACTGTGCAGGTCTCTGACCACAATCTCGCTTAAAGAATATTTGTTGTGGATCCAATCACCCAGGATCATCACCCTGTGCACGGCATATTGGTGGATCAGGTGATTTAAAGTATCAAGGTCTGCCAGATGACCGCCCGAGGGCATGGGGACACCGGCAAATTGATAGCTTTCAGCTTTCCCTAAATGCAGGTCTGATAAACCCAAAAGATTTTCCTGACGCCACAGAAATGCTTTTTCAGGCAATAGTTCAATGCTTTGTTGGGCTGCTTGAATGATCATTTTTCTTTTCCCAACTTTTTTTAAGTCGTGCGATCTTCATTTCCAGACTTTCATTCGATAAATTTCCGATGGCGATATTTTCAACAACCAAAGGAAACGCCAGGGGAGAGGGGGATTCAAGCTCGATCCACACGGTTTTCATTTTACTCATTCGCTGCAAAGTGCGACGAATGCGCCCGCTTTCCAAAGAATTCGCCAAGACCTCATCAAAGCTCTGACGAATCAAAAGATTATTAGGTTCATGCTTTTTAAAAACATCGTAAAGGAGCGAAGCGCTGACCTGCATCTGACGACCTGTTTTGGGAGAGCCGGGATATCCCACGAACACCAGCCCTGCAATTTGTGCGATCTCTTTGAATTGGCGCTGGCTTAGTTGGCCAATCTGCAAGGACTGGCCAATCTCATCTACCAGGCCGTGATCCGAAAAGAAATCATCATCAAACAAACCTTCAAAGTCATAATCAACAGGTCCCATGATTTCAAAACCATAGTCGTTCAGTGCAAACGAAAATGTCGTCGGGGAGCGCTGGGCAAAACGATAGCCCCATAGCTGCGCCATACCCTCGTGAACCGAGCGGCCTTCAAAGGGATAAACGAAAATATGCGTGCCTTGTTTGGAGGTCCACTTTTCGATCAACAGAGTATCAGGCGAAGGTAATACCGACATTTCACTCTGCGTTCCCAAAAGGGGCTTCAAAAATCTATCCAGGCCGGGATGCTTTTCTGTCAGGACCTCACGAAAAGCATTTCCCAAGGTTTCGGAAATTGGGAAGCGTCCGCCATCCCATGAGGGGACGTTATTAGTGGGAGCTCGACTGGCTTTCACATAAGCGGTCATATCTTTTAATAGAACGAATTCCAATTTCTTACCGGCAAATTGAAACACATCCCCTTTTTTAAGTTTGGAGATAAAGTTCTCCTCGACAGAACCAATGCGCGAGCGGTTGGTGTAAGACACTTGCACCGATTGTCTGGAAACGATCGTCCCAATACTCATGCGGTGGAGTTTTTCAATGCGGGGATCGGCTGGGCGGTATTTTCCGGTTTCGTCATCCATAACCAATTTATGGAACTGCGGATAAGACTGCAAAGTTTCCCCGCCCTGGGTCAGAAAACGACGGCACCAATTTAATTCTTCCTGCGTGATCTCTGAAAAAGAAAACGTTTCTTTTAAAGAAAGCCACAACTCATCCATTCTTAAACCCGGACCGCAGGCCAAGGTCATCATATGCTGAAGTAAAACATCGATGGGTTTTTTTAACGGCCGACGCGCTTCAATGTGTTTGTCGCCCAGGGCCTTCTTGACAGCTTCAAGTTCTAAAATCTCCCAGGAATTTGTCGGCACAAATAACAATCTGCTTTTCCCGCCAGGACGGTGAGCAGACCGTCCCGCTCTCTGGATCATACGTGCCACCATTTTTGGTGAACCAATCTGAACCACGCGCTCCACAGGTTGAAAGTCGACACCCAAATCCAAAGACGAAGTACAGACAACCCATTTCAGGTCTCCATTTTTAACGCCCTCTTCCACCAGCTCCCGTTCTTCTCTTTCAAGAGAGCTATGATGAAGTGCCATGAAAGGTTCCATATCAGGTTTTGCAGCAAGCAAAGCCTCAAACCATCTTTCCGCTTGCGAGCGCGTGTTCGTGAATATCAAAGTCGAGACTTCCGGATCTAAAAGTTCAAGGAGTGAATCTTTTAATGCAAAACCCAAATGCCCTGCCCAGGGAAAGCGATCGACTTTTTCTGGCAGGAGACATTCTAGATCAAGCTTCCGGTCGGAACTTCCAGAAATAATAGTGGGCTCCACTGCGCGACCTACGGCGACTTTCGCCGCCTCATCTAAATTTCCAATGGAAGCAGAGAGCGCCCAAGTCTGTAATTCTGGATTTATCGAGCGTAAGTAAGACAAAGAAAGTTCGCAAAGACTTCCCCGTTTACTGGCCATCAACTCATGCCATTCATCCAAGATCACAACCTGCAGATTCTTAAAAAAATCTTCTGCTTCAGGTTGCGAGATCATTACCGCCAAGGATTCCGGGGTTGTCAGCATCAAGTCAGGGGGATTCGTCAGTTGTTTTTTCTTTTGCGCATATCCTGTGTCGCCTGTACGAGATACTACTTTGATGGGCCACTTCATCGCTTCAATAGGTTCTAGGATTGCAGCTTCTATATCTCGAGTTAAAGCGCGCAGGGGAGTTAAATACAACGCTTTAAGTCCCGGGCGAGGTTCCGCCAGCATTTTTGCCAAGGGCCCCATGATCGCCGCATAGGTTTTTCCCGAGCCCGTCGGTATATGCAGCAGGCCCGATTCTCCTTTAAGATAAGCCTTCCAGGATTGCTCCTGAAATGGAAAGGGCTTCCATTTCTTAGTCGCGAAGAATTCATGAATGGGTTTTAATTCATCATTCGCCATTGACGGCCTTTAATAATTCTTGAGCAGA
This sequence comes from Bdellovibrio sp. HCB185ZH, assembly GCF_047302455.1. GTDB lineage: Bacteria > Bdellovibrionota > Bdellovibrionia > Bdellovibrionales > Bdellovibrionaceae > Bdellovibrio. Next base: position 332,869 of record NZ_CP178624.1, read on the forward strand.
GTTTAGGGTGTCAGCATCATCGACTTTTTTATCTTTTCTCCAGCGCAGGATTCTGGGGAAGCGCACGGCAATTCCTGATTTATGGCGGGAGGAAGCGCCGATACCTTCAAAACCGATTTCAAAGACGTGGGCCGCTTCAACGGAGCGGACCGGCCCAAACTTTTCTTTGGTGTGACGGCGTATCCAGGCATCCAGTTCTTCGATTTCTTGCTGATTTAAGCCCGAGTAAGCTTTCGCAAATGGAATCAATTCATGATTTTCATTCCACAGCGCAAAAGTGTAATCTGTATACAGATTCGAGCGCCTTCCTGTTCCAGATTGCGCATAAAGTAAAACGGCATCCAGAGTTAAAGGATCCACTTTGAATTTCCACCAGTTCCCGATTTTTCTACCGACGGAATAAATTCCAGCCCACCATTTGATCATCAGGCCTTCGGCATCTTTTTCCCGAGCTTGCAGGCGAAGTTCATTGAGCTCCTGCAAAGACTGAACTGTCACGACCGGGGAGAGTTGCACTTGAGGGCTTTTGATTTTACTTAAAACCTTGGCAAGATGTTGTTTTCTTTCACGCAAAGTTTCCTGGCGGATGTCCCTTCCATTGTTTTCAAGACAATCATAGGCCATAAAGCCCGCTGGGAATTCCTTAAGCATTTGGGCCGAAACTTTTTTCCGTCCCAGGCGTCTTTGCAAAGCTTGAAAGGAGGAAATTTTCTCGTCTTTAAAAATCAGAATTTCGCCATCAATCACGGAGCCTTCAGGAAGGTGACTGAATATTTCTGCAAGCTCTGGAAAAGTCGCCGTGATGTCCTCTTCACCTCGAGACCAGATCCAAGTTTGACTTTCGCGCCGAATGACTTGAGCGCGGATACCGTCGTATTTCCATTCCAAACACCATTCTTCCGGATCAAAACTTTGATCCGCACGCTCACTCCAAGGGTGAGCTAGACAAAAAGGATAAGGTTGACTATAGGTCGCGGCCGTCACCTCTTGGGTCACGATTTTTTCAAAGGCTTCTTCACCCGTTTCCAGATTTCCGGTCAAACGATGGGCAATCTGATCTGTCGGGACATCATACACTTCTGAAAGGGCTCGGATCACTAGTTTATCACTGACGCCCACCCGGAAGGCGCCGGTGATCAGTTTATTCAGAATATAAACTTCCTGTGTGGTAAGCTTACTCCACAGCTTTAACAGCTGATCGGCTTGCTCGACCTCGTCTTTGATACTTGCAAGCTTGGGGATTTCCGTTTCCATCCACTCGGTGAGACTTTTGTTTTGTTTTCCAGAAGTTTCACGGCATAAATTCAATGAATGTGCGAGGAGGCTTAAGGTTTCAGCCGTATCGCCGACGTGATCGCGGCTTTCATCATAAAGCCATTCCGGATAGTGGGTGCTCGCCAAAAATAAACTGCTTAAGGTCCGCGAGGTGATGGTCCTGCGAGAAAGCTTTCCCGTCAACAGAATGAGCGTCCACATGGAATCTTCCGCATTCGTTTTTTCAAAGTATTTTTTAAGAGCGTCGACTTTTTCGTTGGTGGAAGTGGTCGAATCCAGCTCCTCGTAAAGCTTCGCAAAATCCTTCACGAAGCCTCCTCTTCGGCTTCGTATTCGGTGTGGAAAAGTTTTACTTCTTTCCCTTGTTCCTGCAGATACTTTTGTAAAACGTCGGTTCGGCCGTGGGTCAGGTAAACTGTGGATGCTTGGGTTTCATTAATGGTTTGATTCAGCTCATTCCAATCGGCATGATCTGACAAAGCAAAGCCGCGTTCGTAACCTTTGCGACGGCGAGTTCCCCGAACTAGCATCCATCCAGAAGCAAATGCTGTTTGCGGATCTTTAAAGCGCTTCATCCAAGGTGATCTATGTGCAGATGGTGGGGCAAGGATTAAGTCACCTTTAAACCCATATCCTTTTTCATGGTCTTGCACTAACGAGGTGGGAAGCATTTTTATTCCCGCATCCCGATAAACTTGCGTCAGCGTTTCCACCGCACCATGAATGTAAATCGTTCGGTCGGTCAGGCGACTGAGTTCTGCAAGAATTCGTTGGGCTTTTCCCAAGGCATAGCAAAAAAGCAAACTGGGTCTTTCTTGATCTGATTGCCACCACTCGTATATCTTTGCAGCTGTAACTTCCCCCGGATCCCATTTATAAACAGGCAGGGCGAAGGTGGCCTCAGAAATAAATGTGTCACAGGGAATCACTTCAAAGGGATCACAAGAAGGATCCGGAGTGCGTTTGTAATCCCCCGAGGCGACCCAGACTTTCCCTTGATGTTCGATTCGCACTTGAGAAGATCCCAAAATATGTCCTGCTGGGTGAAAGCTCACCCACGTGTCGCCCATTTTAAATTTCTCGCCCGCCTCATAAGTTTTTAAAGGCAGATCAGCCCCTAAACGTAAATTCAGCAGGGGAGCACATTTTATGTTGGCGTGATATTCACCAGAACCCCAACGGGCATGATCAGAATGAGCGTGAGTGATAAGTGCTCTTTTCACCGGGCGCCAAGGGTCAATGAAAAAGTCTCCCTTTTCGCAATACAAACCTTCACTGGTAGCTCGGACGAGCTCGGAGGACTTCGTCTTCATCTCGTCAATATACTTTAAATACGTTCGAATTTCCGTATGTGTAATAACAAGCCAGCGGTTTTCACTCTCGACAATAATTTCCTGTCATTTAGTTTAAAGACTCATGCGGAGGTGAGTATGTGGGCTTTGCAGAATCCGTGGTGGGAATACATTGTTCGAGCTGTTTTAATATACGCAGCAGTCTTTATATTGTTGCGCTTCATGGGAAAAAAGCAGATCGGCGAAATGAGTCCTTTTGATCTGGTCTTACTTTTAATCATCAGTGAATCTGTGAGCGCCGCAATTACCGGGGGAGATAATTCTCTGACCGCGGGACTGATCTGTGTGACGACCTTTGTGGTGGGTAATTATTCTTTAGATATCCTTGGATTCAAATCAAAGAAAGTCGAGCGAATTTTAGAAGGCAAGGCGCAAAAGATTATTGAAAAAGGTGTGCTTGATTTAGAACTTTGCAAAAAAGAATATATCACTCTGGATGAAATTGCTTCATCACTCCGGGAACATGGAGTGAAAGACATTCGAGATGTGGATTTTGCGGTGCTTGAAACCAACGGCAAAATCACCGTCGTTAAGCAGCCCTCTGCCGAGTAGCTGCTTAACGAGTGAAACTAAATTCTAATGCATTTTGATTACGACTTTACGGTACTCGTCTTTTTTATCGTTGAAGTTCTTATAGGCGTCTGGTCCCTGCGTGATATCGATTCGATGACTGATAATCTCGGATGGATCGATTTTTCCTTCAAGGATCATATCAAGTAACGGCTTCATATATCTTTGGGTATGAGTCTGACCCATATTGAAGTGCAAACCTTTGGCAAAGGCCGCTCCAAATGGAATTTTATCTAAGAACCCGCCATACACGCCCGGAATCGAAACGGTTCCGGCCTTACGGCAAGCTTGAATTGCTTGACGAAGAACGTTCGGACGATCCGTCGCCAACATCACTGACATTTTCGCGTAGTCTAAGATTTCCATAGCAGAGTGGCCATGGGCTTCCAATCCCACCGCATCAATACAGGAATCAGGACCGACACCGCCTGTAAGATATTTGATTTCATCAAGCACGGTATTTTCATCTTCATCAAAATTAATGGTCTCGGCTCCCGCTTTGCGGGCCAGCTCCAAACGACTTTCATAGTGGTCGATGACGATAACTCGCTCTGCGCCCAGCAGGAAAGCGCTGCGAGCAGTCAGTTGTCCCACGGGACCCGCCCCCCAAACGCAAACGGTGTCGCCTTTTTTGATATTCGCGTTGACGGCCGCCATGTAGCCCGTTGGAAAAATATCGCTTAAGAACAATACTTTCTCATCCGGAATATCATTCGGTACAACGATTGAATTTGTCTCGGCGTAAGTCACGCGCAAATATTCCGCCTGACCGCCAGCGTATCCGCCATAGAGGTGAGAGTAGCCGTAAAGTCCCGCAGCACTCGTGCCATAAAGGGCTTCGGCCATATAAGCGTTTGGATTTGAATTGTCGCAGACGGAATACTCTTCACGTTCACAGTGATAGCATTTGCCACAGCCCATATCAAAAGCGACTACGATTTTGTCTCCGACTTTTAATTTTTTAACGTTGGGACCGACCTCAACGATCTCTCCCATGTTTTCGTGTCCCAGAATGTCGCCTTTTTTCATTGTTGGAATCACGCCATTGTACAGATGCAGGTCCGAACCGCAAATAGCAGCAGTTGTAATTTTAATGATCACGTCATCCGGAGCCAGAATTTTTGGCTCGCGCACATTTTTGACTTGAACGTCGTGTTTGCCTTCCCAAGTAAGTGCTCTCATCGTTTATTCCTTTATTAATGTTTAAGTTGTGGAAGATCTTCTTTGCGGCCGCTCGGTTGGCCCAAAGTGGTTGGAACACTTCCTGTTTCGCAGAAAGCTTTGATGCGACTTAGAATTCTTCTGGAAATCGTCTCGGCATCTTTCCCAACGACTTTTTCAAAGGCAGCAGCTATTTTTGCAGCTTTATTATCATAGATGACAGTCATGCGCGCTACGGTGCCTCGGTTTGCTGGGGCGCCTTCAAGTTCAATTGCTACCGAATAGTCGAAGCCCATACTGTCTTCAGAGCGCCACAAAAGGGCGGGACTGCTGGGATCGAACTCACTTTGCATCACGAAATCAAATGCTTCCGGCGATTCCTCATTGGCTTCATAAAACCATCTGTTTTTATTCTCTGAAATAACTTCGGTTTTCGTGAGGTTATGAAAAAAATAAGGAAGATTTCCTGGCGTTTTCAAAAGTTGAAAAACTTCATCAGGAGATTTTTTATAAATTGTATTGCTGACAGGAAGTTTTTTTTCTTCATGTTGAGTTCTCATGTTTTCAACGACTTGGCTTTTAGATTTATGTTGGAGTTTTCGGGGATGCTCGGAAGAAACTGTTGGACACATAGGAAATCCTTTCCGCTGGTTTTAGATAACGAAGTTGATCCTAAAAGCGGAATGGATAATGGTAAAATAAAAATCCGAGTCCAGTGTGGGTAAGCAAGAGTGAGTTTCACAGCGGAGGTGAATCTAAGTCCGCCGTAACGAATTTACTGTTGAATTGGTTGAAACTATTTGCGAATCACAGACCAACGAGTGGAGTCAGCCAGGGAGCCGGCAAGCTTGATTTTCGAAGACCCCGTATCGACATTGATGATGATCTGAGTATTTGAGACTGCTTCGATCTGTGTCAGGCGAAGCGTCTTGGGATTCTTGTGAATAGAGGCTTCAATTGCGTCCGCAACAACTTCCCAGCGAATGAAGGGCTCAAAGCTGTGACCTTGATTGGTGCTTTTGTAAGAACCTACAAACCACTGACCTTTCGGGTGAATGTAAACGGGGTAGTTTTGATTTCCAAATTGCGGAATTTGTTTCCACGTTAAACCATCTTCCGTCGTGTAAATGCCCTCGGCCGAAACAATTCCACGTACAGAAGATTTACTTTCAAAAGCGATCGAATAGATTTCCCGCTTCATCAGTTGTTCGGTGGTGATGGTATTTTTATCTGCCACTTGAGCAGTTTCGTGGGGAACGAAATTGCGTTTCCACCAAACCTCCCCATGACCGTCGATTTTACTCAGTGCCCACACATTGGCTTCAGGTTTTGTGATCTCTACACGGGAAAGTAATTGCGGGCCTCCGGGAGTTGCGCGTGTAACAACTCCGCGAGTGCCACTGGTGATGTAACCTAAAGCACGCTGGATAGGAATCTGCGCACGTTGTGCTGTGACCAGATACTCGCCATTTCTGTGCGTGATGGGAATCCATTTGTTATCAACGAAAGCCAGGTTGGAAAAATCAGCGCGGGAGGCGAAGTGATTTACGTCCACAAAACCTGTCATGCCGTTAAAGGTAATTTTCATAAAACCTTTTTCAAAACCCGCAGGCTGCACGCGACTTAAACGGGGAACTGTGGTGATAACACCTGAAAGACTTGTGGGTTCTTTGCGCAAGTAGGTATCCATGATGTTGACGAAAACACCGGTGTCGTCATGACGATTTTTAAGCATCGACAGAGGAACCCAGCCAATCACTTGCTCGCGATAAGTTTTCACGCGCGCCCAGTAATCATCCGTTTCTAAAATCTCAACTGTGGCGCCGGGACTTAGAACTTTGATGGTGCCAGAGTCATTGCGATTTAACGATTGCAGTTGGCAGGCGGAGTTCGTGTCCACCAAGCGTGCGACATGGATGTCTTTTAAGATTTGTTTCGCATCAAGTTCCCACTCGCGACGGTCCCAGCGGACACGGTAAGTGCTTTCGATCTGCGTCGAAATAAGCTTTGTTTCCAGGGCAGTTCGACTCGCCTGGCCAGAGGCGAAGGAGCTTTCTTTTGTACGGTAAAAAGAGATGGCCGCACTGGCATCCGTGGCTAAAGCCGCATTTGCAGAGGGAACTGCTAAAAAAATAGGAAGAACGGCCCAAATTATCGAATGCATATAGCTATTCTGCGGTCCTCGGTACGCCGCTCTCAAGACCAGAACTTTTGACCCCCGGCCTAAAGTAAAGTACCTAATTTACGTTGGAACTGTTGAAAATGGCCCATCTGACTTCGTTGCAGCTGGACCCTTTTGAACAGTTCTGTTTTACGAAGTTATAACACGGAGTGGTATATGGATATCAAATTGATCGGTATTGTGGGCGCGGGACAAATGGGGAACGGGATTGCTCAAGTGGCAGCAAACTTTGGTTTCAATGTCGTCATGATGGACGTCAGTGGCGCTTCTCTTGAAAAAGGTATGGCAACAATTTCTGGCAGCTGTGATCGCTTGATCAAAAAAGCGACGATGACTGAAGCTGACAAAGCAGCTCTTTTGGGTCGTATCAAAACAACTCAAGAAACTGCAGGTCTTAAAGATTGCGACATCGTGATTGAGGCCGCGACAGAAAACATCGATCTTAAACTTAAAATTTTCAAAGACTTGGATGCGACAGTTAAACCAGGAGCTTTGTTGGTTTCTAACACGTCCTCGATCTCTATCACTAAAATCGCAGCGGTGACAAAACGTCCAGAAAAAGTTGCAGGAATGCACTTTATGAATCCGGTTCCATTGATGAAATTGGTGGAAGGTATCCGTGGTTTGCAAACTTCTGATGAGACTTTCAAAACTGTGAAAGCATTGGCAGAGAAAATGGACAAAGTGTTCGTTGAATCTGTTAAAGACATGCCAGGCTTCATCGTAAACCGCATCTTGATGCCAATGATCAACGAAGCTGTTTACACTTTGCACGAAGGCATAGCTTCTGTTGAAAGCATCGACTCCGCAATGAAATTGGGAACAAACCAACCAATGGGTCCTTTGACTTTGGCTGACTTTATCGGTTTGGACACGTGCTTGGCGATCATGAACGTGCTTCATGAAGGTCTAGGCGATTCTAAATACCGTCCATGTCCACTTCTTGTGAAATATGTTGAAGCAGGTTGGATGGGTCGTAAATCAGGTCGTGGTTTCTACGACTACTCTCAGAAATAGGTTTAAGTAGTTATGGCAAGCTTTAATTATAAAACACTTCTTCTTGAGCAAAAAGCGAACGGCGTTTGGGTTCTAACTGTCAATCGTCCTGAGGCTTTGAATGCGTTGAATTCTACAGTCCTGGAAGAGATGGGCGAAGCTCTTCGTCAAATCGGTGAAATGCCGTACGTCGATGCACGTGCCTTGATCATCACAGGCTCTGGCGAAAAAGCTTTTGTCGCGGGCGCTGACATCAAAGAGATCAATGCTTTGGATGAAGAAAAAGGCATGGTCTTCGCGCAACGTGGTCAGTCCATTTTCCACGAACTGACTCTTTTGAAAATCCCGGTGATTGCAGCTGTGAATGGCTTCGCATTGGGTGGTGGCTGTGAGTTGGCATTGGGTTGTGACTTCATTTACGCTGCTGAAAACGCAAAATTCGGTTTGCCAGAAGTAAGCCTTGGTTTGATCCCAGGTTTTGGCGGTACGGTTCGTATGGCTCGCGCCGTCGGTCAACGTAAAGCGCGTGAACTGACGTACACTGGTAACATGATCACAGCAGCAGAAGCTCTGGGTTACGGTCTTGTGAACAAAGTTGTTCCTCAGGCAGAATTGATGGCCACGGTGATGAAAACTGTTGAAGCGATTTTATCCAAAGCGCCCATCGCAGTGGGCATGGCTAAACGTTCTATCAACCAAGCCTGGGACATGGACGTTGAAGAAGCTCAGAAAAACGAAGCTAAAATCTTCGCTGAACTTTTCAACACCGACGACGTTAAAGAAGGCACGGGTGCCTTCATCGAAAAACGTAAAGCAGCATTCAAAGGGCAGTAGTCCATGGGTCTGCACTCCGGCGTTGCCGGAGTAGGTTTCACATTGTCAGCGAGGTGAAACGCCTCGCTGATGTTACATAAGGTTTTTTCAATGGCATATACTCCAAAGAATCCAGTTAGAATTGTCACGGCCGCAGCATTGTTTGACGGTCACGACGCCAGCATCAATATCATGCGCCGTATTTTACAAGATATGGGCGCGGAAGTGATCCACTTGGGTCACAACCGGTCAGTGAGCGATGTGGTGAAAGCCGTTTTGCAAGAAGGCGCGCAAGGCGTGTGCATCAGCTCTTACCAGGGCGGTCACATGGAATACTTTAAATACATGCGTGATCTTTTGAACGAAGCAGGTGCGGGCTACGTACAAATCTACGGCGGTGGCGGCGGAGTTATCGTTTACGATGAAAAGAAAGAACTTGAAGCCTACGGCATTTCACAAATCTTCCATCCCGATGACGGTCGTCGTTTAGGTTTGGAAGGCATGATCGAAATGATTGTCAAAGGTTGTGACTTCGATCTTTTGGAAAAACAAAAAGAATTTAAAACTAAGAAAAACATTTTCCAAGGTGACACAGTTCCTTCAGTCGAGCTGGGTGTGGCACTGACTGCTATTGAAAACGGAAACAAAGATGTTTCCTTGGCCTCCTATGGTCTTGAAAACTTCAAAGCCAAACAACCACCTTTGGTCCTTGGGATCACAGGTACGGGTGGTGCGGGTAAATCCTCACTTATCGATGAATTGGTTCAGCGCTACTTGAATGCTTATCCAGATAAAAAAATTGCCGTTGTCTGCGTGGATCCATCGAAACGTAAAACCGGTGGCTCCTTGCTTGGTGACCGTATTCGTATGAACTCCTTGTCTCGTACAAAAGTGTTCATGCGTTCTGTGGCTTCCCGTGGATCAGGTCGTGAGATCGCATCTTCTTTGCCAGAGATCTTGAAATTCGTTCGTCAGTTGGACTTTGATTTCATCATTGCAGAAACTTCCGGTATCGGTCAGGGGAATATGGCGATCACGGAAGTGAGTGACATGTCCATGTATGTGATGACATCTGATTTCGGTGCGCAATCACAGCTTGAGAAAATCGACATGATCGACTTCGCGGACTTGATTGCCGTGAATAAAGCCGACCGTCGCGGTGCTTTGGATGCTCTTCGTGACGTATCCAAGCAGTACAAACGCTCTCGCAAAATCTTTGATGAAAAAGTTCAAGTTCCTGTGTTCTTGACTCAAGCGTCTCAGTTCAATGATGGCGGCGTTAATAAATTATTCTTTAAAATTGCAGACCTTTTGGAAGAAAAACAAAAGGGCCGCTGGGTGGTGGATGCCGCTTATAAAAACAACATCCTATCAGCTGAAGAGCACGGGATTATTTCTCCAGATCGTCAAAACTATCTGGCGGAAATCGTGGGCACAGTTCATAAGTACAAAAAACGTACCGAGGACCTGGCTGAGGTAGCTTCTAAACTGGGGGGTCTGCAAAAAGTTGCGCCAATGTTGGGAACACCGGCTGAGACTGTTCAAAAAATCCAGAGTCAACTTGAGGCGGATTTCACTGCGGAAGAATTGGAAGCACTAAAAAACTACGATCAATTGGTCGAGCGTTACTCTGGTGACGAGTTGGTGTTCCAGGTTCGCGACAAAGAAATTCGTCAGAAACTGGTACGTGAATCATTAAGCGGTACAAAAATCCGCAAAGTCGTAGTTCCTAAAATGAAAGACTGGGGCGACAGATTCCGTTACTTGAAACTTGAAAATGTTCCTGGTGAATTCCCATTCACAGGTGGCGTATTCCCTCTAAAACGTGCCGATGAAGACCCTAAGCGTATGTTCGCAGGTGAAGGTACTCCGGAAAGAACAAACCGTCGTTTCCATTACCTGACGAAAGGTGAAACGGCACATCGTCTTTCCACAGCTTTTGACTCTGTGACTTTGTACGGACAGGATCCTGATCAACGCCCCGATATCTTCGGTAAAGTCGGGGAGTCCGGAGTCAGCATTTGTACTTTGGATGACATGAAAAAGCTTTTCGCAGGCTTTGATTTGATCAATCCAAATACGTCCGTTTCCATGACGATCAACGGTCCAGCACCGATGATCCTAGCATTTTATTTCAACACAGCGATTGATCAACAGGTTGAAAAGAAAGAAAAAGAACTGGGTCGTAAAGTCACTCCAGAAGAATACAACGACATCGCGATCTGGACTTTGCAGCAGGTGCGCGGCACGGTTCAAGCGGACATCTTGAAGGAAGACCAAGGGCAAAACACTTGTATCTTCTCGATCAACTTCGCTTTGAAAATGATGGGCGATATTGCGGAATACTTTGTTAAGCAAAAAATCCGTAACTTCTACTCAGTTTCTATTTCGGGATACCATATTGCCGAGGCGGGTGCGAATCCGATCTCTCAATTGGCCTTTACTCTTTCAAATGGTTTCACTTTCGTTGAATACTATTTGTCCCGTGGTTTGAAAGTCGACGACTTCGCTCCAAATTTGTCGTTCTTCTTCTCAAACGGTCTAGATCCTGAGTACTCAGTTTTGGGCCGCGTGGCTCGTCGTATTTGGGCAGTCGCGATGCGTGACCTTTATAAGGCGAACGATCGTTCACAAAAATTGAAATACCATATTCAGACGTCGGGTCGTTCTTTGCATGCTCAGGAAATCGATTTCAATGACATCCGCACAACTTTGCAGGCCTTGCTAGCTATCTATGATAACTGCAACAGCTTGCACACGAACGCGTACGATGAAGCGATCACAACACCGACAGAGGAATCTGTTCGTCGTGCGATGGCAATCCAAATGATTATCAACCGCGAATTCGGTATGACGATGAATGAAAACCCTATGCAGGGTTCTTACTTCATGGACGAGTTAACAGACCTAGTTGAAGAAGCCGTTCTGAACGAGTTCAAAAAGATCAACGAGCGTGGTGGCGTTTTGGGTGCCATGGAAACTCAATACCAACGCTCTAAGATCCAGGAAGAATCGTTGTACTATGAGCGCCTAAAACATGATGGCACATTGCCAATCATCGGCGTAAACACATTCATCGATCCAAAAACAATGGCAGCGGACTACGTCCCACCAAAAATCGAATTGGCTCGTGCTTCCTACGAAGAAAAAAATCAACAGCTCGACAATGTTCACAAATACCAGGACGATCACAAATCCGATGGTGAAAAAGCATTGAAGAACCTAAAGGACACAGTCCTCAACGGCGGAAACATCTTCGCCGCTTTGATGAACGCCGCAAAATACTGCAGCCTCTATCAAATGACGACGGCCCTGTATGAAGTCGGCGGCCAATACCGTCGCAACTTGTAAACGGTGAAAATGGCCCGACTGCTTCGTTGTCGGGCCGCCTCCTCGCTCCGACGTGCTTGGAGCACGCCTGCGCTGTGGGGCAACCCTCCGCCTTGCATTCGAACCATTTTGACCGTTTCCATAAAAAAGGTACGGACTTACTTTCTCCATTTAAACAAGAAAAGGTACGGACTTACTTTGTCCATGTAAAAAAGGTGAGTGGAACGACTCCTTTTTTTAGCTCCATCACTGACTCCATGATCTTTGTATCACTCTAAGAAAAGTGTCTAAAATTACGTATGCTGTCTGATCTGTGGCAGATCATTTGGCGGTTATTTCTCCCTTGCGCCAATGGTTTCCTAATTGCAGTGAAACGGCCTTGGGGGAATGTCAGATGATTCGTAAGACGTCATTAATACTAGGTCTCCTTATATTCGCGGCAGTTCCGGCGTTCGCAAAACGCACGGTTTGCACGATCACGCTTAATTCGGAGCATGAAAAACGCCTTTTTACTTCAAAGTACAAAAAAGAAGGCATGGACTTTAAAGAGCTCACTGATTTTAAAAGCGATAATAATGATAAAAATTGGTTCGATAAGGCCTGCGCGAGCGGTGTGAAGTGCGATGCCCTGATCATCTCAGGGCACTTCGGTGGAACATTCTTCGGTGAGGACACGAACTTGACGTTGCCACTGCAAACACTCGAGAAAAAAGCCTGTTCGAAAAGCTGTGAGGGGATTTTATCACAACCTAAAGAAGTCTATTTATTTGGTTGTAACACCTTAGCGGACAAGGTGAAGGATCGTCGCACGCCTGAGCAATATCGTGAAATTCTGTTGAATGATGGGATCTCAGAAGCCTATGTTGATCGCATTGTGGCGGCACGCTACAGTCCGGTGGGAGAGTCCTTTAAATCCACGATGCAAAAGGTTTTCGCGGGTGTTCCGCAAATCTACGGATTTGATTCTATTGGACCCTCGGGGAAAACAGTTTCTTCATTCTTAAAGAATTATTTAAAGCAAATTCCAAACTATTCCGAGCGTCTGGATAGTCTTGAGGCGGAGAAAGTCGTGGCACAGCTTTCTAAGGCTAATGAGATCAACGAGAAATTCTCAGGACCCTGGAATGTCTCAATGAAAGGAACAGCTTATGCTTCTTGCAGTGGTTCCGTACCGGGGCCCCGCGAAGAATGTAAGCTCTTTGATCCCAATGCCTCTCAATTTGAAAAAATGGTGACGGTGGAAAATCTTTTAAACAAAGATGATCGCAAGGATCACTTTCTTGCTATTGAAGAGTATTTGAACAGCGTCGATATGACCAAGCTTTCAGCAAATGAAGCCGAGGTATTGAATCGTATCAAAGCAAATTCAGTCGCTGCGAATGAGCTGAAAAAGCTTACTCCCAAACTGAACTCGGTTCTGGAAACAAAGTTTCCCCTGTTGGATTTAGCTGGCAAAGTCGGCTGGATGTCTAAAAGCGAAGTGAATCAAGAAATCGAAGACTCGATGAGAGTCGCGATGAAGGGGAGTGGGCTGACCTCCGCAAAAGTGCAAGCTTTCTGTTCTATTCGCAATCCTCCGGATATGAACAGCTTTAAAACTTCCTCCTCATGGTTTCAGAATAGTGGATTTTTAAGTGTGGTTGGCTGCTGGCAGGGAGAGATCAGTAAGTCTCTACCAACGGGTGTTGTCTCAGAATTAAGTCGACAGCTCGATAGCACAGATCCCGACACAGCGGTGAGCGCCATGGGGATGATTAAAAGCAGCGTGAAAACGGATCCGGCTTTGCAGATGAAAGTGGCGTCCTTGTTGTATTCAAAAGAAATCAGTATTTCAGCGTCGGCGATGAGTGCTTTGGGTAACGTAAAAAATCCTTCGCAGGAAGTGATTAACATTGTCGCTAAGGGGCTTGATTCCGCGAATCCTGATGTTCAAAAAAGGTCTGCGTTCACCATTCGCAATATGGGTATTCAGGACGAGATTCTTAAACGACGCGCTTTGCAGATCGCACCACAAATGCAGCCTTGGTAAAATTGGTAAAACGGCCTGCAATCCTTGTCAGGCCCAGCGCAATTAATGGAACATTAATATGTCTCAAGATGAGATCTATTGTCCGAGATCGAATAGGGTGAAGTTGAGGAATCATCGTTCCACTTTGAATGACGGCCCTGGGTTTGCATTAGTAAACCTGCATGAAAAACAATATCTCCAAACTCAAAAAAACAGTGGTTTACGTGACTATCATTTTAGCAGGCGTCAATGTTCTTCTGACAGCGGCCCATGCGATCTCTGGGGAACAAGAAACAAAGGCTCATTCGTTCCATAACATCGCTTGGGAAAAACGCTAGTCCTCTTACTTAGCGATTCTAACAAACAATCTATAAAACAAAAACGCCGCTTCATCAGCGGCGTTTTCTTTTCTTAAAACGAACCTGTTACTTTCTTGATAACAGTTTTGCGACGAACAAAACCACCGTCGCACCGAAAACAGAAGCGATGAAACCTGCAGGTTCTCCCTCTGCATACCATCCTAAAAGTTGCCCGATATAAGTTCCAACCACCGCACCAATGATACCTAAGATGGTTGTCATGATAATGCCCAAGCCCTGTTTGCCCGGCATAAAGAAACGAGCCACGAGTCCTACCAGAAAGCCAATCAACAAAACGCCTAAAATATGCATTTCCAAGTCTCCTCTAAAATAAAATTATTGAGGACTCAGCCAACATAAGCAAGTGCGTTTGTCGTTACGCAAAAAGGTGCCAGGTCCTATTTCTTGTCGCAGAGCGAATCCGCGTAGCGACAAGGAATAGGACCTGGCACCTTTTGCTACTGAAGTTTTTCGATGATCTTTTCGGCGATTTTGATTCCGTCGCACGCAGCGGAAGTGATTCCTCCTGCGTAACCCGCGCCTTCGCCCGCAGGATAAAGTCCTGCGTGGGAGATGCTCTCTAAAGATTCATTATCGCGAGTGACACGCACTGGACAGCTCGTGCGGGATTCAATTCCGTACAATTGAGCGTCTTCGACAACGAAGCCTTTCATGTTGCGGTTGAATTTGTTCAAGCCTTCCTGAATACGCTTTGTCATATGAGCAGGTAAAATCTCATCCAGGCGGATGTTGATCGCACCCGATGGTGAAGATCCCGCACGCAAGTTGCGGGGACCTTTTTTCGAAGGACCACCCAAGAAATCCAAAAGATTTTGCGCTGGCAATTCTTTTGTACCACCAGCTTCACGCACGGATTTCAAAGCTTGAGTTTCAAGCTGGCGGCGAAGTTTCATCCCACCAAATACGTCATTGCCGAATAGTTTGTTGTGATCAATAGAAACGACGATCGCGGCATTCGCAAATGGGGAGTTACGATTGTAGTTACTCATTCCGTTACAAACGATACCGTCTTCTTCCGTTCCCGCAGACAGAACGTAACCACCTGGACACATGCAGAAAGAGTAAACGCCGATGCCGGTTTTATCATCATGGTCAGCAAGTTTGTAATTAGCGGCGCCCAATTTAGGATGCTCAGAGAACTGACGATATTGAATTTTATTAATCTCTGCCTGAGAGTGTTCAATTCGCAAACCCATCGCAAAGGACTTACCATCCAAATGCACGCCTATATCGTTTAAGTGATTGATCATGTCTTCAGCGGAGTGACCCGTCGCCAAGATAACATGCGGAGACTTAAATTCAGTTCCATGTTCCGTACGAACGCCAACAGTTTGCTTACCTTCCATCAAAATCTCAGTGACCTGAGTGTTAAAATGGATTTCACAACCATTGGCTTTTAAATATTCACGAAGTTTCGGAATCACACGGCGGATACGATCAGAACCCACGTGAGGATTCGACAACCATTGAATTTCTGCTGGCGCACCAAATTGCACCAAGCGATTCATCACATAAGGAATGTGCGGAGATTTGATACGCGTGATCAGTTTTCCATCAGAGTAAAGTCCCGCTCCACCTTCGCCGAAACAAACGTTGTTGCGTGTATCGAGCTTGCCATGACGCCAGTACTGATTGATACCCTTCATGCGGGCACCAGAATCCGAACCACGCTCAAACAAAACGCAAGGAACTCCGCGCTCGACAAAGCGCAAAGCCGCAAATAGACCCGCAGGGCCGGTACCAACGATCAAGGGCTTCTCTTTGGGAGCCGCGATTTTTTCTAGATTGAATTCTGGAATATTCAGAGTCTCGCCTTTTTCAGCGACCTCAATGGAATAAACGAAGTGGGGAGAGTGAGCGCGACGAGCGTCGACGCTTTGGCGAAGGATGCGGTAAGGCCCGTGCTCGGGAACTAACCATTGAAGTTTCTCTTCAAGATCCTGATCTATAGGAATCTCGATATTATTGAATATCTTCGCCATTTTTACCTCGCGGGCCCCTGTTAAAAGCCAAACTGGTGAACAAATTGTTTTCAAAGCTTATATCAGAAGACCCGAGTCGTGACAAAGGGGGTAACTTCAGTTAGATAATTTATATATGTCAGCAATCACTCGTATTTTACCGAAAAGAAGCCTCAGCCGCCTGGTTGGAAAGATAATGCACTTTGAAGGGCCTAAATGGTGGGCAAACCTGTCTATTCGTGGCTTTGCCTGGTGGTATAACATCGCTTTGGACGAGGCTGAAAAGGCTTATAACGAATACCCAAGCATTGGCGAGTTCTTCATTCGTAAATTAAAGCCTGGCATTCGCCCCGTGGGTTCTGCCTGGGCCGTTCATCCCGCTGACAGTGTGATCACTCAGGCGCAACAAATTGAAAAAGGCACCTTGATTCAGGCAAAAGGTCACACCTATGAACTAAAAGAGTTCACGATGGATCCCGATGCTTATAAAAAATGGGATGGTGGGTTCTTTATGACTTACTATCTTTGTCCAACGGATTATCACCGCGTGCATTCTCCAGTGGATGGCGGCATCACAGATGTTCGTTATATGCCAGGGGAGTTGTGGCCAGTAAATGAGTGGAGCACAACGAACGTTAAAGATCTTTTCTCTATCAACGAACGCGTATTGGTTGAAGTGCAAACAGATATGGGACCTGTGGGAGTCGTATTCGTAGGCGCCACCAACGTAGGTCACATCGTTCTAAGTTTTGATGAAAAAATCCGCGGAAACCAAGCGGGCGAGCCCGAATATCAACACAAAAAATATTCTCCAGCACTGACTGTAAAACGTGGCGATGAGCTCGGAATGTTCCGCATGGGATCAACCATCGTGATGTTGTATCCGCCAGCGTTCCGTGAAAAATACGCAGCCCAACTAAACTTGGGCCCTTCGGTCAAAGTGAATGCTTCATTAATCAAGTAATTAACAAGGTAACAGTTCCCTTTTCGGAATGCAGTGCGGAACCGCGGCGTTTCTGCGGTGCATACGTAAACAGGACCTGGCACCTTAAAAGCGGGAGCCCACATACAGCCCGGCGGCTTGGGAGAAGAACGACATATCCATCGTTTTCAAATCGACGTTCACAGGCTGGGTGTGACCGATGATGCTGATGTACCAAGGACCCCAGTCATAACCGATGGCCATCTTGGCTTGAACCCACCACGTGTATTTTAAATTATCCCAACGAGTGGTGGTGGTTTCGTAAACTTGCTTTTGCGGACCCGCTTGAGCGCTTCCGAAAATCGCGACGTAAAATCTTGTCCACTGCCACACGTAAGAAGAACCCAGGCCCACGGCCATACTTTGATATTTTCCCTTCACCAAGGTGGCATCTTCGCCGTAATCAGCAGGCGTACTTTGTGGCAAGAACGGCGTTGGATTCTCAATTTCAACTTGGGACAGACTCATCAGTGCATAAAAAGCCAAGCCATCAACAGCGGGCTTTTTCCAGTTGGGACCAAAAGCTTCCAAAGCACTCACACCATAATAAGCCCATTCAAACTGTGACTGCAGCATCGAGATCTTTAAATCCGGTAATGAATATTCATCAGCCGTGATAAAGCCGTCGTTATTCGCATCCGCGGTCGGGCTTTGATTGAAACCCTGATAGCGCTGATAAATAAACTCAGCCCCTAAGCGGCCATTAAAATAGCGAAGTTGATAGTCCTCGGCTGAAGTTGCCACTTTATCCGCCCGAGCAGCTCCGTAAGCAACGTTGGCTTCTAAAGAGATACCTAGAGGTCGGTTGGAATAACCAAGGGCATAACCGGGCGGGGTGTTCGGATCCAGGGCCACGTTGTGATTATCACCAGCTCCCGATGTCGTCGCTTTCAAAGTTTTTAAAAGCATACCGACTTGCAGTGAATTTTCGTAATCTTTCTTAATAGCTTTCTTAGTGGCTTCAGATCTTGCGTTATCGGCAGCAGAAACACCAGTGGGAGTGGGAGATGATTGCGGAGTCGGAAGAGGAGAAGTTTTCGATGGAGTGAGTACCGGTTGCGAGGTGATCGTGACCGGAGTCTTTTTGTTACGTTTTGTCGTTGTGTTCGGTTGTGCCGACACTCCGATGCTCAAAACTAAAAGGCTGAATAAAATCGATCCCTTTAAAAACAAAAAACTCACTCCATCTCAGTTCTTATTCTATAAGCCGAGGTGAGTGAGTTTAAAGGGAAAACCTGTCAAATGACTGTTTCCGGACCAGTCCTTATGCGGGGTAGGCACATTCGGTCAGGGGTGTTTCCGCGACAGAAACACGAGTTAAAATCGGCAGGACTTTCTTCGCATGATCAAAGATCCATTTCGCCAGTAATTCTGAAGTAGGATTTTCAAGACCCGCGACTTCATTCAAAACCCTGTGATCGATCTGTTCCAGAATCGGTTTCATCGCAGCTTGAATGTCGTTGTAGTCGATGACCCATCCAATTTTTTCATCCAAAGGACCCACGAGGGTCAGCACAATCTTAAAACTGTGACCATGCATGCGTGAACAAGGATGGCTTGCTGGCAAATGGGGTAGGAAACGGGCGGATTCAATTTGAAAATGCTGCTTCAGTTCGAATTTCATGTTATGGATATATCCACTAGGGAGAGATATGTCTACGACCACCTTGCATTTGGCCAAGCAAAATTTCAAATTTTCAGCAGCGCATTTTCTGATTTTTGATGAAACGCATGCAGAAAAGCTTCATGGCCACAATTATCAGGTCAAAGTCGACATCAATGCCCCCGCCGATGAAGCTCAACACTCTGACGGCTATTTCATGGATTTCAATGTCTTTAAGAAATTCATCAAGGCGCGCTTGGATGTGTGGGACGAAATCGTCCTTTTGCCGCAAAATCATCCCGACATGAAGTTTAAAAAAACGGAAAAGTCCCTGGAAGTGACCTTCCGTGATCGTTTCTATGTTTTCCCATTGAATGAAGTGATCTTGCTACCGGTTACAAATACCAGCGTGGAAAATCTTTCTAAGATTTTAGCGGAAGAATTCTATGCCGAGTTCAAAAAATACGGCGTGCAAAAAGTCGTGGTTTCCGTCGAGGAAACTCAAGGACAGGGCGCTTCGACAACAGTCGGAAAGTAACCTAAGGCTTCGATAAAATCCCTGAGCTCACTTCAAACGGAGTCAGCTCGCGGACCACACGGTAGCGCCAAAAACAAATGCGCCCACCCTCATTCAAACGCTGTTGCAGGCGTTCTTCGACCAGGTCAGGATTGCCATCGCAATCAATGTGCGCAAAATCCCCAAAGGCATCGACATACGTCACATTCCAGGAATAGGGCGCTTTGTCGCGGGCCTGAAAATTTCGGTTGGCAACTGGACCCATCCCTAAAGCAATTCGAGCGACGATGATCTTTTCAAGCTCGGGGCGACGAATCTGCTCGCGAGCTGTTGCGATTGTTTCCTCGTCATCCAGACTAATCACAAAGGAGCCATTCTCGCTCGGTGTCTTGGTTGAGATCAGAAAATACTTTTTAGAAATATCCGTGGGCAGTCTAACTGGCGACAAGGCGAGGGGAGGGCTTTGCTTATCATCGGCACCATAAAAGGCTTCGGAGTGAAAACGATTTGAAGCCGAAATCTCAACTCTGGAAACCGCGCGATTCAAGTTCCACTTTAAGTTTTGTGTTTCAAAGTGCTTTGTAAACTGCAGAGATTTTTCTTCTAGCAACAAACCCGCTGTATCAAAGGCTTTTAAACTTAGATCATTCGCGTTCAAGTAAAGGTTTAACATTGAAAGTTTAACTGTAGACGTGTTCGCAGGAAGATAATGTGTTACTTGAGGTGATGTCGTTGAAGTCAAAAGTACTTTTTGCGAATCACAAGTTAAAGTAAAACGTAAAGTATCTGCTGTCGCGGCTTTCAATGAAAATCCACGTTTGTCGGGCAGAAAGTCAACTCCCGCCAATTTCATTTCTGATTTCGCGTCGAGTTCTTGATAGCCTTCTTTGATCACGCCGTTTTCGTGAACCTGGGTCCACCATTTTTCTGGCTCAGCTGATTTGTTTTGAACGAAGACGGTCAGGGCTTTTGGATCGCAAAAGCCTGGCGCATAGAAAAGCTCTGCCGCTCGCGCAACAGAAGCTGATAACAGGAAGCCGACAACAAGGGTGGTTTGGGCTTTAAATAGCATCTATTTTCAGATCGGGTTTAGAGGGGGGAACTTAATCTAAGGCCTCAAAATCACGACCATTGTCTTCGATAGGGCCTCACTTTTAAGCGGCCTCCACCGCGGCTGGAATGAAAGCCATTATCAACTGGTTTTCAATGCCTGGACCTGGGGGTAAAGAACTACCATTTGCGGGGCTATAACTTTAACTAGTAATTCGCGCATTCTCCGAGGGAAAAATGACTTTGTTAGACGCCAAATTAAAACCGGGTCAGACCGTTGAAATCCTTAAGATAGACGGGGAGCACCTCTTGCGTGAACGTCTTCATGAAATGGGACTGCGTTCGGGTATGGAATTAACTATTTTAGGCAGAGCACCCTTCGGTGGTCCCTTGTTGGTTCGTTTCAAAACCAGCTTTTTGGCTTTACGTAATGAGGAGGCCGCATGTGCCCAAGTGACGTTGAAAGCGTAAACGTTGCTGCCGCAGGCAGTGAACAACGTGTGATCGCTCTGGTCGGTGCGCCGAACTCTGGAAAAACAACTCTCTATAACTGGCTTACGGGTTCGCGTTTTAAAACGGTGAACTATCCGGGTGCCACAGTTGAATACTCTTTGGGAAAACTCGCTCCTCACTTGGGTCAAGGCATCCTTGCGATGGATACACCGGGAACCTACAGCCTTCACCCCAAGAGTGCCGACGAGGTTGTCACAATTAAATCTATCTATGAAAATCCTGAATTCGGCGAAGCGACTGGCATTGTTGTAGTTCTGGATGGTACGCAGCTTTCTCGTCACTTGCAATTAGCCCTGCAGGTTAAGGAAACAGGGTTCCCGATGATCGTGGTGATCACGATGGCCGATCTTTTACGTAAAGAAGGCATCGAGATCGATATGGATTACTTGCGAAAAGAGTTAGACTGCCCCGTGATCCCATTCGATGGATTGCTGGCGGGTGGTTTGCTTGAAATCGTAGCGGCAGCAAAAAATATTTCTCTGGATTCCTTCCCGAAACGTCCACGCGTTTGGGATTTTAATGAGTTAGATTTGAAAATGAAAGAGTGCGATCGCATTGCGAAGGAAGCTCTTTCTCATAAAACGGATCATCCTGAAGTCCGCCTTAAAAAGATTGTCGAAAAAACTGAAAAAATCGATCGTCTTTTGTTGCACCCGACATTTGGTTTGATCATGTTCTTAGTGATCATGAGTGCGCTGTTCTCTTCCATTTTCTGGTTGGCGGCTCCCTTCATGGATTATGTGGATCAAGGTTTTAGTTTCCTAAATAAAGTCGTGAACGATTTAGGACCTGGCACCTTGTGGGCAGACTTCCTGGCGAACGGTGTGGTTTCAAGTTTTGGAGCCGTCCTGGTTTTCGTTCCGCAGATTTTCATTTTGTTCTTTGGTATTGGTTTGCTTGAAAGCTCTGGTTACTTGGCGCGTGCGGCGACGTTGATCGATCGTCCGTTCTCCGCACTGGGTATGAGCGGTCGTTCTTTCGTTCCGATCTTGTCTGGTTTTGCGTGTGCAGTTCCAGCCATCATCGCCACTCGTAATATTTCTTCAGCGCGCGACCGTTGGATCACATCATTCGTAATTCCGCTTATGCAGTGTTCGGCTCGTTTGCCGGTTTACGCGTTGTTGATCGCGTTCTTATTCCACGGTGAATCCGCATTGATGGCGGGAATGGTGTTCGCCTCCTTGTATCTTGGTTCCTTGTTCGTGGGCGGATTGGCAGCCGGGATCGTCAATAAGTTCCTTCCGCATAACGACAACTCGTTCTTTATGATGGAGCTTCCGATTTATCGTCGTCCTAAGTTCCGCGTTCTGCTTCGCCAGTCTTTGACTCGGACGATGAACTACGTAAAACGCGCAGGTCCCATGATCTTCGTTTTCGCAGTGATCATTTGGGTGGGCACAAACTTCCCGAACTACAATAACGAAAATGCCCATGACAAACTTGAACAATCTTACGCTGGTCAATTGGGTAAAGTGATCGAGCCTGTAGTGGCTCCGATGGGTGTCGATTGGCGCGTGGGTGTGGGGTTGATTTCAGCCTTCGCTGCTCGTGAAGTGTTCGTTTCCTCACTTGCCGTCACATTCAATGTCGCTGACGACAACGAAGATACGCAACAGCAATCACTCCTCACGCAAATGAGCGAGGCCGTGAACAAAGATGGTCAAAAAGTCTTTACGATCAGCAGTGTGATTGGGCTTATGATATTCTTTATGATCGCCCTTCAGTGCATGACCACGGTCGCGATTCAAGCCCGCGAAAGCGGCTCTATCAAAATGGCTGTCGGTCAGTTGGTGGCGTTCAACGTCGTAGCCTATGTCTTGGTTGTCATTGTCGTACAAGGACTTAGAGCTCTAGGTGTCTCCTAGAGCTTCTGATAAAGCTCAGTGAAGTGCTTCAAAGTATTCGGCCAGTTGTGATTGTGAAGTGCCCACTCACGGCCTTTTTCGCCGTGCTTTTGTGCTTTATCCGGATGCATAAGGTAATAGCGAATACAGTCAGCAAGGGATTGGCCCGAGCGAGGCTCGGCCAGGATTCCGCGTTCAGTGCCACCAACTTGTTCAGGAGTTCCGCCTGCATTGGTGCCGATAACAGCTTTACCCATCATCATCGCATCAATCACACTTAAGGAATAAGTTTCGTTATAGGAGGCCAAAGTGAACACATCCAAAGCGTCAATGTACGGAATGTATTCACGTTGAAAAGAAATATGATGCAAGTGACCCTTCAATCGATCCGATTGCGCTCGCGCCAGCATCCAGTCATACAATGCCTGGGATTCTGGCTCGTATGTTGTCTCGCCCTGATCATTGTGACCCACGATCGTACGATCGCCAATCACCCAGATTTGCACCTTTTTCAGGTCTTCGTCGGGTAGGTAATCCAAAGACTCCACCAACTCGCGAACACCTTTCCCCGCATCAATACGGCACAATGTTCCGATCACCATCTGATCTTTTTGCACGGAGTATTTATCGCGAATCTGCTGACGTAAATCAGGTGTGGCGACAAACTTATCAGTCTCGCGACCATAACGAATCAGCTTCAATTTCGATGAATCAATCGGGAAGTTCTTTTTAACATCCTTCAAAATGTCTTCAGAAGAACTGCACAAGGCATCGACACGTCTAAAAAGCGCGCGATGAACAAAGTCCTGCTTAGGCAGGGCATTCATATACAGATTGTAAACGTGTTTCAGATCTTTATTAAACCAACGAGCCAGGCAGGTGGCCCACATATCTTTACGAGTGTGAGAGTGCAGGTGAGTGATGGCGTGTTTGCGAATCGCTCCGCGGATTAATCCCGCCTCGTTTAACTTGGAGATCTTTTTTCCGGTAGTTTCAATGGTGCGAACGCCAGCAGCCTTTAGTTCTTTAGCGATGCGGGAGTCTGCAAAACATATGACCCACTGATCAACGTGAGTTGCCTGAAGCTTGATAATAAGCTCGGTCGAATAAAGCTCCAGTCCGCCCCATGAATAAGAATGTATCACATGTAGAAGTCGAACTGGTTTCATCGCAGAAGATCCTATTTGTTATTATAGAAGTCGTGAACTTTGTTAATTACAAACGCAACTTCTTCTTTTTTAAGATCTTCAAACATTGGCATGCGCAACATACGGTTGGCCAAATCATCCGTGACCGCCATCGAGCCCGCGACTCTGCCAAATTTCAATCCCGCTGGAGCGGAATGCAGTGGCACGTAGTGAGTCGTTGATTGAATGTCGCTCTCTTTTAAATAAGCCCAAAGCTTTGCGCGTTCTTCAGCGCTTTTACATAAGAAATAATAGATGTGCGCGTTCGTTTGGCAATCACCAGGAACTTGCATGCGAGTTAAATGACCTTGTTTTTCAAGATCCGCAAAACCCTGATGATATTGATTCCAGTGGGCTAAACGGTGCGCCGTGATTTTCTCGCCCTCTTCCAGTTGCGCATACAGGAACGCGACAGCCAATTCAGATTGCAGGTATGAAGAACCCTTGTCTTGCCAAGTGTATTTATCCACCTGGCCGTTTAAGAACTGCTGACGATTCGTTCCTTTGTCGCGAACGATTTCAGCGCGCTCAACAAAGCGTTTGTCGTTGATAACCAAAGCTCCACCTTCGCCGCAAACGATGTTTTTCGTTTCGTGAAAGCTGTAAGCAGCCATATGACCCCAAGCACCTGTTGGTTTGCCTTTATACGAAGAAAAGATCGCTTGAGCCGCATCCGCCACCACAATAAAGCCACGCTTTTCAGACAAGGCCATAATACGATCCATTTCGCAGGCAACACCGGCATAGTGAACCGGCATAACGACTTTCGTTTTAGGAGTAAGGGCTTTTTCCATCGCATCCACATCCATATTCATCGTTTTAGGATCAATATCGATAAAGACGGGGATAGCACCATAAAGTGCGATCACGTTGGCCGTAGAAGTAAATGTAAAGGAAGGCAGAATAACTTCGTCGCCCGGGCCGATATTGGCAAGAACCATCGCCATTTCCAAAGCAGATGTGCAGCTTGGAGTGATCACGGCCATTTCACATTTCAGATGATTTTTAAACCACTCGACGACTTTTTTGTTGAAAGCACCTTCGCCAGATAATTTACGATTGGCGATGGCTTGAGAAATATACTTCTCTTCATTGTGAGTATGCGGGGGCAGATTAAATGGAATTTTCATGCCCCGTAAAGATAGCCCGAAATCTAGAAATACTGCAACGGATTAAAAGCCATCCGTTGTGCCGACTTTGCCACGAGGGCCATCGTCGTCAAAAGGGATCACATCTGCTGCTGCACCGCCGCTTTGTGCCTTTTTTGGAACAGAAGCTTTTGCGGGTTTAATTGCGGGCGCTGTCTTTGTTTTCAATTGCACAACGTTGGCGCCGGAAACACGTTTTGGCGCCGACACACCTTCGGTCGAGCGCTCCTCTCTGACTTTGCTGTCCCCAGTGACGACGCGGTTTAGGTCCGCAACCAAGCGGCTCATAAGATCTGCTTGTGCGGAAATCTCTTCAGAGGATGCTGCGATTTCTTCAGAGGAAGCCGCATTCCCTTGAACACCTGCATCCAATTGATTCATAGCCTGAGAAATCTGAGAGATACCCGTCGTTTGTTCCGTACTTGCTGCCGAGATTTCATTATTAAGGTCAGAGACTTTTTTAACTGACATCACAATTGTGTTTAAAACTTCAGCAGAACGGTCGGCGACCTTGGCGCCTGTTTCCACTTGTTCAACGCTGTCTTTAATAAGTGTCGAGATGTCTTTAGCAGCAACTGCGGAACGTTGCGCCAAAGTGCGCACGGCCTCAGCAACCACGGCAAAGCCTTTACCTTGCTCGCCGGCACGTGCGGCTTCAACCGCAGCATTGAGGGCTAACAGATTGGTTTGGAAGGCGATATCATCGATCACATTAATGATCTCTTCGATTTTCTTGGAAGATTGAGAGATACCCTGCATGGATTGAATCAATGCAGCCATTTCGCGCTGGCCTTCTTCTGCAGAATCTTTTGAAGATTGAGAAAGGGTTGCCGCTTGCTTCGCATTGTCCGAATTCATCTTAACCATCGAAGACATCTCTTCTAATGAGGCCACCGTTTCTTCTAGGGATGCAGCGGATTCAGTGGATGCCGTTGAAAGAGTTTGGCCAGCCACAGACAGTTGAGTGATCGCTGTTGAAACTTGGTTTCCGGAGTCTGTGAGTTTATTAGAAATGCTACTAACGGTGTTAGAGACCTTGTAGGCTATCCACATCAGGATACCGAACAAAGCAAAAACACTCATCGCAGCGATCAACACCAACATTTCAGTCAGGGCTTTGCGATCTTTAACTTGCTGGGCATTTTGTTCTGTTGCAGTGTCTTGGTAATATTTAAAGTTCTGTTCTGACATTTTTTGAACCTGCAGAGCCAAAAGATGCCATTCGCCACCATTTAATGACGCGCGAACTTTCTCATCCACTTCTGGTGTGTCTTTACGAAGCGCTTCGGTCAGAGCTTCCGTCACTTTATAGAAATTTGCCTTATTGTCTTTTACAGTTTGATAGTTTTTAGATTCGATTTCCGTGAACGGAGTCTTCTCGTAATAGGCTTGGGCCTCTTTGAAATCTTGCCAAGCATCCTCAGTCTTTTTAATGAATTTAGTGCGAGATTCGCCGTGCAAACCAACTGCCGCCCAAAAGAAGTAACCCACGCGCGCACGTTGCATCGCTAATTGCCCCAGGGCATCCATATTAGGAACGATATCTGTGTATGCTGTATTCAGCATGTCGCCTAATTTATTAGTACTGCGCAAAGCAATGAATGTGATCATCGTGAATGCAACAACTGGCAAGCAGGCAGAGAACAACAATTTTCCACGAATGCCACGAAACCAAGATTTCAAACCGTTCATAAACAAGACTCCCTTGTTGGTTTCTTTATCGAAGTAATTTCCGATTTTCTTTACTCGCGTTTAAGTGAGGTCAACCGGACCGAAATTTTAAAACTTCTGTGATATTTTTTACTGCTATGCGACAGGACTAAAGTTTTATATTTGTAATTGTCCGCGACTTAAGGGTAGCATTTTTCCAACGTCTAGACTCAAGGAGGGGAAGTAGTCATGACAAACACAACGCTACGTCGTGGATTGGCCGTAGTTGCATTGATCGCAACTGTAGGTTTCACATTCAACACAGAACGCACAGAAGAAGGTTGCCACGGGTTCGTACCAGAGAACTCTATGTATATTCCAGTTGGTTTGTACCAAACTGGCGGTATCACTCAAGAGCAGTTCATGATGGTTATGGATCGTATGGAGAAAATCTATACACCAGAAATCACTGCTGCTGGTGATAAATTGAAAATCAATCGTCTATGGACAGATGGTACTGTGAATGCTTCAGCTCAACGCCAAGGCAACACTCGTATCTTGAACATGTACGGTGGTTTGGCTCGTCATAAAACTATCGGTGTAGAAGGTATGGCTTTGGTTGCCTGCCACGAAATGGGTCACCACAATGCTGGCGCACCTAAAATCGATTCTTGGTACGGTGGTGCTTGGGCATCTAACGAAGGTGCTTCCGACTATTTCGCATCTTTGAAATGTCTTCGTTTGTTCTTCGCTGAAGACGACAACGCAGCTATCGTAGCTGGTTTGACTATCGATCCAGTTGCTAAAGCAGCTTGCGAAACTCAATACCACAACACAGCAGACCAACTTATCTGCCAAAGAATCTCTGAAGCTGGTCAGCAAGTAGCTAACCTATTCATGGATCTTTCTAAAGATAAAGTAGCTCCTAAGTTCGACACTCCAGATAAAACTGTTGTTCGTCGCACTGACGACTCTCACCCTAAAACTCAATGCCGTTTGGATACATACTTCCAAGGTGCATTGTGCCCGGTTGCAGTTTCTGATCGCCTAAGCGACACAGACTACAAACAAGGTTCTTGCTACGCTCCTCGTGAGACTGTAGGTACAAGACCTCTTTGCTGGTTCTTTCCAGGCAACAACTAATTAGCTCTTAGAGTGAATTAGAATAAAGAAGCCGATGTTTGTAACATCGGCTTTTTTTATTTTCACGATTGAGTTTACCTGGTTTGGTGCTAGCCTTTTAGGCATGAATAAAAAGAAGATCGTTCCCGTTGTTATCATTGTCGTTCTGATTCTGGTCGCTTTTCTCATTCGCCAATACCTTTTTCGTACAGCCTTTCGCTATGCCGGCACCATTGAAGTCACAAAAGTGGACGTGCCCTTGCGAGTTCAAGCCGTCATCAATCAATTGCCGGTTAAAGAGGGCATGATCGTTGAAAAAGGGCAAAAACTCGTCTCGCTATCCTGTGAAGATATCAAAATCAGTTACGAGCTTGCGAAATCCACCTATCGCCGAAGCGCAACACTGTATCGCAGTGGAAATATTTCGGCGGAAGCCTACGATCAGGTTCGCAGCAAAAAAGACGACTTAGAAACTCGCCTGGGTTGGTGTGAAGTCCTGTCACCCCTTAAAGGCACCGTTCTTACCAAGTATTTTGAAGAAGGGGAGATGGTCAATCCCGGGGCTAAACTTGTGACCATCGGAAACCTGGAGGAAGTTTATGCCTACTTTTATTTGCCCCATGATGAAATTGCGAATTTAAAAATCAATCAACAAGTCGAAGCAACATTGCCCGAGATGGACGATAAAAAGTTTCCCGGCGTTATTGAATTCATAAATCCCGATGCGGAATTCACACCTAAGAATGTGCAGACTCGTGATGAACGCACGCGTTTGGTGTTTGGGGTGAAAATTCGGTTTGCCAATAAAGAGGGGATTCTGAAACCCGGAATGACTTTGGAATGGAAATAAAAGTTTGCGACCTCCATAAGAAAATGAAAAAGGTCGCAGCCCTCAAAGGACTCAGTATGGAGTTCGGGGACGGCCTCGTTCATGGAATCATCGGTCCCGAGGGTGCAGGTAAAACAACATTGATGCGTCACTTGATGGGACTGTTAAGGGCGGATCAGGGGCAGATTGATTACGTGCAAGACGGGCAAATTCTTTCTTTTGAAAGTGTTCGTCGCAGACTTGCGTACATGCCGCAAACGCAAAGCCTTTATGGTGAGCTCAGCATTCACGAGCATCTGCAATTTTTTAAAACTCTTTATGGTTTGGACGAGCAAGTTTTTCAGGAACGCAGTCGGAAACTTTTAGAAATGACTCGCCTGGATCGATTTCAGGAAAGGCTGGCGTCGCAGTTGTCAGGAGGGATGTATAAAAAGCTGGGCCTGATTTGTGCTCTGTTAGCTTCCCCTGAAGTTTTATTCCTGGATGAGCCGACCAACGGTGTGGATCCACTCAGTCGTCGTGATTTCTGGAAGCTTTTGTACGAATTTCGCGAACAGGAAAAAATCACGATTCTGGTAACGACATCGTATATGGACGAAGCCCTTAAATGTGAAGACGTCCATCTCTTGTTTGATGGAAAGACATTGCTTGAAGGCGCACCAGAGGAAATTCTTAAGAAAGAAAAATGTCACACCTTTGATGAGGTTTTTCTGCGTTATGATTCCTCGCTGGAAGCGTTCGAGGCTTCAACATGAAGTCAGTTGAAGTAAATAATTTGTCGGTTAAATTTGGCGATTTTTATGCGGTAAAGAATGTCTCTTTTTCGGTGGAGGCTGGAGAGATCTTTGGATTCTTAGGAGCGAACGGCGCAGGGAAGACCACGACCATTCGGGTTTTATGTGGTTTGTTGATTCCTTCCGAAGGTGATGCCCATGTCTGTGAAATCGATGTGCGCACGGATTCGATCGCCGTGAAAAAACAAGTCGGGTACATGTCTCAGAAATTCACCCTGTATGATGATATGACCGTTGCAGAAAATTTGGCATTCACAGCGTCGTTAAGAAAAATCGACGATGTGAAATTTAAAGAACAAAAACAAAAGCTGTTAGAATTCATTAAATTTCAGCGCAGTGAAAAGACGATGGTTCGTGATCTACCTGGCGGCATTAAACAGCAGGTGAGTTTAATTGCCTCCGTCTTACATGACCCTCAGGTTGTTTTCTTAGATGAACCTACTGCAGGGGTCAGCCCCGCATTTCGACAACGTTTCTGGGGATTGATCGGGGATTTGGCGTCCAGCGGTAAAACCGTCTTTGTGACAACTCATTACATGGACGAAGCCGAACAGTGTGGTCGGATCGCGTTAATGAAAGATGGGGAGTTGATTGCGTTGGATTCCCCGGTGAATTTAAAAAAGCATTCCTTTCCCCATAAAAATCCTAAACATGTCACATTGGAAGAAGTGTTTATCGCCCAAGTTGAAGGGATCAGCTGATGCAGGGATCCATTTGGGCCGTCACCAGAAAAGAAATATTTCAGATTGTGCGCGACCCCTTTACGTTGGCCGTTGCCATCTTTATGCCGATTGTGATGGTCCTCTTCTTTGGCTTCGCCATTGAGTTTAATATGGATAAAATTCCGTTGGCGATTTTTGATGGCAGCAAAACCGTGGAGTCCCGGGTCTTGATCGATTCCTTTGTCAGCTCTAAATATTTTGTTCCTCGCTATGTTTTTAGTCCGGCCCATGCCATTGAAGCCTTGGATGGGGGACGCGCGAAAACCGCTTTAATTATCAAACCGGAATTTGCCAGGGACCTCACACCAACAAGACATTCATCGGTGCAGATTTTAATTGATGGCGCTGATAATTCTTCCGCGGCCTCTGTTATCGGGTATTTGGGAGGCGTTCAAAAGCTTGCTCTGACTCGCGAGTTTCCTGGGGTGGAACTTCGTCCGAAAGTGGATATTCAATCCAGATTTCTTTTTAACCCTGAACTGAACAGTCAATGGTTTGTGGTTCCAGGATTGGCGGCGGTGATTATTGCGATCCTATCGATTTTACTGACGGCTTTAACCGTCGCGCGGGAATGGGAAAATGGCTCGATGGAACTGTTGCTAGGAACTCCGGTCAGGCCTTTAGAGATTATCATTGGAAAACTTCTTCCCTATGCGGTGATGGGGATTGGCTCCATCTTATTTGTATTTATGATGTCGAAAGTGGTGTTTCAAGTTCCCTTTCGCGGCAGTTTTATTTTGTACATGCTATCCGCCTTGGTTTTTCTTTGTACTTATCTTGCGCAAGGCCTGTTGATCTCGGTTCTTACTCGAAGCCAACAACTCAGCATGCAGTTTGCGATGCTATCGGGGCTTTTGCCCTCGATGCTTTTATCGGGATTTATTTTTCCGGCAGAACACATGCCGCCGTTTTTTTATTACTTCACAATGATCTTGCCCGCGCGTTGGTTCATCAAAATCAGTCGCGAATTATTTTTGCAAGGGGCAGGCTTTATGCAAATTCTTCCGTCTTTTGGAATGTTGTGCCTGCTTTTAATCGTGATGCTGACGCTTGCCACGCGGAAATTTAAAAAGGACGTCGAGCCGTGAAAACTTTGTTGGGTTTTATGAAAAAAGAAATGCTGCAAACACTGCGTGATCCGCGCATGCGCATTTTGCTTTTTGTCGCTCCTTGTGTACAGCTCACCATCTTCGCCACGGCGCTATCGACTGAGGCACGTAACATAAGACTTAGTGTGTTTGGTGCTCCTTCGGATTCTTCCTTGATGAACCTGTATCGGGACTGCATCGCTTCAGGATGGTTTATTCCGGCTAAGGTGAATTCGTCAGATCCCTACACTCAAGTGCAAGGGGGTGAGGCAGATGCGGTCTTGGTGGCGCCGCCAGGCGGTTTAGATCGCAGCATCGGAAGAGGTGAGGGTAAGGTTCAGCTTTTAATTAACGCCACCAACGTCACTCGTGGTCAAAGTATTGAGCGCTACGTGAATGCAGTTATGCAAATGAAGCAGACGGATCGCTTAAAAGTCCCTTTAGAGTTTGATGTCAGGGTTCTTTACAACCCGGCGATGCGCACAGCTTTATTCTTGGTTCCGGGCGTGATGAGTATGCTTGTATGTTTGATCACGATTCTTTTAACCAGTATGTCCATCACCAAGGAAAAGGAATTAGGAACTTTTGAAACGCTGATTGCGGCCCCCGTAAAACCTGAAGAAGTAATTATGGGTAAAACTGTGCCCTATGTGATTTTAGGAATGAGCAACATTCCTTTGATTCTCGCGGTTGCAGTTTTTGTCTTTGGCCTTCCCATGCGCGGAAGTCTGTTAGTTCTGATGTTTGCCTCGTTCATGTTTGTCTGCTGCACAGTGGGGATCGGTTTGATGATTTCTACTCTCGCTAAAAACCAGCAGCAATCCATGATGGGAGGATTTCTATTCCTGTTGCCCGCGATGCTTTTGTCGGGTCTTGCATTCCCCATCGAAAACATGCCCTGGGCGATGCGCATGTTCTCTTACATCAATCCCATCACCTATTACATCGATCTCTTAAGAAACATCATGCTAAAAGGCGGGGACGCCAATCTCATCCTCTTTGACGTCTCAATCCTCGCAGCCATGGCCGTCGCCGCCATAGGCTTCAGCTGGCAACGCTTCAAAACCACCCTCTAAAAGGTACGGCCTTACTTTCTTCAGTACCCTGGAGAAAGTAAGGCCGTACCTTTTAGGTCTGCCTTCTCTTGGTTTGCTATGAACAAGCTCACTCTTAGTGATGGTGATGTTCTTCTTTTTTGTCTTCAGTTTTTGTTTCTTTTGACAGGCGAGTGACTACCGGGAAGTTCACGGTTTGCTCTTTGTCGTTCACAAGCAATTTGATGGCTACAGTTTGTTTTTCTTCAACGGGTTTCGTTGCATCGAAAAGCATGATGTGGTTGCCGCCTGGTTTTAGTTCGAAAGTTTGGCCCGCTGCAACTTTGATAGTTTCCATTTTAGACATCGTCATACGGCCGTTCTTCTCAGAAGACTCATGAAGCTCAACAGCTTTAAACGGTGTTGCTGAAACTACTTTGACCGTCACTTCAGATTTTGTCGTGTTTTTGATAGTGCCAAAACCTGCTGTCGTGTTGGTGCCTTTTAGTGGAACATAAACGTGGGGATTAGAAAATTCGATATCTGCTGCTAGTGCCGCAGAAGAAACTAAAATCATTACTGCAGAAAGAATCATAGACTTCATAGGTTCTCCTTAATTTTTTGTACAATAGAATCAGCTGAACGCGGATTTGGTAATGTATCAAGCACAATACCATTCTTGTTCAGAAAATAAATGCGATCCGTGTGCGAGATGGAATATCCAAGGTAAGACTTGGCATCTTTTTCCTCAATATAACTTGCAGCGAATGTTTTGACCGCAGCGTCGATATTTTGTTTCGTGCCGCTAAGGCCGATAAAGCTCGGATCAAAATTCTGGGCATAGACTGCCACATTCGCCGGCGTATCATGTTCCACATCCACGCTGACAAAGATCATGCGAATATTCTTTTTTTGATCGTCGCTTAAAGACTTAATGGCTTGGCTGGTGTAGGACAAAGCCATCGGGCAGACGTCAGGGCATTTCGCGTAACCGAAATATAAAAGGTTTAATTTTTTAGGATCGTCTGAAAATTTCCAGGAAGAGCCGTTATAGTTGGCTTGAAAGTCTCCGCCCAATTCGGGCTGGCGGTTTTGGTACCAGTTTAGGCCAAAGACCAATGCCAAGGCCAAGACTGCCGAAACCAACGATGCAATGACGATATGCTTTTTAATAATTCCCCCACGGATGGCAGACTCTCAAAGATGCTTGAGCTTTAACCCATAGCATCTAGAGAGTCACGAGCCAACGCAACAAAGTGCTGCTGGGGTGTTAGTTGACGTTACTGAAAGCTTCCAAATAGCGCGCCGGCAGACGGCGAGAAAGCTCCGGAGTGGACTGGATATCTTTACGAACGGCTTTACGGAATTCTGCGAAAATATCAGGCATCGCT
This sequence comes from Bdellovibrio sp. HCB185ZH, assembly GCF_047302455.1. Lineage (GTDB taxonomy): Bacteria > Bdellovibrionota > Bdellovibrionia > Bdellovibrionales > Bdellovibrionaceae > Bdellovibrio. Next base: position 366,371 of record NZ_CP178624.1, read on the forward strand.
TTTAAACAGCGTCCTAGGTCATAGCGGGCCACATGGGTCGCTTTGATGAGGGGTTGTTTTCTAAAGAATGAATTCACGAAATCCATCTCACTCATTTGTTGATGAGAGGCCGAGAACTTTTGATAGAAAGGAATATCTTGGCTGAATGGGACCATCCAAGTTGCCGAGAAAATTCCCTTAGGTTCAACGCCATAAAGAGCTGCTACCAAAACCTCTTTTACCGATTCGCGAACGGCGTGTTCAGGATGCAGTCGAACTGGATCCAGAGGATTTTCATCAATCTGTAAATGACCGTCACCACGAGTTTCCCACTCATCACCGTAAGCATTGGCAACAGGGAAGGCTTCTTCGACACCGGTTTTCAAGTTTTTGCTTTCATTGTCGTGCAAAAGCATTGTGATCAAATCACCGCGATTCTTTTTTAAGAATCCTTCAAGGTTTGCTTTAGCCCATTCCACAACTTGCACGCGAGGAACACGAACGTGACCCGAAGCAAAGGCATCTGTCAGATAATGATCCGCATAAGCATTTGCGATCATCGCTTGTTGGTAGAGCAACAGGCTTTTTTCAGGATCTGAATCTTTCAAAGCGTAAGACTTGAGTGCCTTATCAATCGCTTGCTGGTGATACTTTACGTAATCTTTCATATTGTACCAACCGAAGTGATTGTAGTTTTTAGTAACTACGCCCAGATATTTTGGCATGGAGAAAAGTGTTGCGACACTGTTGCAAGTTTTAGGTTTTTCGCCATGAATTTCGTCATGGGTGCACTTGATCACGTGCTTGATGCCTTTACGACGATCGGAATAGAATTCATCGGGACTATTATAAAAGTCTGCCGACATTAAAATTTCGCCGTAACGGAAAGATATTTTTTTATCCCCACGGGGAAGGTCTGTAACGGGACAATCTGTTTTACCGATTCCCAATTGACGGCAGGCTGCAAAGGCACCGCTTTCTCCCAGAGAAAGATGTTCGCTGCCAGCCCATTTGATTTCAACTGTTTGTGCGTGGGCAGCCGAAGTTGCCACGGAGGATGTAAATACAATCGCTGTCATCCAAAAGCCGATATTCATAACGTCCTACCTTTTGAAGATTACGTAGGAGATCGGCATATTTGAGACGCTGTTCAAATTTTAAGCGGAAATTTGGACCTTAAGCTAAAAGACCTTCGAACAGCTCGCGGGCATGACTTTCGACTTTTGTTGGAGAATTCTCCACAGGATCTTACTGCCTAATTCGTTATCCATAAGTTCCGGATGGAATTGCAGTAAAATACCCCGACCATTCTTAAATTCTGTAGCTTCCGTGACTCCGTCTGCCGCCGTGGCTGCGAGTTCCAAGGGACCGCCAGGTTTAAACTGCACGGCTTGATGGTGCAGGGAATTGACCGTTAATTTATTTGATCCTTCAGGTAAAAGTGCGGAAAGAATTCCATGGGTGGTTTTTTTAAGTTCAATGTCATGCCAGTCATTGCCATGAGGAAGTTCTGGTCCGACTTGAACAGGGACATCCTGCACAAGTTTATAACCCAAGGCCACAGAAGCGATCTGTGAGCCACGGCAGACTCCCATGAAAAAGCCTTTTTCGCTTGCAACATAATTCTTGATCAGTGAGACCTCGAACTGATCGCGCGTCGGAATAAGGTTTCGCGCGTGCAGGTTTTCTTTTTTATATTGAGCGGGATCGACGTCGTCGCCACCCATAGCCACCATCATCGGAAAGCTTTCAGAAATTTTCGTGAACAGACTGCGAGTTTCATCCAGCGTCAGTCCCAGGTTCGCATTGATGGGAAGAATATAGCTGATATGGCCACCTTCTTTAAAAATGCGTTTAAAACTGTTCACACGTTGGGAATTCATTCCGTAATCTTTTGGCAAGTTTGCAATTAAAAGCGCACGCTTTTCGCGTTCGTTATCCAAGCGAGTGAAATTTCGCGCCGCCATTTGCGGACGCTGACCTTGGAACAGTTCCATCAAATCAGGGTGTTTTTCTAAATTAGAAAGATAGCGCTCTGCCGCAGCCTCCGGAGTTTCACCGGCTTTGACCGGAAGAATAAAGGGAGCTGCAAAGTGACCCGTCGGTAGCCACTGATAAAGTGTGACTTCGCCACCCGCATAAGCAGTTGATGTATAAATAACGGTGCACAGAAGAGCTGAAAATAATAAACGCAAAATTCCCATGGTCACTATAAGTTCAAAATTGATACCAGCTCACAACATTTTAAATCAAATTTAACCGGAGCCGGGGATTCCAGGAATGTCTCAAGATGAGACAGGGCGGAGTTTTGTCGATGGCTGTAAATAAAAAGACCGGCTTCTTTCGAAGAACCGGTCTATGCACAAACTAAAATTTTAATTTCAAATTAGTAGTAAGCTGCTGCGCGGGAAGTTCCTCTTTGGATGTAAGGAAAATGCCACGGACGGGGAGCTTCTGTTTTTTCTTCCGTATAGCTCGACGGAGAGCGAGGTTCTTCATTTACCGGAGAGTAAGCGCAAGCGCCCATCCCTAACATTGCTACTACCAGTGTCATCTTTGCTGTGAACTTTAACATTCTGCTCTCCTTGGTGAGTTCCTTTTAAGGAACGATGGTCTACCTATCGGAGTTTTTCTGGACTTAAGAAGGGAGAACTTTAAGAAAGTCGATATTTTTCTGATTAGAAACATAATCGTTTCAGTTGGAGACACTTCCCAGAATAAGTATCGTGAATTTATCGGAGGTCCCTATGACAACATTGGGTCTGTACATTCACCTGGAAGCTAAACCGGGACGTGAATTTGAACTAGAAAACTTTCTTAGAGACGCTCTTCCCTTGGTGAAAGATGAAGTGCAGACGACGGCGTGGTTTGCGTGCCGTATCGGTCCCTCGACATTTGCCATCTTTGATGCGTTCCCTGACGAGTATGGTCGTCGTGCGCACCTGGAAGGTAAAGTCGCGTCCAACCTGATTTCCAGAGCATCAGATCTGTTAGCTCGCCCACCAATTGTGGAGCGCTTTGATGTTTTGGCAGACAAGTTACCGGGTTCTTTCTCTGCCAAGGAAGAGGAAGAAGAGATGCAAAGACCCGATGCTGATTACCGCAGTCATCTCTAAAGTCCGGCCCTAAATATGAAAAACCGACACTTTGCCTAGAGCGAAAGTCGGGAGCAAGCACTCTGTTAACCTCTGCCAGCAAGGGTTTGATAGCCTTGTTGGAAGAGGTTGCATGAAGAATACATTATTATTTTTGTCGCTCGGTGTGATGCTTTTATCTGGTTGTAGTCGTTTGGATATCGCATATCGCTGGGCCGATACCTATATTGCTTCTAAAGTGGATGACTACTTCGATATCTCTTCCGAACAAAGCAAAGCTCTAAAAAAGGATATCAAAAAAGACCTGGGTGTTATGAAAACCACCCTGCTTCCGCAGTGGATGGAGCGTATTGAAAAAATTCAGAACGACATCGATCAAGGGACTTTAAACGATGCCAAAGTAGCTGGCTATTTCGGTTCCTTCTTTAAAGACATCGAGCAGATCAATGCCCATTTTGCAACGACAGCCGTTGATTTTATCGCCACAACTCAGCCTAAGCAAATTGAGTACTTTAAAAAATCTTTCGCTAAAAAGAATCAGGAAGACATTGAGAAAGCCCGCAATGTGGGGAAACTGCAAAAAGACTATTGCAATAAGTATGAAGATATCTTCGAGATGTTCCTGGGTTCTTTAACGAAAGAACAAAAACAAATGATCGAGGAGAGCGTGAAAGCTTCGCCTTATCCCGCAGAGCTTAAAGCGAGAAACAAGGCTTATATTTTTGCAGAGTTCGTGACTCACCAAAATTCGATGGACGAGATGAAAAAGTTCGTTCGTGATTACACGACTTCCGCTGATAAGTTCGATATGCCTGAATTTCGCACGGCGAACCAAGCGTATCAGGAAAATCTGCAAAAGCTGATCACGCAGGTGATGACAAATCTGACGGATAGGCAGAAGATGGCTTTGAAGAGCAATATTAACGAAAAAGCCGAGCAGTTGCGGTCGATATCCGCGCTATAATCTGAATGAATTTTAGTAAGCATACTTGGATCCAATTAGCAGCCGTTTTAGTTTTTGGTCTCGGTATCTTAGTGTTTCTTTAGTTTCTAATTTCGCCAAGAAGCTAAGCACTCGATTTGCAATATCTCCCTTGTATAGATTTACAAATGTTTAAATCGGAATAAGGGAGTTTCTATGAAAAAAATGATGACGACTTTGAGTATGCTGGCAATTCCTTTGACAGTGTCTGTTTCCCAAGCCGGTATGCTGACCCAAACACAAGCAATGTCTAAAGAGCAGGCTAAAAACGTAGCCATCGTTCACGCCCGCGTGATTGGAGCGGAAGCTGATATCCAAGTTTCTACGCGCATGAACTATCTTCCTAAGTACAACGTGTCTTATGTCTCTCACATGAAATACGACGGCGATGCTTCTGGTAAATATCAAGTGGTTGTCGACCGTGTTGAGATGTTCCGTGCTTGCAAAATTACGGTGAACATCAATGACATCTCCGGTGCTTTGGAAAGCAAAGAGATCGCTTGTAAATAAACAAACTGCCTAAGTCCTTCGCTGTCGCTATGATTTTTTTTAGATCTAGTGACACGGAGGATTTATGAACTATCACGCCATCATCGCACTGAGCCTATTTTCAAGTCTGGCAATTGCTCAGGCAAAACTCGATTCACAAAAAGACACCCCTCCGCCACGCGCGAACGAATCCCAAGAGCGCACGGAAGCCCGTGAGATGGTCGAAAAGGATAAGGCCGACCTCAACCAAAAGATGAAGGAAGGCGCGCCTACGGCTGAAATACACGGCAAAAAAACGATGCTGCAAAGAAATCGCGTGAAAGAAAACCGCGAAGACGTGAATCAAAAAATAAAAGAAGACCAAAAAACGAAGGCCGAAGCTAAGCAGCCTCAAGGATATTAGCGAATTTCTCGAATTTCTGGCGGGGAGACGGGGGCCTTTTGCACTCCCTTCCCCCAAATGTAGCCCACAAAATAAGCAGAACAGCCTATAAGGGCTAAAATCATCCATTTTTTCGCGCGGCTCATCAAAATTGCTTTCATTTTTTTAGTTTTAGCCGTTGACAACCAACAGTGGCAACTGTAATTTTGGTTTCTCTTTGAGCGCGGGAGTAGCTCAGTTGATAGAGCGATGCCTTGCCAAGGCATAGGTCGCGGGTTTGAGCCCCGTCTCCCGCTCCAATTTATTTTTGGATAAATTTTTAAAACCCCGATAGCAATATCGGGGTTTTTCTTTTTTCGCCCTCTACGTTCACAATCGAAAAATTTCACCGGTACATACAGACCTCCAATGCAGGCTCTAAAATCTTAGAAAGCGGAAAAGTGCGTTCTCAGAAAGTACCGATCACATTGCACAAAGCGTTTGTACTGTATCTGAGGCCGAAGGGCGTGGCATGTCGATTGCTCCGAACCTACTGAAATACCAACGGAGGTTTTGAGAATATGAAGACCGAAGAATATAGCCTTGAGAACGTAATTCAGAGACTCCTGAAAGCCTACCCAGATTTCTATCGTCCCATCGCCAAAGAAGCTGAAGAGTGGATATCGAATGATGGTCAAATTCTTTTGATCGTTCTTTTTGGGAACCTGGGCCAAGTCATTCGTGAAAAGACTCTTGTAAGTGAGCCTGATGGATTCGAATCAGTGTTTGATTTGATGGAAGACTTTGCCGGCTCTGGCGATGAGTTGATCACTGCAGCGGCTCTTATGGGCTTTATGGAAAGTGTATTTAATTATGGTGATGGATATGATCCAAAATTCTTGGCCTGCCTGTTGGGGCCTAAGAGCAGAGAGTTTCTAAAGCACTGGGAGAGTATCCATGGCAATGACTCAACTTGGTTGGATAGTAAGTAGAGTGCGATTAAATACCTAGCTTTTGAGAGCCCCAGGGAAAGTTCGGCGGAACTTTTCCCTGGGGGAACAAATGGAGTTAGGTTGATTTAAATTACTTCTGTTCAATATTAAATAAATAAAACTATGTTTTGCGTGATGACAGCCGAATGTAAAATCCAAAGTGCTGAATGAGGTCATTTAGTCTTTGCTCTCGAGCTTCCAATCAGATCAAATAAACAGATGCATTATGTCGTCTATTTTCAAACAATATATTTTGCGGTCACGGGTATCTGGCCTCTCCTTCATCGCAGATCATTCGAAGCAGTCACGGGTAGAAAGACGGATTGGTGGCTGGTAGAGATGGTAGGAGTTCTAACGGTTTCCATCAGTGCCGCTTTACTCTATACGTTCCTTCAGCAAGAATATTTAACGACAAAGCTAATTGGAATTGCCAGCGCAGTCAGCTACGTCTTTATCGACGTGAAATACGTACTGAAGAGTGTTATTTCCAAAGTATACCTAGCGGATGCAGCGATTCAGGTCTTACTTATCATCCTTTTAAGTCTTCTTATCTAATCGACTATGTCGACTTCTGTCCACTTTCCCGATTCGAAGACGTCGCGGAATTTCTTTGTCCATTCAATTTTTCACTTTGTTTTTGTTCCGGTTTTCCGCTTTGAGTTTTTCCTGATTGTTTCTGTTGTGAATCTTGGCTTTTGTTGTCCATAACTTCCTCCGACCCTTTCACCTTATCACTTCCAAAAATGAAAAATTTCAAAGAACGCAAATGTCTTTTAACTGACATATTCCCAACGGGCTCGCCCAGATAAAAACTAAATCAGGAGGCAGTCTATGGTTGAGTTGCTAACTGATTTTCCGCCTTACGTAGTGGCGTACCGAGCGAGTGGCAAAGTCGATAAAGACGAATACGAAAATGTCGTAATCAGAAGGGTGAACGAAGTCGCAAATAAATACGACGCCATCAATTTCATCGTAAAGCTTGAAACAGGAATGCAGAACTATTCTGCAGCGGCACTCGTGGACTATGTATTGATCAGCTTCAAGCACATACGTAAATGGAATCGCATGGCGATCGTCTCTGACCAAGCCATCGTAAGAATGTTTTACGATCTCTTAAGTCCCTTAGTTCCGGGTAAAGTCGTGGGTTTTAAGTTAGAAGATTTTGAAACGGCGAAACAGTGGGTCTCCGAGCCTGAACTCACAGATGAAAATTGGATTAATCCCTCGTGAACATCCGCCCATACAGACCTAGATCCTTTTGTCTTCACTGACCACAATTCAGTCTCTAAGGATAGTTTTCCGCCTGCACACAACATTACTATAAACAAATAAGACGCTACTAAACTAATCTGTGCTTGTCGCATAACAGGAGAGCGCCTAGTGCAGTATGAATTTCACGTTTTAAACGGACGTTTTAACGACGCTCAATTAACAAATCAGTACGAGCAAGCCTACGAGACCTTTAAAACCACCTGGAGCGAGGAATTTTCCTCGATCAAAGGGCAAGCTATGGTCGTACCCTCAAACGATTTTACCCGCCAGGATTACATCGTAGCGCTTTATAAAGAGGACACCTGCGTAGCCCTCGATTGCATGCGTGAGGTTTCGCTGAAAAGCTATGTTCAGACCCAAGATTCCTGGTTTCAGCCTTGGCAGCAAAAGCACTTCCAAAATTTCGTAGCTCAAGGAAATGATCACGCTCTGGTGAATTCTTATTTTACCGTTCATAAAGACCACCGCAGAACAATCGAAGGCGGCAACATCAATACGGCATTTCTCACAGGCTGCCTGTCGGTTCTGTATCAAGTTCATCTGGGTTTTGATCTGATGCTTGGAATGATGAGAAACAATCGCTCCATGAACTCTTTAGGAAAAATGTGGGGCGGGGATGCGCTGGAAACGGTCACTCATAACGGAGTTCCCACAGATCTTTTTACATTTGAAAAGAACAAGATCATCCAAACAAGTCTTAAATTCCCAAATTATGTTTTAGAGACATTTAATTCCAACGAACTAGTTAAGAAAGGTCAGGCAAGACGTGAACGAGTTGCATAAATCAAAAGAGTTCAGAGCTGTCGTAGAATATTTCAACACCATGGATTTCTCGAATCCCGAAGTGTATGCGAATTGGCTAGCGCAAACATACCACTTTGTTTCTCATTCGGTGCGTCTGATGTCCCTCAGTGCAGGCAGACTTCCTATTGATAATCCCGTAGGCCGTCGAATGCTCGCCCATATCGGCGAAGAAAAAGGTCATCACACGGTTGCCATGAAAGACATGGAAGCCATAGGAAAGAAAATCACGCAGTACCCTCCGTTTGGTGTGACAAGTGCGTTCTATCAATCTCAGTATTTCAAAGTCATGTTTGAACATCCGTATCATCTTTTAGGTCAAATCTTGATGCTTGAGGCTTTCTCAGTCGAGGTGGGCGCCAGAATGTATGAGACGGTTAAAAAAGCTCACGGCGAAAAAGCAGCGCTCTTTGTAAAGATTCATGCCTTTGAAGACGTCGACCACGTCGAAAAAGCCGTTAAAACCATCAAATCATTCCCTCCAGAAAACGAAGCGGGGGCGACAGAGAATTTCTATCAGGCCTGCGAAATGTATTTCAATATTTTGCGCACAGTGAACGAGTGTAGTTATCAGAAGCTGGTGGCTTCAGCTTAAGGCTACATAATAGAAACGCGGCGGCTGGGGTCGAGGGGCTCGATAATCGATGCAAACACAAACATCGTGTTTTCATTGCTCGAGATCGACTTCAGTGGGCAGGCGAAAGAATGCTGGATGCGAAATTGTGCTTTCAAGCGAGTTTGAGTTTCTTCAATCACATAGGGTGGAATGTCACTTAGGTCCACGATCTTTGTGCTCGCCTTAACTTGCAAAGTTTTTTCCACCAAGGGCTTTAGGACCGACATCGGACGGCTGAAGAGTTCCGCGGGCGTATAAGACTCGTAGTCCTCGATAGTGTAATTCCCAAGCTTAAAGATCGTTTCATTTCTATATAGCTGGTTTAAACCAAAATCCAAGATCTCCCACGCCATATCGTTCGTTAAGCGTTCATAGACTTCAGGAGCTACCGGTTTCACGCCATGGAAACGGCAAATCATACGAAGTTTTTCAAACTCTTCCAGGCGTACAGGAACGATCTCCATCTGTTTTAACTGATTTTGAGTGCGTTCGATGGCTTTAGTTTGGATTTCGTGACTGGCACGAAGAAAAGGACTGGACGGGGAAAGCGCTGGTTTATCAATACCGCGTTCCTTAAGCGCTTCAGAAAGCTTAAGGGCATTGGCTTTAAAGGACTCTATAGCATTTTCCATTTGGGTGGAGATAACGCCAAATCCAGAGTTTGTAAATCGATATTAGACAAATGTGGGCTTGTTGAAAACAGTACCCCTTTGTTGAAGAATTGGAGTCCGTTAAATTCCGTAAAGTTTTCTTGTTCCCCCGGTGTTTCAGCTTTTGAAACACTGTTTCAAAAAGTCTATTGACCCCGCAAAGAGCGCTTAATACAACTTCCTCATGCAAACCGCACAAGAACTTTTAAAACTGGAATTTGATAAGCGCCGGGAGAGAAATCCTAATTTTTCTCTTCGGGCATTTGCCAGATATTTGGAAGTAAGCCCTGCACAATTGTCACAAATGATGGCCGGAAAAAGAACGATCACGGTTAAATCCATGAAAAAGATGGGTTCGCGTTTGGATCTTTCACCTACAGAAAAAAGCGAGATCGCCCAGTCGCTTTTGAAAGAGGGTTCTTCTCAGGCAGAGGAAACTCATCGCATCAAGCTGGATCAAGACCGCTTTCAGGTGATTTCGGACTGGTATCACTTTGCAATCCTAAGCCTGACCCGGATCAAGGATTCTCAACCGGATCCGCGTTGGATTGCGCGTCGCTTGGGGATTAGTGTCGAGGAGGCTCATCAGGCAGTTTTAAGAATGGAGCGGATGGGAATTTTGCAGACGAAGCCCAAATTCAAACAAGTGGGAAGTCTGCTGGATGTGGATTCTAAAATACCTTCGGAAGCCATCAGAAAGTACCACAAGCAGAATCTGGATCTTGCGATCGAAAAGATTGATACGGTCGAAAATAGTTTGCGCCAAATTCAATCTTTGTCGATTCCTGTGAACCCCAAAAAAATCGAGGCCTTTAAAAAGCTGATCGATGATTTCCTGGAAAATGCTTCTGACCTGTCAGATAAGTCAGCCGGCACTGAAGTCTATAGTTTAAATGTTCAATTTGTTCCTGTTACCAATCCTTTGGAGAAATAATGAAAAATCTAATCATCATCTTGGCAATCATCTCATCAAGTTTATTAGTTTCCTGCGCTAGCATACATCCCGGTTATAAGGGACATTCTGTTGAACCTGGGAATCCTATCGATATCACGGTAAGCGCCGAAAACCTGGATTATTCTAAAAGAGACAGCTTTCAATTGATTGAGGTGACGATTGAAAACAACACTACGGAGTGGATCCGTATTGAGTCAATTCGCCCACGCTTGCCGGATCCCGCTGAAAGCAAGGTAAGTGCGGTTTTGGGGCAAGATCTAGTCGACTGGGCTGAAGCAAAGCAGGCGCAAGCCAAAGTCGACAAATTGAATCAGGACATTATTCAGGCATCGCTGGTGGGTGCCGGTGTGTTGGCTTCCACCAGTAAGAATTCAGCGCTGTCGTCTTTAGGGACAGTGGCAACTGTGGGTGGCCTGGGTTGGGCTGCGGCTACGGGAATCAGTGGCGACAAGCGCCTGGCAGAAGCAGTGATGAAGGTACCGAGCACTCATCTCTATGCGCCGGTGGCGGTCCCAGCAAAAATGTTTCAGCGCCGTTGGCTTTTACTTAATAAACCGCCCAATGCAGAGTTAACAACTCTGGTGATTGATGTGACGACTGTGGATGGTAAAAGAGGCATGTATGAAATTCCGCTTTCAAATCACTAATTCGATTTTAATTATTCTTTCCACAGGTCTTGTACACGCTGAAGGCAACAAAGTCGGTAACGGTGGCGATGGTGTCTTTTGTAGCGGTGTAAATCAGTCTGCACAAATCCTGGATTTCTATGAAGGAGATCTAAAGCCGACAGCGACCGAAAAAGATCCCTATGCGATTGTTGAAAAAAAGTTTTCTCAACTTAAGTTGGCAGCGCCAAAATTAGGGGAACAGTATTTAAACCGACTCAAATCGATCCGTTCCCAGCTGGAATTGAAAGAGAATGTTTCACTTAAGAATATCAAAGACTCCAATCACCTTTTTAAACCTGCGCAAAAAGGTTGTGAAGTTCTTCAGGTGGTGATTCGTCGTCGAACGACATTGCCGGGAGAAAAAACTTTTCTGGTTGATAAAACTCTCTGGGATAAACTTCCTCCGGTGGAGCAGGCGGGAATGATCTCCCACGAAATTATTTATGAACATTTGATGAAGTTAGGTGCCATAGATTCCACCAAATCCCGTGCACTAAACAGGTTCATCTTCACAGAAAAATACGATGCGAGCTATTTTTGGAAATTTATCGAGCGACTTGAAGTCTCCATATATCCTGAAATATAAAAACCGTTTTTGCAGAAAATATTAAACCTAAATTGAAAGACACAAAATTTAGTATCCACGTAAAATTGAAATAGCGTGGGAATGTGAATCCACTCGGCTCCCGGTGGAGAGTTGATACGGAGTCCTTTTAATCAATACACTTTTGATTGTTTTGAAATCTTACAAAAAAGATACCGTTTCTCACTTTAAGTTTAAAAGATTGCTCCGATACGTTTGCGGTCCAAACAATTGGTCGGGGGTGTTCCGTGTTTTCGGGTTTTAGTTTAAAAGCAAAGTTGTTGGTTTTGTGTGGATTTCTATCCGCCATAACTCTTACGGTGGGTTTCACCGGATTCTTTTCCCTTGGCAAAGTCGATAGCGAATACAGTTTTGTCGCCGACAAGGTTTCTCCAAAACTGACTTACGCGTCTAGCATGCTAGCTGACTATCGACGACTGCGAATTAATATCATGATTTTAGGAGTCGATGGAGTCACTAGTGAAGATGCTGCTGATGCTATTAAAACAGCGCAGCTTTCAATCGATAATTATGAAAAAAATCGTGCAGCTTACATGAGCCTAGGGTTCATCCCTGGACAAAGGGAGATGTTCGATAAAGTCGATGCTAATTGGAACGACTTTAAAGCTTCTGCTTTAAACGCGATTGATTTGTCAGATGATAAAACGACAGAAAGTCAGGCGAAAATGTATCGCGTGTTGGTGGGCGATGGCTCTAAGAAAGCGGCTGCCTTCACAAAAAGCGTGCAAGAGCTGATCGATTTCCATAATGATGTTTTAAAAGACAAATCAGCAAGCGCTAAAGATTTTGCTAAGTTCGCATCAACTGTCGCAGTAAGTATTTCAATGGTCGGCTTGCTATTGGCGTTGGTGGTGGGCTTCTTCTTTGCTCATTCGCTTTCCAAAGCCCTTACGAAAATTGGTGACGCTGTTATGGGGGCCGCAGAGCAAACATCCGCTGGTGGAACTCAGTTGGCGGCGGCAAGTGTGAATTTGTCGTCAGGTTCAACAGAGGCCGCGGCTTCGTTAGAAGAAACAGTTGCCTCCATTGAAGAGCTGACAAGCATGGTGAAACTCAATACTGGCAACGCCCAGGAAGCAAACTCTCTTTCTCAAAAATCCCGCACATCAGCGGAAAATGGGGAAGTTGAAATTAAAAAGCTAATCAGTTCCATGAATCAAATTGCCTCTGGTTCTAAGAAGATCGAGGAAATTATCAATGTGATCGATGATATTGCCTTTCAAACAAATCTGCTGGCATTGAATGCCGCAGTGGAGGCTGCTCGTGCGGGCGAGCAAGGCAAAGGTTTCGCTGTCGTAGCGGAAGCGGTGAGAAGTCTTGCACAACGAAGCGCTGTTGCTGCAAAAGAAATTGCGTCTTTGATCAAAGAGAACGTGGAAAATACAGAGCACGGCTCTAGAGTGGCAAGCGCAAGCGGCGTCGTTCTGAATGAAATCCTGGTTGCAGTTAAAAAAGTTAGCGAGCTTAATAACGAAATCGCCAGCGGTTCCAAGGAGCAAGCAGAGGGCTTAGAGCAAATCACGAAAGCCATGAATCAGTTGGATCAGGCAACGCAAGGAAATGCAGCTTCCTCAGAAGAAGTGGCAGCAGCGTCCGAAGAAATGTCTCAACAGGCCGTGGCTTTGTCTGAGCTTGTTGGCGACTTGAAAGCTTTGATTGATGGACACAAGAAAAACGTTTCGCAGCAGCAGGAAGTGACAAAACCTGCGGCCAAGGTTCGTCACCTGCAGACTGCTAAGGTTTCGGATCGCGGTTTGAGTGATGTTTCTGGTTTCTAAAAAAAAGAAAGGCACCGCATGCGGTGCCTTTTTTTTCACTAACTAAGATGGTTTGACTGTACCCAGATGAATTGAAACCTTCCCCAAAGAAATGATTTTTTCATCTTGATCAAAGATAGGGAAAATGGTCGATCGATAAGTGGAGGCTTCACCCTCTTCATAGAGATCTTCATCGTATGTAAGAGGACGCTTTGACTTAAGGACGATGGCTTCCTGCGCTTGAGTGGCTGCGAAGGACTCTTTGGTCATAAAATTTCTGGCATTCTGTCCCAGAAGCTTTTCTTTAGGAACACTCAAAGATTGCGCCAAGGCTTCATTGCAACCAATGATAATGCCATCAATATCTTTGACCATCAAAATAAACGGGGCCGCATCCAGGATTTGTTCCATGCGTTTTTGAAAATTTCTTTCATCGGTCACGTCACGCGCGGATGCAAAACGAACACCCAACTCGATATCAGCGGCTGCACTCCAACTAAGAGTTCTGAATTTTCCGTCTGCAGCTTTGTAACGATTTTCAAATCCTATCGAGCGCAAACCCAGATTTAACGCTTCAATGTTTTTGCGAGTGGCTTCTTTATCGTCGGGATGAAGGAACTCAAAAAATGGTGTGGTAAGTAAAACCTCTTCGCTGTATCCCAGTGTGTTCACCAATGAGGTGCTGACTTTTTTAAGTAAGCCATCTTTTCCAGCGACAGCCATAAGGTCACTCGAGATAGAAAAGAAACGATCCAGAGTCAGTTGCGAACCTTCGGTTTCAGACAGGCGCTCAAGTAAGATCCCATAAACTCGTTTGGCCTTTGAAGACTCTAGATTTGAAGCGTGGCAGGTCGCAATACCAAAACAGGCAAGAGTCGGGATGAGCACGATAAAAACAACGAATTGAATAGTTCTGTATTCGGGAAGAAGCACGTTGCCGATGGCAAAAAGCGCCGCCAAGGCCAAAATGGCGATCAAAGAAAACAAAGTCATCTTGTTTTGTATCTGCCAGAAATTGAAATACTCAATTGGCTTTGTCTTTTGATTCGAATCCAAGTGACCCCTCACAGTGGCATTGGAGCATAAACTCAGCTAAAGTTTCAAGAACAAAACCCCAGGTATTTCTTCGTGGGTTTTTGTTCTGAATTATACTTGTTCGACGTTGGAGGTGGATTGCATGTCGCATATTTCGTAAGGGAGATATTTCCTGTTTTGCAGAGGGACAGGCCCTCGATGTTGATGTCCTCGTTATTTGAATGAAGCTCTTTGTTTTTCAAATGAAATTCACGCCCACCAAGTGAATTTTCCCCGTTGCGAAACTGGCCATCGATTGTCGGTCCTGATTAAACTCATTCGAATGAGCGCCAAACCCCGCAATGCAAATGCGAAAACATCCAAGTGGGATTGTTTCCGTCTTTGGAAGGTGAAGGATTCGGATCACTCCTTCGCTTAATAGTGAGCAGTAGTAATAATGATGGTTGGGCTGAGTAAACTTCCTGAGCAAAAGCCACTGCCCGTAAAAAGTAATACCGTCATTTTGGAAATAAGGTTGTCGTCGATGCGCGTGGAAAGGCGCCCCTTCATGACCTCAAAATCGATATATTGATCCTGAGGGATCTTTTATAGATCGGGGATAGAGCAAAGCAATTTACAAGCCGCATCTAAACAAAATCGAATGACAACACAGTTTAGTTTGTTTACATGACTTATGTGGGATTACATTTATTACGCAGAAAAGAATCAATATACTTTACCGCTATGATCGCTTTAGGCAGTGGTATCAGTCTTGTCGACAAACTCGAAACAACGGATTTTCACGTGTTTTTTTCGGGCTGTTTTTTCGTGTTATTTACGACCGCCGTGGCTGAGTCTTTCGGACGATAAGCAAAAAAATAAGCCTGTCCTCGTTAAAAGACAGGCTCATCATAATTGAAATATAGAAATCGCAAATTAGAAAGCTTGGCGAACCAATCCCATCACGGATTCTTCGTTCGTTTGTGCTGCAACTGTCACATGCACTGTTTTGTTCTCAGCATGCAGAACCGCTGCAACTTCATCACGTGTCACAACCTGGCAAGCCAGGCCCGCACCTGCGAAATGCAAATCAACGACTTTGCCGTTTTGAGCCAGAGCAAGTTCTTCTTTAGACCACTGAACAGTGTGTTCGCTAGCGATAGCTTTCTTGGTGTTATCGTATTTTGAAACGCGCACCAGGAATAACATCGCACCGAAAATCAGAACTGCAAAAAAGGGCGCCCAGCCAATCACCAGCATGTGAGAAGAAATCTTCTCGGACGCATCGACGTTAAAGAAGAAGTCAAAGATAGCAATGCTGCTACCGCTGATGAAAACAGCCCATAGAATTAGTGTGCATCCAGTTTCAATCAATTTTCGCATAAGTCACTCCGCCACGATCGGGGCTGATCCAGGAACTGAATTGGCGTTTTGGGCCAAACAGTACTTTCGGGATCGCCACAAATAAAACAAAACTATTAATCATCCAATAAGCAAACGGGTACCAGATAGCCACAAAGCCCAGGCCCGTTGAACGCTCGTAACGACCGTGCAGGAATAAGCCCACCAGGAATTGGGTGAAGCTCATAACACCGGTCAATAAAATCGCATAACTTGGGTTGATGTCGTGCAAGTTCGTTCCAAACAAAGCGCACAGAATCGTCACAGGCAACATAAAGGCCCAAGTCACAGAAAAGATATATTCCAAAAGGATCAAACGAAGACCCACGTCGCGGCTGTTAAGAACAGATTTACCGTGCTTCAGAACCACTTCGAAACCGCCTTGCGCCCAACGAAGCCTTTGTTTCCAGAGGCCTTTCAAAGTGTCGGGCATAAGCACGTCACATTTTGCTTTCGGTTCGTATTTCAAAGACCAACCAGAAGTCTGAAGTTTCCAACTGATACCCACGTCTTCAGTGACCGTGTCTGTGTCCCAATAACCAATGCTTTCAATCGCGGATTTACGGAACATCACCAAGACGCCAGACAATGCGAACAGGCGACCCAAAGTCTGGTGATAACGTTTGATCATACCCACCAACGCAGAAAACTCGCCCACTTGCAGACGTCCTACAAGAGTGCCACGATTTTTTACGCGAGGATTTCCCGTCACTCCGGCAACATGCTCGTCACGGAAGTGCTCAAGCATAATACGAGGGGCCTGCGCGTCCAATTCTGAATCCGCATCAATACAAAGGATGAATTCATAACGACTTGCCATCGCACCCAAAGTCAAAGCCGCAGCCTTACCGCGATTTTGCACCAGGTTGATTACGCGCATATGAGGACGAGTCATCGCCAGTCGCTCAAGAACCATTTGCGTTTTGTCGCGGCTGCCGTCGTTGATGGCGATGATTTCGCACTTATCAGCAGGCAAGTGATCCAAAGAACGGATCGTAGCTTCCGCGCAGTTTTCCTCGTTATAGCAAGGAATCAAAATAGTGTAGGGCTGATCTGAAAACTCAGACAACTCCAAACGTTTTCGTTCTCTTTTAAAATAGAAAACGAAAGCGCCCATAATCCAGATCAAAGGCAGCATGAAAGGAATCACCAGGAACAGGAATTTCAAAATCGCAGGCAGATAAGAGATAATCATTTTGCCTCTCCCTTGTGTTGAGGGATGCTTTTAATCACCGAAAACAGACTGTTAAATTCTGCATCCGGTTCAAATCCTTTAAAGTTCACGTCGTAGTATAAATTCAAATAACCTTGGGCAATTTGGTGAGCGGCATCAGATTTATAGTCTTTTGGTAAAGACACGATTTCTTTAGCCGCAACAATTCCAGCCCCTGGCAAGGCTTTGGCTTTTTCCAGTTGGGCGCTAGTCAGCATGACATAGTCAAACATGTTCGGATCTAAAGGCTGTTGGCCAATGATTCCAAACTTCCAACGAGGACGAATAGATTGAGCTGTCGAGATCACAGCTTGAAACGGAATTCCTGCCAGATTGTCTTTCGGGGAAACCTCAAAAAAGACGCCATCCAAGTCCGTAAATTTCGCCATGTCACGAATCGCAGAAGTGGCCAATTCCGGGTTTTTCAAAAAGGATTGAGGGAATTGTGCGTAAGCGTATGCCACACGCGCGCGATTTTTCATCGTGTGGGCCGTGCGATTTAGGTAATCGCCACGCATTTTCATCTTATCAGTCGCAAAGTATGCGTCGCCTGAATCAGAAAGCGCTTTAATCAGAACAGCACTAGGTCCTAGGGCAAGACCCTTTTCCAGCAAGTCACCCAAACCCTGTTCAGTTTCGGATTCTGTGTTTTTCCAGAAACTATCAATGTCGACGCGAATCATTCGCATTGGAAATTGATCGTTAAAAGCATTTTCCAGAACTGTCGCAAACTGAGGGATCTCCATCGTCGACATCACAAGACCGCGACCGATATGAGAGATGTCACTGGCGTTGTTAAGGCCAGGGCGCAGGCTCATCTGGATTTTCATGCCGACTTCTTCTGCGGCTTTGCGAGAAAGACCATTGGATTGACCGTAAGGCCAAACAATAACGGTATTGTCTTTACCCAGGTGCTTTTTAAGGGCCTCGTTGCTCTTTTTAAGATCGGCTTGAACGCGGCTAACGAATTCCTCTTCGGATTGATAAGACTTTGTCGTGGGATCGTATTTGAAATAGCCCGCAACCGCTGCCTGGTTACCTTGAGGATTAAAGACTTGGCCCTGATGCAAATCGTGCGTGTGAGAGACGACCTCTACCAATCCTGACTTCATCATTTCTTTAAGCTGTTTCCAGTTCGCCATCTTGGGATTGGAATCTTTAAAGCCATAATCGGGAGCGGCACCGTCTTCCGTCCACTTCGTCACAACAGCAAATACCGCTGGGTACTTATACTGTTTTAACAACGGATAAACATTCTCGTAAAAGGATGCCAGGCCATCATCCACTGTGATCAATACAGCTTTTGGTGGCAGAGTTTTTTTGCCGTGATTGGCATCGATAATGTCTTGCAGACTTACGACGTTGTAGTGTGCTTTTAAGTAATCGAATTGGTCGACCAGGTCTTTTCTGCGGATGCTGAACTCGTTGCCGACAAAGCCTGTGCTGACGTCATGATAGCAAAGAACCGCAAAAGAATTTGGTGGAGCAGAGGTCATGGCGGGAGAATTCAGAACTTGTGCTGTCGCAACAGCACCACAAAGCAGGGCAAGCGATGAGATAAGAAATCGGATCGATTTCAGCATCAGATTTTGAAAGTTCACGTCTTGGACGGAAGTCATCGTTTTTACACCGCTTACGGAGGATTACTCCGATGTTTTTTAAGTGGCAGATTTGTAATCTAGATCAAGCAAGGCGTCAACAAATGTCCTAGGAAGGGCCCGCGTCTGAAAAGAACCTCGCAAACAGATAAAAATCTTTTAATCTGGAGGATGCGGGGACGATTTTAAGGGGACCCCAAGCCGCGGGCTAATTTAGGCGTGGGAATATTTTCAACGGGATTCCTGATTGAGGCTTTCCCGAAGCTCCAGCAAGGGGAGTTGATTGGTTTGGATAAACCCTTTTTGAGGGCGATCGATGTCCAAAATAAGACCGATAACTAGGGCAAATAATATCGATAGAACGACAACATTAAAAAACGGCTTCTCGTTACGCACACTTTCTATGAACCCCATGGAGGCGACTCCAATTCCGGCCACCAAAAATAACAGCAGAAAAACCAATTCCGGAATGCGATTTTTTGAGGCGAATGTTCGCTCACTACCGGCATCAAACATTTCATTCATGGCGGCTACGGTAAGGGCGGTGATGGGGGTGTTATGGGTGCGAGAAATATCCACCATCAGTTTCCAAATTTCAGTCTGAAACTTTGCGGTGTGAGCGGCGATTTCTTCGTCTTTAATGAGATCATCTTTAACAGCATGAAATTGAATGCGAACGTCCAGATAATGTTTAATTAAAGACTTTATTTGTTCTGGATACTGATCCGGCATCAGCTCTGCCCGCAGATAGGCCGTACCAATGGAATTGGCTTCCTTAACAATTTGGTCGCGGCGGGTGTCGTATCTGGATACCGCCATGGAAAACGTAAACCCCAAAACGAGAGCTAATAATCCCAGGATTGTTGATGGAATAAAGTTGGTTTCTACGTCCGCAAGCCATTTGGCTTTTATCTGCCAATGACCCAGAACCATTCCCACAACTCCAGATAAAATCAAAAGAGTTATTAAGATGGCCACTATCAGAAAAAGATGGAGTCCATACAGCACTTCAATCTTCATTGGTTTCAGAATAATCAAGTGGCGGGGAGAGCGACATGTTTTTAAAAAACTATGACAAAGATCATGACATTAGCCAGTTTGTTTTGAATGATAAATCTATGAATAAATCATTGTTAACACTCATCCTGTTTTTCATCGGTTGTCCAGCTTTGGCTCAAGACTACAAGCCTCATTGTTTTGCTCAACCTTGTTCCATCAAAGGCGATTTCGATGGAGACAGCAAAGAGGACACCGCCGAACTGGTGGAAAAGCAGCACAAACGAGGCATTCGAATAAAGTTTGGCTCGGGCAAAGAGGTGGTGGTCGGAGCGGGAAACAAGGAAGTCAGAGGGCTGAAGGACCTGATGTGGATGAACATCTGGGAACTTTATAAAGGTCAAATCGAAAAATCCGCAATCAAAGGTGCTGCAAAACCTCCTTCGGTCAAAGGGGATAGTTTGAAACTTTCAGAAGAATTCGCTTCCTCTGGAACATTGTACTGGGATGGCAAACAATTTAAATGGTACCAACAGGTCGGTAAGTAAAAAGGATTGATTTATGTCGTTGCTGGAAGCTCTTAAAAACCAGAATCAATTGATCATTCGTCAGCGTAAGGAATTGGCCGAGTTGATTGGATTTGAAACTCGCAACAAGTACGAGATTTGCGATCAGCAGGGGACGGTGATTGGTTACTGCGCTGAACAACAAAAGGGCTTTTTGGGACTTTTGATCAGACAGTTTTTGGGTCACTGGCGCAGCTTTGAACTGCACTTTTTTGATAACCAACGTCAGCAGGTTTTCATCGTAAAACACCCCTTTAAAATTTTTTTTCAACGACTGGAAGTCTTCTCTACTCATGGGCAATATATTGGAGCTCTTCAACAGCGTTTTGGTATATTTCGTAAGAAGTTTGATATCGAAACTCCTAATGGCCGTGTACTTATGAAAATGGAATCAGGCTTTCTTCAATTTTGGACATTCCCTCTATTTAAAAGCAATCAAGAGGTTGCGGTGATCAGAAAGAAGTGGTCAGGCCTCTTTAAAGAAGCCTTTATGGATGCGGATAATTTCCAAGTGGAGTTCGGTCGCGCAGAACTCTCCGACGAAGAGCGCAGCTTGATCCTAGCGTCCGCCATTTTCATCGACCTTCAATACTTTGAGCGTAAAGCAAACTCGTAAAACCCATAAAATCAGGCGCCGTTTATCAAAATCTTCTCAAGATCCTTGTGCTGCGCGCCTTAAAAGCCGGGCCTAACGCTGGACACATTTAACTTTGTCCGGACAAACCTTGGACAAAGTTTGGTCTGTCCAAGAATCCAAAAACACCCTTTAGTTTCGAATTTACATTTTCGGCGGAAAAGTAGAAACACCATCTCATTCGAAACGAACAAGTTTTTAAAACAAAAACACTTTTAACAAAGGGAATAACAATGAAATTCGTAGCAATGATCGCTCTATTGGTTTCTTCTTCTGCATTCGCAGCTAACTACTCTGCTGACACTTCTTGGGAAGTTCTTGAAAAAGACCCAACAATCAAAATCGAAGCTGGCACAGTATTCATGGGTTCTGCTATCGACTACACTTTCGTATGCGTAGACGGTGCTAACCTTCGCACTAAAAAGCCAGTTGCTCAATACGACGTTATCACTATCGGTGACAACTACCGTAAAGAAGTTTACAAAGGTTCTAAATATTTGACTACTCCAATCAACTACACTCGTACTGCTTGGGAATGCGAATGGAACGTTAACGGTAAACACCGCACTTGCGCTGACAAAGTTATCTCTGGAACTTACGCTCTAACTGTAGACGCTAAAGTTTCTAAAGTTCTTAACACTAAAAACGGTTACGAAAAGTTCTTGTTCACAAAACAATTGAACGTACCAAACTGCCAGTAATTACTTACTGTTAGTTAGGACTCCGGGGCTTGACACCAAGCCCCGAAAGTCGTTTGTCTCGTTGCATTGAACCCCGTCCTGAGATAGTGAGAGCCATCGATTGATGGGGAACAATGGAAATTAACGTCGAACTAAACGAGCGCCAAACGGTAAGTTCAATTCCGGACCAAGTGTCCCAGGATATTGAGACTTACTTATTGCGTTTCAAGGACCCGAAAAAGGGTCTAAGTTTGTTGGCGACGAAGTCCCAGATTCACGTAAAGACGCTGAATAGATTGCGAGAGAAATCTCACAATCCTAATTACTCCACTCTTTACAAATTGTATTCCTGCTTGCTTGATACCCGCGACCTTACTCATCTAGTGACGAAGGTTCCACCTTCGGTTCGCGAAAAGCTTGAAAAGACGGATCCACAATTAAAGTCTTCGCCCCTTCATCGTTTTAATTTTGATCTTGAAGCAGATTTGCAGAAAGATCCTTGTTTCACGGAGCTTTATGTTCTGGCTGAAACTCGCCCCTTCGATGCTAATTTTGTCCAACAGAGATTCGGTTCTTATGGTTTAGGCGTGCTCGAACGCATGATTGACCAAAAAGTTCTCCGACCCCTCGGGAATGGACTTTATGGGCAAGGTGAGGTGAGAGCACCATTTTCTGCGGAAACTATTAAGTCCGTAGGAATCAGGCTCACAGAGCGATACTTAAAGCCGGGTAACTCCGACGTTAACTTCGCGAACTTAATGAATGTCTATTTCGAATCGATTAGCGAAGAGACATATCGTGAATGGATTTTGATTGAAGAGCGTGCTTTTAAAGAACGCGTAAAGCTTCTCGAAAAACCTGAAGCAAAAGGAAATATTCCAGTTTTTGCTTTCACGGCGATCGATACGCTTTTGGAGAATGAATAATGAAACTATTTATCGCACTACTTATTGCTTCTATTTTAGTTATTGGCGCAGGCCAAAGTGCTCACGCAGGTGGCGGATCTTCTGGTGGTTCTGGTAACCAACCTCCGCATGGAAACGGCAGATAGGCCGATTCCCATGTACGGAAACGGCAGATAGTCGTTTCCTGAACTTTTGATTTATAATTTATGAAACCCGGTACAGAAATGTATCGGGTTTTTCTTTTTGTGCTGTTGAGCTGTTGCTTTGAAACGCAACAGTATTAAAACGGCTCCATAGACTGTTGGTATACGAATTGCTTTTTATCTTTCATCAGCTTTGCAGGGGAGCAAAGTGACACTGAGGGGTAGGGACAACAAGTGAGTCGAGTGCATCACATCTTAAGATCAGCTTTAGAGAGAAGACAGAATCTAAATCCGAAATATTCATTACGCAATTTTGCCAAGGACCTATCGGTCAATCCCAGCTTTGTCTCCCGCATTTTGACGGGAAAACAAACCGTTCCAACTTCGCGGCTGGATCAAATCATTCAGACATTGGAGATGGATGCTCATACATCCAGGATGTTAAAAATTGAATTGATCAAAGACTATATGAAGGAGCTCGGGCTCCACGAAAAAGAGCTGCTAAAAGAAGAGCTTTGGGAGTCGGCAGCAGAGCCTGTGGCTTAGGTCAAATCAAAAGGGCTCACGGATATATCGGGAGCCGGTTGGTTGCGGATCGAAGGCTGCTGCATGTTTTCAAGTTCAATTGGATCATGCGCACAGAAAAGATCGATTTCATCGACCAGATTTTTTTTCAATGCTCGAAGTCTGTCCTGATTTTGCAGACGGGACTTTCGATCCTTTTCCATAAGTGTCTGGTACATGCGCATCCCTGGCGTGCACGAAGGATTTTTAAAATTCATTTCGTCCCGATGGAAATACGCATCACCCGCATGCAGCATCCACCCACGCTCAGATTTAACGGCGACTCCTGCGTGTCCGTGGGTGTGACCGACAAGAGGAATCAATGCAATATCGTCGTGAAGCTCGGTGATGGGAGTGACTTTTTCAAATCCGTTCCAGGTATCTCCAGAAGCCGAAGAATAAGTTTGCCAGTTTTGTTTGTAATTCCACTGTTGAGGGCGGAAGCGCTGCCTGTCTAACCAGGTTTTCCGCATCTCTGCGTGGCGCTTTTCCAAATCTAACATATGCACACGCGCCTCGGGGAAGTCATCCAGTCCTCCTGCGTGATCAAAATCCAAATGGGTTAAAACGATATCGCGCACGTCAGAGGCTTTAAAACCCAATTTTTCAATTTGACGAATGGCCGTGAGGGATTCGATGAAATCGGGTTTGTTCATAAAGAGAAAAAAACTACTGAGCCTAGAGGACGGATTGGCGACATCACGTAAGCCGAAGCCCGTATCTACCAACGTCAGGCCGTGAGCGCCTTCTATTAACAAGCAATGATTGCAGATATGTGCTCTCTCAAATGATGTTGGCGTAATACCATCCATCATATGACCACCCAAAGGACATGATGAAATACAGTTAAGGTGATGAACCTTCATAAAAACTCCCTCGCGATTCGATTTCAGCACAAATGAAAATTGCTTCGGGAGTTTTCTTGGAAAGTCGTCTTTAATACATGGGCGTGTCGAACGAAAGGTTAGTAAATACCCAACACCTTCCACCAAGCAGCGCCTAAGCCCATCCAGATAATGATGTAAACAATCGAAAATATAAATCCAATTCTCCACCAATCTTTCAGATCAACATAGCCCACACCATACAAAATCGGCGCAGGTCCGTGCGCATAGTGAGTCAGAACGCCCGAAAGAGATCCGGTGAAGCCCAACATCAAGGCCACGAGTTTTCCCTCGATGCCGACAGCAATTGCTACAGCGAGCATTGCTGAATACATCGCAGCCACGTGAGCGGTGGCGCTCGCAAACAGATACCGAGTGTAGAAGTAAACTAGGATCACAGCCGGGAAGGCCCAGTACCATGGCAGATGCCCCAATTCGGCTTTTACAATTCCGCTAAACCAACTGACGAAGCCCAATTGATTTAAACCTTCTGCCATCATCACCAGGGCTGAGAACCACACCATGGTATCCCACGCGCCTTTTTCACCTTTCACATCTTCCCAGGTTAAAACACCACTTAGCAGCAGGAATGAAAGTCCAATCATGGCACCCACAGTCGCATCAATTTTCAACTGCGGTCCAAAGATCCACATTACCAAAAGCATCACAAAGGCCACGACCATCAGCCACTCGTTACGAGTGACGGCGCCCAGTTCTTTTAATTTTCCTTTGGTTTCCTGTTGGACGGACCGAGTGTCTTTAAGTTCCGGCGGATATATTTTGAAAAGCAACCACGGTGTCAAAGCCAGACAAACAAGGCCCGGTACCAAAGCCGCCAGGGCCCAGCCACCCCAGGAAATTTCCACGCCCAAATCCTTCGCAAACTTTTGGCACATGGAATTGGAAGCAGTTCCCGTGATGAACATCGCAGCACCCAAAAGATTTGCGTAATAAGAATTCAAAGTTAAGTAAGCCCCCATGCGGCGATGAGTTTTCGGATCTGCAGGGTCTGAACCAAATCCCATCGAGATGGATTTCATGATCGGCATCAAGATACCGCCGGCACGGGCTGTGTTACTGGGGGTGGCGGGAGCTAGAACCAAATCCGAAAACGCCAAACCGTAAGCGATTCCTAAGGGGGTTCCACCTAGCTTTACGATAAACCAATATGCAATTCTTTTACCCAATCCGGTTTTGATAAATCCACGGGAAATGAAAAAGGCGATTGTGATCATCCAGATCGTGCCGTTACCGAATCCGCTTAATGCTAATTTTACCGATTGAGACATATCGCCGGGTGCGCGCAATTGCAGGGCCGCGACCAAGGCGATGGAGATCATCGAAATACTTCCCATCGTTGCCGCTTTGATCACAATGCCGAAGATCGCTGAAATAAAGATCGCAAATAAATGCCAAGCACCTTCTTTAAGTCCTGTCGGCGGCGGAGTGATCCAAATAAGTCCACCCAAAATAAGCACAGCCAACCAGGCCTTATAGTTCATTTCCTGATCTTTATTCATGAGAATCCTTTCGCACGGATAGAAACAGCGTAAAGGAGTTGTTTCTGAGTGTAAAGGAACTTGAGTTTAACCAAAAAAACAACGTCATGCTAAACGTCAGATGTTTGCCTTAAGTGCTTTGCTATGTATCATCTTTCCATGCGCATTCGACAAGTCGGTTTCTCATCTCGTTTAAAAGCTCATCGCAAGCTCCTGACTTTGGAGACTTTGAAATTCATCGTGGAGTATCTTCGCGATGGGAATGCGAGGCTTGCGGCGTTTCGTTCGGGCGTTCCCGAAAATTATGCTTCTAAACAAGGGGCCTGGCTGAAAAAGCATCCCATTGTGCTGGCAGCACTCGAGGCGGAAGTCGATGAAAGAGATGCTTTGCGTTTGCAAAAAGCTGTCGCTGAAATCGATCGCCAGATGGATATTTGCAAAGATATTTTAGGACTGCAGGATTTTTAATGAAGAATTACTTTTCTAGATACGTGTTTATCACACTGATTTTTTCAACCTGCGCAGCGAGCGCTCAAATGTTTTCTGGTCTGATGCCGCCCTCTAAGCAGCGTGGAGTTTTGACCTATACTGGGTCCATCCAACCAGACACGACATTTAATTCCACGGATGGCAAAGCGAGTTTAAATCGCGGAACCGTCATCACAAGTGTGCCGGTTTATAAATCAGAAAAAGAAAGCTACAGTGTCAGCATGTTAGGGCACTGGATGGATTTGTATCCCGATCAAACGGCGATGCCGGATCTGTATCAATTTGATGTTGGATTAACTTATACCCGCATGGTGGATGAAAAAGCATACTGGGCGCTGAACGGAAATTTCGGTTCTGCCAGCGATAAACCCTTTAAAGATCCCTCGGTCGATACCATTGGGGGAAATTTCTTTTATATCGATCCTGTCGATGAAAAGGGGAGTTGGATTTACCTCGTCAACTACTCCAACAATCGTCCCATCTTAAATGAAATTCCCATTCCAGGTTTTGCCTATATTTATACGCCATCTAAAACTTTCCGTGGAACATTCGGGGCCCCGTTTGCGACGATTTATTGGGAGTTTGTCGACAGATGGTCTCTGAACTTTTTCACTTTGATTCCTTGGGTGGTTAAGACTTCTGTGGATTATTCTATTGCGGGTCCAATGAAGGCGTCGTTAGGGCTCGATTTTTCTCAGTCCACTTATTATCTATATGGACGCGTGAATCGTAAAGAGCGTCTGTTTTACGATGAAAAGCGGGTCTATATCGGATTTAAAACGCCGCTTTCTCAGCAGTTCATGACGGAAATGGAAGCGGGATATTCCTTTGATCGCCGTTATTTTCAGGACGAGAACTATGATATCAGTCCCAAGAATGCGATTCATTTGGGCACAAGCCCTTATCTTAAGCTACAGTTAACAGCGCTATTTTAGATTTTAGCGATCGGAAGAAAGAAGGCGGTAAACGGAGCTGGAAGCGGATGCAAAAAACACCGGCTTCTGCGTTTTTGCAGAAGCGATCTTCAAGTAGCTGCTCAAAAGAAGAGCCAAGAAGATGAAAAACCAATTGCTTGGTGAAAGGTGTAAAAGCATACGTTCCTAGGAGCTTTTTTTGCTCTTTAAGTAACCAACATAGTATTCAATACCGCTAGTTATACTCAAAATGACGCTTACCCACAAGACCCCGTAGCCAACTTTGTCCAAATAGGGCACGTATTGGTCAATGTTTCCAATAATTACACAGGGAATGGCCACCATTTGCATGGCGGTCTTCCATTTTCCAGCTGGCTTGGCGTCAATGATGATTTGATCTGCTGCGGCAACGGAGCGGATGCCCCCGATAAAGTTGTCACGGGCCAGGATAATGATCACCATCCAGGCGTCGATTTTACCCAAAGCAAGAAGCATTGCCAGAATGCTGGTGACCAGGATTTTATCCGCGATCGGGTCCATGAATTTACCGAAATTGCTGACAGCACCGTATTTGCGGGCATAGTAGCCATCAAAATAGTCAGTGATAGAAGCCAGCATAAAGATAATCGCCGCGACGATATTCCATCCCAATTTGTCGGGGTACATGGCTCCAACAACAAGCGGCACCATAAAGATGCGGCTCATGGTGATTCTCATGGGAAGCTTTTTTTGCCACTCAGTGACTTGCATGCATTCTCCAAATCGCGCGAAAAAATAATGCGTAGACTTAAACTAACAATTTAGTCTAGAAATAATCAATGTTTATTCATCGTCATAAAGTGCAGTTTTACGAAACAGACCTCATGGGAATTGTCCATCACAGCAATTACCTGCGTTTTTATGAAGAAGCGCGGGTCGGGTGGGCGATCGACAAGGGATTGATCGATTATCAAAAACCGGAATCTGCCAGTTACTTTGCGGTCTATGAAACCCAGGTAAAGCATTTGAAGCCGACTTTCTTTGGCGACGATCTGGAAATCGAAGTTCAAGCTCGTGTCGAGCTAAGCCGTTTGATTTTTCAGTACCGCATGCGCGGGCGTGGGGGCACGACGTGTTCTGTTGCTCAAACAGTGCATGTGGCCTTGGATAAAGATTTAAAATTGATGAGATTACCGGCCAATATCAAGGCCGCAGTGGAGAAAGAATCATGGACAGAAACCTGGCTTTAGAATTTGTACGTGTCACAGAAGCAGCAGCACTGGAATCCGCTCGTTGGATGGGAAGAGGCGACGAAAAAGCCGCTGACGCTGCAGCCGTGGATGCCATGAGAAAAGCTTTCGATGTTCTTCGCATGGACGGAACGGTCGTCATCGGTGAAGGGGAGCGTGATGAGGCTCCGATGCTTTATATCGGTGAAAAAGTAGGAACTAAAACTGACGATGCTCCGGCATTGGATATCGCTTTAGATCCACTCGAAGGGACTACTATTTGCGCCACAGGTGGGCCGGGTTCCATCTCTGTGATCGCTGTTGCTGAAAAGGGAAAATTCCTTCATGCACCTGATACTTACATGGATAAAATTGCATGTGGTCCTGGCGCAAAAGGTAAAATCGATATCGATAAAACTCCGACTGAAAACGTTCAAGCGGTGGCTAAAGCTTTGGGTAAAGAAGTGAGCGACATGACTGTTGTGATCTTAAACCGTCCTCGTCATAAAGAATTGATTGATGAGGTTCGTAAAACCGGCGCGCGCATCCAGTTGATCGGGGATGGTGACGTTTCTGCCGCTGTATCTGCGGCATGGCCTGATTCTGGTATCGATTTGTTGATCGGTATCGGTGGCGCACCGGAAGGCGTGATCTCGGCAGCAGCGATGCAATGCTTGGGTGGTGACTTCCAAGGTCGTTTGAAGTGGAGAAATGAAGAAGAAAAAACTCGCGCTTCAAAAATGGGTCTAAAAGACTTGGACAAAAAATTCACTTGTGACGAGCTTGCAAGTGGTTCTGTGATGTTCGTTGCAACAGGGATCACAGATGGTTCCTTGTTAAAAGGTGTGCGTTTCCTTCCGGATGGAAAGGCGAAGAGCCACTCAATCGTGATGCGTTCTCAAACGGGCACAATTCGCACAATTGAATCATTCCATGATTTCACTTGGAAGAAAAACAAGAAGAACTAAGTCATGAGTGCGCAGCTTTTTTGTTTCAGTTGCAAAAAAGAATTGTCCTTCTCGGGGAATATCGGCCGTCGTGAGGAATGCCCTCACTGTCGCGCCGATGTGCACGTCTGCAAAAACTGCGATTTCTATGATCCAAAAGTTTATAACGAATGCCGTGAAACTTCGGCAGACGTCGTGCGCGAAAAAGATCGCGCCAACTTTTGCGACTACTTCACTCCGCGCAAAGGCGGAGCGGGCCAAGAAGATCAAGCTGCGAAACTTCGCGCAGCCGCCGAGGCTTTGTTCAATTTTAAAAAGTAGGAAATGGTGAAAACAATGCAATCGACTGCGTTGTGTTTGGGACTCCTGTCCCAAACCCTTCGGGCTGACGCTTCGAAATCGCATCCTGCGATTTCGATCGGGCACTCGCTTGCTCTTCGGCGTACTTGGAGTACGCCTGCGTGGCAGCGAGCACCCTCCGCCTTGCGCTTGCATTGTTTTGACCATTTCTGTTTTGCGTTTGGGAGGGGGAGCTTGCGCTTTGCGCTCGCTGGGAAGAGGGGCGCTTGCGCTTTGCGCTCGCTGAGAGAGGGGTGCTTGTGCTGGCGCACTCGCTGGGGGCTTTGGGCTGGTGGGTTTTTGGACTATGGTTTTTTTCTTTGCTTAATCGAAATGTAAAAGGGGGCTTGAGTCGGTGGTTTCTTTTTGATTTTGTGTTTAGGATTGTATTTGTAACTGTGAGTTTTCTTAAAGGAGGGTGAGATGCCTAACAGAGAGATGCCTCAAAAACAGAATACAAGTATGCCGAAATCTGATGTGCCTCCGAAATTTTCTGAGGACACTCATAAAAGATATCACTCTGATCAATCGGGTCAGCTGCCTGATGAAGAATTTCAAGCAGACAGCAATTGGCCAGAGGAAGATGAGTCTCCCGCTCAAAATGCTTCCCAAAACAATCCACAAGGCGCGACAGAAGCTGATCGTTCACTGCGCGGTTCGCAAGTGAATCAGGCAAAAACAGGAAGTCAGCAGGCGCTTCATGAAGATGAAGAGGACGTGGATTTTGAGCGAACAGACGATGAAAGTTCAATAAGAGAAAATTCCAGCGAAAGACGTGGTAAAAATTCAACTCACTAAGCAAGAAATTGCGAGTGAGAAAGAGTTAAACTAACGACGGACGCTCGAGTGAAAATGCACGACTTGAAATGCCGTGCATTTTCTTTTTTAGTCATGCGTACAAAGCTCGCCGCAATTTACCACACAATATTGTGAATTTGGAGTCGCGCTGATGACAGCATTTCGTACGTCTGTTAAGGTCAAATCAGATGAAAGCTCTGAGCCGTGCCGTACTGGATAATATTGAATTGGATTTTTGCCGTCGAAGTAAAGCGGCAGCGGTCGGCTTTATGGTGGTGTTTTCGATTCTATTGATCAAACCCGTCGCGACCACACCTTCTTATTACCTGTGGCATCAATTGGCGGCGGGGCTCGCTTTAGCCTGCAGTACTTTACGACTGATCATAGGGATTATCGTTAGTCGTGATGGGTTAAAAGCACTTTATAAGTGGGCTTGGCTTCACGGCGTCCTGATTCTCATTAGTTCAACTTGCCTGGGCATTCTTTGCTCGATGGGGTTTTGGGATCCCATGAATCCCGACTCGAAAATCTTTGTTACAAGCTTTTTGGTCAGCGCCATCATGGCGGGGTCGGCGACATCTCTTTCCTTAAGTCCGAGGATTTCAGCCTACTTCTTAATTTTGGTTGGAGTCATTCCTGGAGTCTGTTTGGCACTTTCAAACCATCAAGGCGATCTGCCTTACGGGGTTTGGACTATTTTCGTCTTTACGTTTGTGGTGTACGTGTACGGGAATTCTCGAGAATTTTATCAAAGCATGGTCACGCGCTATGAAACCGAAGAAGCTCTTAACATTGAAAAGCAAAATCTGACTCTCGCGATTCAACAATTGGAAAACACGCAGGATGAATTGTTAAATCAAAAATCCCGTGCCGAATATTCTGCCAAGTTAGCCTCATTGGGGGAAATGGCCGGAGGGATCGCCCACGAGATCAATACGCCACTGAACGTGATTTTGCTGTCGGCCGAACAACAAATGGAACTTCTGGAAGACGGTCAGCTGGATCGTCAAACCATGAAAGCTTCGATTGAAAAAGTTCAATCCACGACAAATCGAATTGCGACGATCGTGCGCGGTCTGCGCAGTTTTGCACGTGACGGTGCCAAAGATCCCATCGAAGCGATTCCGGTGCAAACTTTAATCGATAATACGCTTTCACTTTGCTATGAGAAATTTAA
This sequence comes from Bdellovibrio sp. HCB185ZH, assembly GCF_047302455.1. Taxonomy (GTDB): domain Bacteria; phylum Bdellovibrionota; class Bdellovibrionia; order Bdellovibrionales; family Bdellovibrionaceae; genus Bdellovibrio. The sequence continues at coordinate 397,561 of NZ_CP178624.1, forward strand.
ACTCGCAAACGTGGACTTGCATTTGCCAGCACCAACGACATTGGTTTTGCGTTGCCGTCCCGTGCAAATTTCCCAGGTCATGCTAAATCTTTTGAATAATTCCTTTGAAGCCATTCGTGATTTGCCAAAAAAGTGGATCGCAATTGATGTCGCTGATTTACAAGATCAAATCGAAATTCGCATCACAGACAGTGGCGCGGGAATCGATCCCCAGATACAGGCGGAAATCTTCAGACCCTTTTATACGACGAAAGAAATTGGTAAAGGCACAGGCTTGGGCTTAAGTATCTCCAGAGGTTTGATCGAAGCACACCACGGACAACTTTACGTAGATACAGAGCACGAGCACACGTCTTTCGTGATCCGTCTTCCGAAATAGATATTATTTAATTTAAGCGGGCAGAGCTTGTTTGACCATTTCCAAGAGTTCAGCTCTATTCACTGGCTTTGGAATAAAGCCCACACAGTGGGGATTTTTTCGAAGTTCGTCTTCGTCGCCACCCACATAGCCTGAAATAAACATCACGCGAGTTTCGTCATCTGGAACATCGCTAATGCGCTTCAAAAGCTCAAAGCCATCGCAAACGGGCATGCGAATATCGCTAATAACCAGATCGGGATTCCAGGATTTTACTTTTTCAAAGCCCACGCAGCCGTCTTCAGCCAGTGCGACCTCGTAGTTGGCGCGAGTTAGGAAATAGGAGATCAAATCACGTAAGTCTTTTTCGTCGTCGACGATGAGGATCTTGTGCTTCATGATTTAACTCCTTTCAGCCTCCGGTATAAGCAAGCTTTAATGCCTTGTCCAGTTAAGAGCCCGACGTCGAACGCAAGATTAAGTCGATGTAACATAAGGATTCTGGCGCATCCGTAGGGGTGGTCTAGGCTAGCGTTGACTGTATGTGATCTGAAAGTCACAGTGTTTGCATATGGCAAAAGCATCAACCACAGAAGTTTTCAACTGCACCCCTGAGCAATTTTTTAAAATCATCTCTGACTATGAAAAATACCATGAGTTCTTGGCAGAGGTTAAACAATGCAAAGTCTTAAAAACTGAAGGCAATCGCAAACTCGTTGAATACAACGTATCGGTCGTTAAATCCTTCAAATATGCCTTGTGGATGACGGAAACTCCACCAACTGGCATTACGTGGGAGTTTGCTTCAGGAGATATGTTTAAGACCTCTGTAGGCTCCTGGAAATTGCAAGACGAAGCTGGAAAAACTCGCGCTACGTACACCGTGGAAGCGACGTTTAACATGTTTGTCCCAGGTCCTATCGCCAATGCTTTGGTGAGTGTAAATTTGCCGAACATGATGAGCTCTTACCACAAACGAGTGAAGCAATTGTATGGCGTCTGATTCCGGTTCTAAGAAAGATGAAAAAGAAAGCCCTGCAGATATAAAAGGTCTGTTGGGTGATACTGTTAAGAAAGTCTTTACGGCGGGAGTTTCTGCCGCATTCATGAGCGAAGACGGTCTTAAAAGTTATCTTTCTGAACTGAAACTTCCAAAGGAAGCCCTGAATCTGCTGATTCAGGGGGCGAATAAATCCAAAGACGAAATCACCCAGCGTGTGACCAAGGAAGTCGTCGGCATCATTCAAAAAATCGATTTCGTAAAAGAGTTTTCTAAATTCGCAGAGACGCATAAATTTAAAATCTCCGCAGAAATCGATATCATCAAGAAAGATCCCAAAGAATCTAAAAACGAAGAGACCTAGACTGTTGTCCGTCTCAAGTTGAGAAAAATGCGACCGATAAGAATGTCATGATGGAAACGGAAATCCTGACATTTATATCGGTTGTTTTATTTTGTTTTTGTTGTCGCCAGTTGATTCATGCAGTGGTTGCACCGATCCCAATATTTGCCAACCAAAGACCTTATGCCCACAGAGCCATGCAACTTGGCAAGGGCTACAAAATAATGGCGTGGGCGCTGATGACTTCGGTGTTCTTAGTCGGCACCGCTGTGTCATTTTATCAGGTGTTTACAACTCTCTAAATCGTATGTGACTATCCTAGGGAGCGATCGGTAGATCCGTTCGGCGGCTTGGGAGGTTTCGATGGCATCATTCTCTACGGTAAATCCGGCAACAGGCGAACAGCTTTCTAAATTTGATCATGTCACTTGGGAACAAGCCGAGTTGATGATTCTTGATGCAAAAAAAGATTTTGAAAAATGGCGGAAATATTCTTTCGCAGAACGCTCGAAAGTCCTTAACAATCTCGCGGCTAGTCTTCGTAAACACAGCGATGATCTGGCCCTGCAGATGCATCTGGAAATGGGAAAACTTATTCCCGAAGGCAAAGCCGAAGTTGAAAAATGCGCCATCACCTGCGAGTACTACGCCAAAGAGGCGGCCGGAATGCTGGCGAATCAAAAAAGCGCCTCCCCCTATAAAGATGCTGAAGTCAGCTTTTCCCCTCTGGGTGTGATTTTCAGTGTCATGCCCTGGAATTTCCCTTTGTGGCAGGTGCTTCGTTTTGCAGCGCCCTCGTTGATGGCGGGGAATGTGATTATTTTAAAACACGCCGATTTAACCGCGGGTGTGTCTGAAAAAATCGGTCAGATCTTTAAAGACCTGACGTCCGATCTCACGTTGCTGCGCAATTGCCAAGTCGATCACACGGTGGCTGAAAAAATCATTTCTCATCCTATGGTGAGAGGAATCACATTTACCGGAAGTACAGAAGGCGGGCGTGCTGTGGCAACCACGGCTGCGAAAAATTTGAAAAAGATCGTTCTGGAGTTAGGTGGCAGTGACGCCTATATCGTTTTAGAAGATGCGGATATTTATAAAGCAGCAAAAGCCTGTGCCAAAACGCGTTTACAAAACTGCGGGCAAAGCTGTGTTGCGGGTAAACGGTTTATCGTGGTCGAAAAAGTCCTGCAGGAATTCCTGACGGCGATGGAACATGAAATGAAGATCCTTCCACTAGCGCCTTTAGCAAGTAAGCGGTTTCAGGACACCATTATTACTCAAGTGGAAAAATTAAAAAACTGGGGTGGTAAAGTGATCTTCGGAGGAACGGCTCCGCAGGGGCCCGCCGCTTTTTATCCAGCTTCCCTGGTCCTATTTGAAAAAAATAATTCTGACGTTCATCACGAGGAAGTTTTCGGCCCCGTAGCCCTGGTCTTTGTCGCAAAAGATGCGACGGAAGCCATGGAGATAGCGAACTCTTCTCCTTATGGTTTGGGTGGCGGGATCTTTACGCGCGACCTGCAAAAAGGAAAAGAACTTATCGAAAAAGAAATGGAAGCAGGCTTCGTTGTGGTGAATGACTTTGTAAAATCTGATCCGCGCATTCCTTTTGGGGGAGTGAAAGATTCTGGTTACGGGCGCGAGCTGGGGCATTTTGGAATTATGGAGTTTGTAAATATCAAGACCGTTGGTGTGGGAGCAGTTGAGTGAAGAAATTGACGGGGAGTGCGCGCCCCAAGCAGGATTTGGATCACCAGGTTTGGAAGTTACTTAAAAAATACGATCTGCAAGATAAAAAAATTCTAGTGGCTTTGTCGGGCGGGGCGGATTCCGTTGCGACCTTGGCTGTTTTAGCCAAAGTGGTGAAATCAGAAAACCTGGGTGCCTGTTATTTCCATCATGGCGATGATAAAAATCAGGAGTACCGCAAGGAGGCTCAGCTTTTTTGTGAAAAGCTTTGCAAGAAATTAAATGTGCAATTTTTCGTTTTAAAATCTCGCTCCCTTGCTAAGTCAGAAGCCCAATACCGCGATCAACGCTACGAGGCTTTGGCTCGTTTACAAAAAGAGGAAGGTTTTGAAGTTCTTGCGACAGGACATCATGCGGATGATCTTTTGGAAACACGTTTGATGCGTATCGTGCGCGGGACGGGGGCGCAGGGGCTTATTGCCATGTCTTACTACAGTGGCGGAGTGTTCAGACCTTTTTTGGAGACACCGAAAGCAGAGCTCCGCAAGTATTTGCGGTCTGAAAAGCTGCGCGCATTCGAAGATCCTTCTAATGCTCTCCTGGACCCGTTCCGAAACTGGGTCCGGGAAGACTGGCTAAAGTCCTTAGAAAAACGCCAGAAGGGCGCAGTGAACAGTTTAGCTCGCTCTTTGGAAACCCTGGCTCAGGAGCTTCATTCGTTAGAGCACAAGCCAGGAACTGATTTGCTGAGTCAAAATGAGGCTAATAAACCACAGGACGTCGAAGGACTTTCTCGAGCATTCTATCTGACTTTATCGCCCTTTGAGCAGCGCCGTCTGCTTGCGCAGTATTTGTTTTCCCTCGGAAAACGAGATTTTTCACAATCTCAACTCGAGGAAATTCAAAAGCGCCTAGACAAACCGCAAAAAGTGATCAGCTTTAAGGTCAGTGGTTGTGATTGGGAAATTAACGCGCAGCAAATCAAGGTCGAGTCTTGATTTGAGTCCAAGTTGCCCGCCCTTTAGGCGGTGCTTTTCCCTCTCGAGAAAACTGCGATAAGTTGCTTTAATTAGCTCGGGGCTTCTGTTAGTCTAAGATGGTTCTATCTGGATGAGAGAAGTGAGCGAAAGGAATCGAAATGCGATCTACACAGAAAACGCTAGCCTTATGGTTTTTCCTAATCATCATGGCTGTATTTTTGTTTCAAGCCTATGAGAGCAAACACCAAAGACTGATTGGCGAGTTCAATTATTCTAAATTTACAGAAGCGGTAAAAGCTAAAGAAGTGGCTTCCGTAACTTTCCGTCAAGAGACCAGCGAGATCATCGGTGAGATGAAGCCTGACTTTGAGAAAAAGTACAACGGCACTCATTTCCAAATCGTGGGTAATACTCAAGACGAAGGTTTCAAATTCTTGGAAGCAAACGGTATCACGCCAAATTACGAGCGCGCTGATAACGGTGGTTTCTTCCAATCATTGATCGTGAATTGGTTGCCATTGATTCTGATCGTGGCGATGTTCCTGTTTATCATGCGCCAGATTCAAGTCGGCGGTGGTAAAGCGATGTCCTTCGGTAAATCCCGTGCACGTCTTTTAACAGAGCACAAAAATCGTGTGACGTTCAAAGAAGTAGCTGGTGTTGACGAAGCGAAAGACGATCTTCAAGAGATCGTAAGCTTCTTGAAGGATCCTAAGAAATACACAAAACTGGGTGGCCGTATTCCAAAGGGTGTTCTTTTGGTGGGTTCTCCGGGTACCGGTAAAACATTGCTTGCTCGCGCCGTTGCGGGTGAAGCTGGTGTTCCATTCTTCACGATCTCTGGTTCTGACTTCGTAGAGATGTTCGTGGGTGTGGGTGCTTCCCGTGTTCGTGACTTGTTTGAACAAGGTAAAAAGAATGCTCCTTGCTTGATTTTCATCGACGAGATCGATGCCGTAGGTCGCCATCGTGGTGCCGGCATGGGTGGTGGTCATGACGAGCGTGAGCAAACTCTGAATCAATTGCTAGTAGAAATGGACGGCTTCGAATCATCTGAAGGCGTTATCATGATCGCAGCGACAAATCGTCCTGACGTTCTGGATCCAGCTTTGTTGCGTCCAGGTCGTTTCGACCGCCGCGTGGTTGTGAACAAACCTGACCTTAAAGGTCGTGAGCAGATCTTGGGCGTTCACACGCGTAAGACTCCGCTGGGACCTGACGTTGATACTTCTAAAATCGCTCGTGGTACTCCGGGCTTCTCAGGTGCAGACCTTGAGAACCTTGTGAACGAAGCCGCTCTTGTGGCAGCTCGTACAGACAAAAAGTATCTTGAGATGGAAGACTTTGAAAAAGCTAAAGACAAAGTAATCATGGGTTCTGAAAGAAGATCCATGGTTATCTCTGATGAAGATAAAAAGGTAACTGCTTACCATGAAGCGGGTCATACGCTGGTGAACAGAAAACTGAGTGGTTTGGATCCGATTCATAAAGTAACGATCATCCCTCGTGGTATGGCTTTGGGTGTCACTCAAACTCTTCCCGAGAAAGAATCCGTGTCTTTGTCGAAATCGACTGCTGAAAACATGATTGCTTTCTTATTCGGTGGTCGTGCGGCGGAAGAAGTGATCTTTAAAGATGTTACGACAGGTGCGGGTAACGATATCGAACGCGCCACTTCCATCGCTCGCCGTATGGTATGCGAATGGGGTATGTCGAAACTAGGACCTTTGGCGTTTGAGAAATCAGGCGGCGAAGTGTTCTTGGGTATGCAATATGGTCATCAAGCCCACAAAGAATACTCGGAAGCGAAAGCGGAAGAGATCGATGCGGAAGTTTCAAAAATCATCAATACCGGTTATGCAACTGCGGTTCGCATCCTGACTGAGAACAAGCAAGCTCTTGAGTCAATCACTCAAGCCTTGATTGAGTATGAAACTATTGATGGTCATGAAGTTGATATGATGATCAACGGCGCTGCGGTTTCTGAAATTGAAAAATACAGAAACAATCGCCGCGACACAAACCTGGCATTGGCGGCAGCTTCGGGTGTCGGCAAAAAAGATGATTCCTCTGGATCTGATCCAGTTGGAAACACCGGGCCAGTAACAATTTAATGAATCTTTGAAAGCTCCGGGGAAACTCGGAGCTTTTTGTGCTTTAACCCCATTACTTTTTTGATTGGGCATCTTGATGTTGCAGCAGTTTTTCGACAACCTCATCTTCATCGTTCAGCATTTGCGTGTGCAAGATGCGATCGACATGATCCTGGTGTGGATGGTTGTGTATCGTATCCTGGTTCTGATTAAAAGAACGGGGACGATTCAAATGCTTTCCGGATTGGGAGTGCTAGCTATCGGCTACATTCTCAGCATCTGGCTTGAGCTTTTCACCTTCAACTGGATCCTGGAAAAATTCTTCTCTAACCTGTTCGTGATTGTGGTCGTCCTGTTCCAGGCCGAGATTCGCAGAGCCCTGGCTCATATCGGATCAAATCCATTCTTCACAGACGCCTCTACAATCCAAGAAACCCAAGTTATCGAAGAGATTGCAAAGGGTATTATTCTTACTGCGCAGAAGGGCTTTGGAGCTCTTGTGGTGGTGGAGCGTGAAATCGTGATCGATTATCACATTGAATTCGGAACTGAGATGGAATCAAAAGTTTCAGCTGAATTGCTGGCTTCTATTTTCCATCCTGAAAGTCCGATGCATGATGGGGCAGTTCTTATCCGAAACGGTAAGATCCACTCTGCCGGGTGTTTCCTGCCCCTTTCCAAAAACCCCGCTTTGGATAAAAACTTAGGTACACGTCATCGTGCTGCGATCGGTTTGACCGAAGAAACAGATGCCATTGTGTTTGTCGTTTCTGAAGAAAACAAATCCATTGGTATCGTACAGGGTGGTCATCTAAGCCCGAACGTGGAGTTGGGTGATATTCGTAAGGCGTTGTATGAGACATTTGGTCTTAAATACAAAGCTTTCTCGCAGCAGGGGGATCTGTCATGAGACGCCGTTGGACCGATGCTGTGACTGAAAATTTTAGTTACAAAGTAGTAGCCTTATTCATTTCCCTGATTCTGTGGTTGACCATTTTAGGCCGCCGCGATTTTGTTTTAAGCAAAAATGTGGAAGTCGACCTGGTGACAGCCCCTGGAACCCACGTTGTGGCGCAGACAACTGACCACATCAAGGTAAAGGTTTCAGGGCCCAGAGCCGCTTTGAAGAAGTTTATGGAAAGCTCTTTGTCTCAGAATATCAATCTTGATATCTCTCAAAAAGGCGAAGGCGTAGTCTATGTCGATATTCCACTGAATAAGATCGACGTCCCATTGGGAGTTAAAATCCTGGGGGTTCGTCCAAATCAGATTCAGGTTGAAGTAGTTAAGATTAAAGGCGACGAAAATGACGAACAAAAAGGTCAGTAAAGTGGAAAAGAAAGCACCAAAACTTTTTGGTACGGATGGAATCCGTGGAACTGCCAACCAGTATCCAATGACCCCCGACATGGTTGTAAAAATCGGTCAGGCGATTGGTTACATTCTACAAAAACAAAAATACAATGCACACCCCTCACTTCGTAAAGTGGTCATCGGTAAAGACACGCGTCTTTCTGGTTACATGATCGAACAGGCTCTTGCGAGTGGATTGAACTCCATGGGCGTGGCAGTACAGCTGGTAGGTCCACTTCCGACTCCTGGTATCGGTTACCTGACTCGTACAATGCGTGCTGTTGCGGGGATCGTAATTTCTGCTTCTCACAATCCTTTCCACGATAACGGTATTAAAGTTTTCGGTGCGGATGGTTTTAAAATTTCTGAAGAGATGGAGCGTGAAATCGAGCGCCTGGTTCTTGAAGAAGACCTGACAGCTCTTTTGCCTCCAAGCAAAGATATCGGGCGCACCCGTCGTATCGACGACTCCCAAGGTCGTTATATCGTTTACGTAAAATCCACATTCCCATTGGAATACACGTTGGATGGCATGCGTATCGTTCTGGATACTGCGAATGGTGCCGCTTACAAAGTAGCGCCTTCAATATTCCAAGAGTTGGGTGCGGAAGTGATCCAGTTGGGTGATGATCCCAATGGCACGAACATCAATGATAAAGTCGGTGCTTTGTATCCGGCGAAACTTGCGGAAGCTGTGGTTCAATACCGAGCTGACGTGGGTATCAGTCTTGATGGTGACGCTGACCGCGTGATCATGGTTGATGAAAAAGGTCAGATCGTAAATGGGGACCGCATTCTTGCAATCAGCGCTCTGCATATGAAAGAGCGTGGTCTTTTGAAAAACAACACATTGGTAGCCACACAAATGTCGAACTTCGGTCTTGAAAAAGCCATGAACGATGCAGGCATCAAAGTTGTTAAAGTGGGCGTGGGTGATAAATACGTTGTCGAAGAGATGCGTAAAAATGGTTACAACCTGGGCGGCGAACAATCAGGTCACATCATCTTCTTGGATCACACCACCACGGGTGATGGCTGTATCGCTGCCTTAAGTGTGCTTGCAGTGATGAAGCAAACAGATAAAAAAATGAGCGACCTTGCTCGCGTATTTGATGATATGCCACAGGTGTTGATCAATCTTCGCGTGAAACGTCGCATGGATCTGGATGAGATCAAGGGTTATCACGAATTGATCGCTCACATTGAAAAGAATCTTGCTGGCAACGGCCGCGTCTTTGTTCGTTTCTCTGGAACGGAACCTGTGATCCGCGTGCTTGTTGAAGGCAAAGACAAAACCGAAATTTCCACATATGCAGACGAAATCGCAGCCTTCCTCGAGAAAGAACTCAGCTAGGGCTCTGCTGAAAGGGCTCTCTTCGTTGCTCGTTGTCGGCGTGCTCTAAGCACGCCTTCCGCCTCACGCCTCGATATCCCTTCCATCAGAACCCTATCTGATATATATCATTTAAAAATCTCTGGAGCTCTCATGAAACATAAAATTCGTTTAGGTGTAAATGTTGATCACGTGGCCACTCTTCGCCAAGTGCGTGGGGGAACGACGGCGTATCCTAACTTATTGGATATGGTTAAGAAGTCGGTCAAGGGTGGCGCTGAGCAAATCACGATCCATTTGCGTGAAGACCGTCGTCATATTCAGTTGCATGATTTGAAAACGCTTTCTAAATCTTGCCCGGTTCCATTGAATTTGGAAATGGCTGCGACTTCGCAAATGGTGTCGTTTGCGAAAAAGTATCGTCCTCAGTGGGTTTGTTTCGTTCCGGAGAAGCGTGCGGAATTAACGACTGAAGGTGGCCTTGATGTCAAAAAAGGTTACAAGAAAATGCTTCCCATGGTTGAAAAACTTCAACGCATTGGCATTGAAATCTCAATGTTTATCGAGCCTTCCATTGAACAAGTTGAAGCTTCATTTGAGGTGGGCGCTGATGCCGTTGAATTTCATACGGGCAAATGGGTTCACTTAAAAGGCGCCGCTAAAGCCAAAGAATGGAAACGCCTGGTGGAGGCAGCGGAGTGGGCGAATTACCTGGGGTTGAATGTTCATGCAGGACACGGTCTAGATTATGCACATTCAAAAGAAATCAACAAGTTGCCATACCTTCAAGAAGTGAACATTGGTCACTCCTTGGTTTGTTACGCGCTTGAAGACGGCATGGAAACAGCCGTTAAGAAAATGCGTAAGATCTTAAAGTAAAACTTTATGTCTTCCATCCTGAACTCTCAACGTCACATTCAAACCGTGCCAGAACTTAAAGTGTTTTGGCAGGAGTTTCTCCCACACTTGGGTGATCGCTGTGTTTTGCTTTTAAGCGGTGACGTGGGGGCGGGGAAGACCACTTCTGTTCAAGCCATCGCCGAGATTCTAGGAATGAAAGATGTGCAATCGCCGTCTTTCGCCATCCATCTTCGCTATGAAAATGCTGGCGGCAAAGTCATGGATCACCTGGATTTGTATCGCTTGGATGACGACGATGATCTGGAAAGTTCAGGATTCTGGGATCTGTTCGCACCCAAACAAGGTCTAGTTGTTATTGAGTGGGCCCAGCGTTTGGATTATGACTATCTTCCACTAAACTGGCAACGAATCGAAGTCAGCATCACCAAAGGTCCTTCGGAAACTGAGCGTATTATTACCTCCCGAGTCTTAGGTTAAGCTCCCAGCTTTGTTTTTCCTCAGATGCGTTTGGGTACTCTCGTGGCTATGGCATAGCAGGAGTAAAATCATAGGCATCAGGAGGAAAATTATGGATAGCAACTCCTCTGAAAAGCAGCCTGATCTAGAATCAAAAACCAACACTCCAAAACAATTCGCCTGGCGGATATTCCTGCAGGCTGGTGAAAAAGGAAAACACTTCTTCCTCTAAAAAGCGCCTGCCACTTTCTGCATAAACGATGCGATTCAATTGCACCTGGCGGATTGAGGATTTAATATGAAGCATGTTTGCACAAAAACCCCTTCCATCCGTTCTAAAAGGCCCCAGAATTAATCTTGAACGTCATGCTTCGTCTCTGGCACCCACGATGTTTGCGACAATTGATGCCAATCGTGAGCATTTAAAATTCATGCCCTGGACCTCATTTACCAAATCCGTGGAAGACTCTAAGAAATGGATCGATGTGACCTTGGCGGAGTGGGATAATCTGTCGCTTTTCGATTATGGAATTTATTTTGAAGGTCGCTACGTGGGCAGTGCCGGTGTGCACAGTATTAACTGGGAGTTTAAAAACTGCGAACTTGGCTACTGGATTTCCAAGGAGTTCGAAGGTCGCGGCATCATCAGTGAAGCTGTAAAGCTCTTAGAATCCGCCTGCTTTAAACATGGCTTTCACAGAGTGGAAATTCGCTGCGCGGGATTTAATGAAGCTTCGGCCCGGGTCGCTCTTAAAAATGGCTATAAATTTGAAGGCGAGCTGCGTGAAGATTCTTTGATTAACGGAGAGTATCGAAGCACGAAGGTGTTTGGAAAGCTTCGTCGTGAATGGGAAACAGCTTAGCTCGCTGACACTCCGGCTTTCGCCGGTCGGCCTACACTCCGGCTTCGCCGGAGTAGGATTAAGCGGCTTGAAGGCCCTTGGTGAATTCAGTGGAAAGTCTTTCTGCCAGACCCAAGGAAACCTTGTTGTAAGCAGATTTTTCCGCAAAGCCCATCAACATTCCCACCAACTTTTCATTGATAACGATCGGTGTGATCGTCACATGATCAGGGATCGCCCCCTGGTTCCATTGCTCAAAGAAATTTTCATTCAGATCATTCAAAGAGATGTAACCATGGAAAGGTTTTTGGGTTGAAGCCACGATTTTAAAGATACTTGGAGATTCCAAAGGAATGCGCATCGAAGTGTCTTTGATTTCCTGGAAGTTTTCATCCCACGCGAACGCTGTCACTTGAGACTCTTGCTCGTCCAGAGTCAAAATCATGGATTTTTCAAAGTGAGCTTTCATTTCTGAAAGAACACGTTTTACTTTGTCAGCGATAACGCCACTGTTTTTCTTTTTCAATTTCTCAAGTGAAAAGCTGCCACTTGCCACCGGATTCATTGTCGGTTTTGCAACACCGGTTGGACGAGTCACGATAGGAGCAATTGGTTTGTTGCCAAAGCTGTCTTCACTTAAATCCGGCAATTCATCTTTCGGTGGAGGCGGCGGGCCTCCAGCTTTGGATGCTGCAGGAACAGCTGCTGGAATTGAAGCTGCCACTGCCGGAGCGGGTTCAGATTTCTTTTCCAAAACAGGTTCTACCTTAGAAAGACTTGGGCGGGAATCCACCACAGTTCTATCAAAAGTTTTTGCCGCTTCTTCTTTAGAAGCTGATTGAGAATTTAAGATATCATCAACCGGAGTTTCTTCAGGAATAGTTGCTGGAGGAGTTGCTGCTGCAACCTCACCATCGCCAGAACCAAAAGATTGAAGTTTAACCACCGGAGCATCGAACAGACCTTCAAGTCCGCCCATTTCTTCGCCGGCGGATTCACTGTGTTCTTCCGAAGAAGACTCTTCAGTGCTGGATTCATCAGAAGCCACATCACCCAAATCTTCGAATGAAAAACTGTCGCCAGATTTTTTAGCAGCAGGGACTTGAAGACCGGCAAGGCCTTCTGGCATTTCAGATTCAACAGCCGGGGATTTCACAGGAGCAGAGCTTGGAATTTTCGCCGTCGCTTGGGGGTGCCAAGCATTCCAGCATTGTTCCAAAGCTTCCTGAGGAGCCAAAACAAAAACGCAAGTTGGAGAAGAAGGGAAATCCTGCGGCGGTTGCAGACATGCCACTACAAGAATGCCATCCCACTCCGCCACAGGCAGACACTCCACCGTCCATGAGTAATGAGTCGCCCACTTAGCTAACATTTCTTTGCGAGGAGGAGTTTCTGTAAAAAATCTTGCCTGAAGACGAGGTAGTTTATAATGAGCCATGGCCCAAGGAAAATATTCCTCAGCTGTGAGTTGATTTTCCTTCAAGGCATAGGCAAGAAGGCTCAAAGGCGATCCACCTGCCGTGTGAGATTCGGTAAGTCCTTGAAGTTTATGTTTAAAATGCTCAAACCATTCTAAAGTGCTCATTGTTCTGTTTATCGGCTTAAAAGGGACGAAACCTGAGTCTAGGTCTAGGGTGCCTGAATATTTTGCAGCATTGCGTACTGAATAGACGCTAAAAATATAGAGGTTTTCAATACTTAGCAAATGTGGTAGTCTCCGCCCACTTATGCTTCAGACCAAAGTTCTTCACTATTTCGACCACAATGCGACCACTCCCGTGTGCGCGGAAGTGATTGCAGCTCTGCCCGAGTTTGCAACCGCTGGTGGCAATCCCAGCTCCATTCACTGGGGCGGAAGACAGCCAAAAAATCTAATTCGTGATGCACGTAAGTCGATCTCTGAAGCTTTAAATATTTCTCCGCTCGAAATCGTTTTCACATCCGGCGGCAGTGAAGCGAACAACACCGTTCTAAAAGGTTTGTTTGATTATTATCACACAGCTCAATTTCTCACTCCTGAACAACGCCGTCGCACGCACTTTATGTGCTCTGCAGTCGAGCATCCCAGCATCATGAAGACGATGTCTCATCTGGAAGCCATGGGAGCGAAAGTCAGCTACATCCCAGTCAGCCGCGAAGGCGTGATAGATATGAAATTCTATCAAGAGCACTTGTCTGAAGAAACGGCTCTGGTGTCTGTGATGTTTGCGAATAACGAAACGGGCACATTGTTTCCGATCAAGCAAATGGCGGAGATGGCTCATGCTAAGGGTGCTTTGTTTCACACCGATGCGGTTCAAGGTTTTGGTAAAGCCCCTTTGAATTTGAAGGACCTTAACGTCGATTTCGCTTCGATCTCGGGTCATAAGTTTTATTCGATCAAAGGAACCGGCGTGCTTTATATGAAAAAAGGCACGAATGTAAGTCCATTGATACATGGTGGAGGTCAGGAACGTCATCGTCGTGGTGGCACTGAAAACACTTTGGGTATCGCGTGTCTTGGTTTGATGGCGCAAAGAGCTCCACTGGTTGCTGATAAAGCTTTCGAGGTGAGCAAATTGCGCGATCACATGGAAGCTCGCATCTTGTCTGAAATCGCTGACGTTACAATCACAGCCGTTGAGACTCCGCGCTTGGGGAATACAAGTTCACTGGTCATCCCAGGGGCTGACGGGGAGACAATGCTGATGTCATTGGATATCAAAGGCTATGCAGTCAGCACAGGGGCCGCTTGTTCAAGCGGGAATCCAGAACCAAGTCCAGTGCTGCTTGCGATGGGGCTATCTCGTCAGGAAGCGCAAAACAGTTTGCGTGTGAGCTTGGGGTGGGAAACGACTTTGGCTGAAGTCGATGGATTTGTGGATGCATTAAAGGCGGTCGTAACTCGTTTGCGATCGATCGAACATGAAGAGGGAGAGACATATCATGTCTAAAGGGAGAGTACTTGTTGCTATGAGCGGAGGCGTGGATAGTTCCGCCGCGGCTGCGCTGTTAGTCGAACAGGGCTATGAAGTTATCGGGGCCACCATGCAAGTTTGGGATTACTCGACTTGTGATATCGAAGAAGGTAACGGCACGTGCTGTTCTTCTATCGATGTGGATGATGCGCGCTCAGTGGCGGATCGTTTGGGTATTCCGTTTTACGTACTGAATTGCGAAGCAAAATTTCGCGCAGCCGTCATTGATCCTTTCTTGAAAGCGTATCTGGAAGGACAAACACCACTTCCGTGTGTGAACTGTAATACGTACTTAAAATTTGACCATCTTGTGAAAAAGATGAAAGAGCTTGAGTGTGATTACTTGGCGACGGGTCACTACGCAAAAATCGTAACTGATGAAAACGGCAAGTCTTCAATCCATACGTCGACAGATGACTGGAAAGACCAAACGTATTTCTTGTTCACAATTGATCCAGAGCTTGTGCCGAAATTGTTGTTCCCGATTGGCGATATGAAAAAGCCCCAAGTGCGTGAGTACTCGGAAAAAATGGGACTCGTCACGGCTAAGAAAAAAGACTCCCAAGGTATTTGCTTTGTGGGTGGCATTGGATATCAAAACTTTATCAAAGGCCAAGTTCCCAAAGCCGTTCTGGATTCTAAAAAAGGTCTGATCAAACGCTTCCCAACGGGTGAGGTGATGGCTAAGCACGAAGGTATTCATAACTACACTTACGGTCAAAGTAAGGGGCTGGGTATGGATCACCACGAAAAGCTTTTCGTGATCAAAATTGATTCTGCTGACAACACGGTTTGGGTTGGCGACGAAGAGCACTTGTTTGCCCATGAAGTGGATGTTGTGGATCCTCACATGTTGGGTGATTTGCAAGACGGCGAGTTGATGAACGTAAAAATCCGTTATCAACACAAAGGTTCTCCGGCTTTGGTTTTTAAAACCGAAACTGGTTTCAAGCTTAAATTCCAACAACCTCAGCGAGCTGTAACCCCAGGTCAAGCAGCTGTGTTTTATCGCGAACGTGAATTGGTGGGAGGCGGATGGATAACTCTGTAGAGACTCCTGCTCCTACTCAAGTGAACCGCGATGTGAAGTATCAGGTTCATACTTTTGGTTGTAAGGTAAACACTTACGATGCAGGTCTTATTCAAAAGAATCTGAATGCAAACGGCTTTGCTCCGGTGATCCGTGGTGAAAAAGACGCGCGCATTCACGTTTTAAATACGTGTGCCGTGACGGCAGAGGCGACGAAAGAAGCCGTTCGCTATATCCGTCGTTTAAAAGTGAAAGATCCGTTTTGCACAATCGTAGTGACGGGTTGTGCGGCTCAGGTGGATACGGGTTCATTCTCGTCTTTGCCGGGTGCGGATCTGATCGTAGCTAACTCTCATAAAGGCAATCTCCCGGATTTGTTAAATAAGCATTTCCGTGGCGAGCTGACCGAGAAAGTCTTTAAATCCAATATCTTTAAAAAAGAAGATTTGGAAATGGGTGGTGGTATTGAAAAACACCACACTCGCACGTTCTTAAAAATTCAAGATGGCTGTAACAGCTTTTGCACTTACTGCATTATTCCTTATGCTCGCGGTAAGTCTCGTTCTATTTCAATTGCGAACCTGGTTCAGCGTATTAATGACTTATATGCTGAGGGTTCCCGTGAAGTTGTTTTGACCGGTGTTCACATCGGGGACTACGAAGACGAAGTGAATGGCAAGAAATTGGTGATGGAAGATTTGATCGAAAATCTTTTGGTCAGAACGAAGATGCCTCGCTTCCGTTTATCTTCTTTGGAGCCGGTTGAAGTTTCTGAAAGACTTTTGGATCTTTACTCTGATTCCAGACTTTGCCCGCATTTCCATATGAGTATTCAGAGTGCGAACACCGATGTGCTTCATCATATGAAGCGCAAATACACTCAAGACGATGTTCGTAAGTCTTTGCTGGCGATTGAAAAGCGCGTTCCAAATTCTTTTGTAGGTATGGACGTGATTACGGGATTCCCAACGGAAACGGCGGAGCAGTTCGAAGACACTTACAACTGCTTGGCAGAACTTCCTTGGACGAAGCTGCATGTCTTCCCTTACAGCGAACGTCAGGGCACTCGTGCAGCAGCGATGGATGTTTCTGTTTATCCTCACGTTCGTGCTGAACGTGGAGCCAAGCTTCGTGATCTAAGTATCACTCGCTATACGGAGCAGGCGAATCTGCAAGTGGGAACAATTAAAAAAGTTCTCGTTTTGAAAAACGCTGCAAAAGGTGGTCAGGGCTTAAGTCACGACTACTGGCCGGTGGATATCGCTGGCGCGGAAGCGTTCCTCACTCACTGGGCAGGACAAGAAATTGATGTTAAAATCACAGGCTATGATCATTCCAATAAATCTCATATGGAAGGTCATTTGATCGGGGAGGTTCTGTCGTGAATTCTCTTGAGCAACGCCTGGGATATAAATTTAAAAACATGGCTCTTTTGGCGCGCGCTTTAACTCACAAGAGTTATGCGAATGAACTTAAGAACCACACCGAGCATAATGAAAAGCTGGAGTTCTTGGGTGACGCCGTTCTGGATTTGGTTGTGGGTGAGTTTTTGTATGAAAAATACCCGCAAGACAATGAAGGTGGGTTATCTAAAAAACGTGCCTCCATCGTAAATGAAGAGATTTTGTTTGAGCTGGCTCGCGATATGGAACTGAACAAAATTCTGCAACTAGGAAAAGGTGAAGCACTTACAGG
Source organism: Bdellovibrio sp. HCB185ZH (assembly GCF_047302455.1). Classification (GTDB taxonomy): domain Bacteria; phylum Bdellovibrionota; class Bdellovibrionia; order Bdellovibrionales; family Bdellovibrionaceae; genus Bdellovibrio. The sequence continues at coordinate 414,554 of NZ_CP178624.1, forward strand.
TGGTGCCTTAAAACCACGTCTCTTGGCTTCTTCATTAGAGGCTGTCATTGGGGCGATGTATTTGGATGGCGGCTTTGCCGCGGCTCAAGCTTTCGTGCGCAAAGAGTTCTTGCCACTTTGTGATAAGACCTGCGCGAATGAAGACTTCGAGCGAGACTACAAAACAAGACTGCAAGAGCTTGTGCAAAAGGCGATGAAAGAAACGCCTAAGTACGAGGTTCTTGCCGAGGAGGGACCTCCTCATGATCGTCAGTTTGTGGTGTGTGTGAAAGTAAAAGAAGAAATCTGGTCCAAGGGGCGCGGACGCAGTAAAAAAAATGCCGAACAAGATGCGGCGAAAAGCGCTTTAGATGCAAAGTTTAAGGAGACGAATTAGTTATGAGTTATAAGGCAGGATTTTTAGGATTAATCGGGCAGCCAAATGCCGGGAAGAGCACATTGATGAACTTCCTTGTCGACGAAAAGGTGTCTATCGTCTCCGCCAAGCCGCAGACAACACGCCGTCGTATTCTGGGTATGTGGACTTCAGATGCGGGTCAGGTTGTGTTCGTGGATGCTCCAGGTTTGATCAAAGCCGATAAAGGTTTGAATGCGTTCCTGGCGAAAGAAGCTGATGAAGTTATCAAGAACTCCGACGCTTTGGTGGCGGTTGTGAGTGTTGATGAAGCAAAGTCGGATGATGCTGAAAAAATCATCAACCTGGTGGCTTCTTCCAGAAAACCTTGGATTGGCATCGTTACTAAAACAGATATCGAAGATAAAGCTCACCGCGTATTGATCATTAAAAAAATGATCGAAGAAAAAGGCGGTAAAGCACTTTCTGTATCTGCAAAAACCTATGCAAATGACAAAGAAGAGCGCGAGGCGATCTTGCTTGAGTGTCTGGCTCTTTTGCCAGAATCTCCGGCTCCACTTTATGACACTGAACTTTTCACGAACGAAAATGTTCGCGACATGGTTTGTGAAATCATCCGTGAGAAATGCTTTGAAAATCTTCATCACGAAGTTCCGTACCAAATCGCTGTGCGTATCATAAAATTTGATGAAACCGGTGTTATGCCAAAAATCTACGCTGAGATTTTGGTAGGTCGTGAAAGCCAAAAAGCGATCGTGATCGGTAAGGGTGCATCCGTTATCAAGCAAATCGGTATGGAAGCTCGTAAAGAGATTGAAAAGCTGGTTGATGGTAAAGTGTTCTTGGATTTGAAAGTTCAATCAAAACCAGAGTGGTTTGATAATAAACGTATTATGAAGGAGTTGGGTTATGTCGCAGAATCAGAGGACTGAGTTCGCTCCCAAGGTGGCGATCATTGGTCGCCCCAACGTCGGTAAATCGACTCTTTTCAATATTATCACTGAAACTCGTAAAGCCGTGGTTAAAAACCAAGCGGGCGTTACTCGCGATATCATGATTGAACCCGTGGATATCTGGGGTAAGCAATTTGATTTGATCGATACAGGTGGTATCACTGAAGCCGGGGATATTTTCTCGAAATTGATCAAAGAACAGGTTTCTGAATTTCTTCATTCTGTTGATTACATCATCGCGGTGATGGATGGTCGCGCCGGTTTGATTCCAGAAGACCGTGATATTATCCGTGTGGCAAAGCAAACAGGAAAACCATTCCTTTTGGTTATCAATAAAGTGGACAGCACTCAGGATGAGGAATTGGCTAAAACTGATTTCTATGAATTCGGTGTGGATATTATTTCTGCGGCATTTGAACAACGTCGCGGTATCGGCCAGATCCTTGAGTGGGTTGTTGAGCAGATTCCAGTTCAGGAATTTACATACGATAAAGGGATGAAAATCGCGATCGTGGGCAAACCTAACGTGGGTAAGAGCTCTATCTGCAATCGTATCCTGGGTGTAAACCGTATGATGGTTTCTGACATCGCGGGCACAACGATCGATGCAGTGGATTCTCCGTTTGTTTATAACGACAAGAATTATACTTTGGTGGATACAGCGGGTTTGCGTAAATCCCGTCGTCGTGAAGAAGATCTTGAGATCATCTCTGCGTTTAAATCCCAAGAATCTATTCGTCGTGCAGATTTGATTTTGTTGATGGTGGACGGAACTCAAGGTCCTACGGACCAGGACGCGCGTATTATGCAATCCATTTTGGAAGATCATAAGGGCGTGATCGTTGTTGCCAACAAATCAGATATCGGTGGCGCGGAGATTCCTGAATACCGCAAAACATTCCGTGAGCAGTGTGAGCGCGTGTTCCACTTTTTCACGGACGTAAATATCGTATTTACGAGTGCAAAATCGGGTCAGGGTATTGATGACTTGTTTGAGATGATTGAAAAAGTCTCTGAACAAATCAACTTCCGTATCCCAACTCGCGAAATGAATGATTTCTTCTTTGAGACGATCCGTAAAACTCCTGCTCCGGTTTGGGGGACTACGAACGTGAAGTTCTATTACGTCACCCAAACATATCAGAGACCTCCAGCATTTATCGCGTTTGCGAATCACCCGGATGGAGTTACGAATTCCTACCGTCGTTTCTTGATTAAGCACATCAAGGAAAAATGGGATCTTCATGGTTTGCCGATTCGTATCTTCTGTATGAAATCTCGCCGTGGCGCGAACATCGAGGAATAATGCTTAAGCGCGGCTCGTGGAGAACACGTTTTGGATTTTACCTTTTGGCTGTGGGCTCTGCCTGCGGCCTGGGTAATCTCTGGCGTTTTCCCTACGTGGTGGGCGAAAACGGGGGCGGGGCATTTATCCTGCTTTACGTTTTTTTGGCCTTAGCCGTGGGTGCTCCTCTTTTGATTGCAGAATTGATGCTCGGTAAAAACACCCGTCGTTCCGTGATCGTTGCAACAGATGTGATGGGTCAGAAAGCCAAACAACCCTTTCGTTGGGTTGGACGTCTGGCCGTTCTAGTCACTGTTGTCGTGTTCTCTTATTACGCTGTGATCAGTGGCTGGGTTTTGCATTTCATGACCCAGTTTTTTATTTCGCTGTTCTTGGATGTTGAGGGCGCTGCCAACAAAACCAATCTTGCGGCTTTGATGTCGAACGGGTGGTTGCAGTTGATGCTTGCAAGCGCGCACATCCTGATCACAGTCGTTGTTGTTCTTAAGGGTGTTCAAGAGGGTTTGGAAAAGTGGATCAGTTATATGATGCCACTGTTTGCTGCCCTTGTTGCGATCTTGCTGTTTAAATCATTCTCTTTGCCATCGACACCGGAAGTTATGCGCTTCCTTTTCTATCCTGATTTTTCCAAACTGACGTTGTCTTCTTTGGGACATGCTTTGGGGCACGTGTTCTTTACGCTGTCTGTAGGCTTTGGAACCATGGTGACTTTCGGTTCGTATCTTCGTGAAGAAGACCACGTGCCGACGGCGGGTTTTCGTGTGGCCTTGGTTGATACCTTGATCTCTCTTTTGGCCGTGGTGATGATTTTCCCGGTAGCATTTCAAGCGTCGAATGTGCCGTTAACAGATCCGGCCTTGATGTTTGAAGTCTTGCCACGGTACCTTTTGGGAATTCCGGGTGGGGCCCTGTTCGGACTGGCTTTCTTTGTGTGTCTTTATCTGGCTGCCCTCAATGCCAGTATTGGTTTGCTAGAAGTTGTTGTTTCCAATTTGGTGGACCGTAATAAAAAGATGGAACGTCAGAAGGCCACCTGGCTTTCGGGGGCAGCGGCCTTGTCGTTGGCTATCTTGCCGGCTCTTTCAAGCTCTGTGCTGAAATCTGTGCGTATCAATGGCCGTTCTTTGATTGAGTCTTTGGATTCTTTGCTCATCAATTGGCTCTTGCCATTGGTGGCCTTGGGAATTTTGTGGGCTTTCTATAAAGGCACATCAGAAAAAGAAAAAGAAATCAGCTTCATCGATCGTGAGAAGTTCGTCAGCTATTCCATGTATTCGCATTGGATTGTGATTTTGAAGTGGGTCGCACCTGCAGTGATCTTGATTGGATTTCTGCTGCAGGTGGTGGCGTTATTTCAGAACGTCTATTAAAAGTTCATCCCTAAGATAAATGTAAAGTCATAAAAGTCACCGGAAAGATTCTTTTCCAGTTTCTCTGTACCTTGAACATAGGATTTGTTTTCGTCAGAGAAATTCACATAGTGATAAGCGGCTTGCAATCCAAGGTAAGCTTTCTTACGCATCAATGGAACTTCCACGCCGGCACCGATATCAAAACCCATCGTTGAATCACGAGAGTAAGAGTCGATCCCAGAAATTGTGTACGTGCGATAAAACTGACCTAGACCGCCCAGGATATAGGGATTTAAGTCAGCCAAACCACGTGTTACGTTTTGCGTATTCAAGTAGTACTTTAGGTCAAAATTGATCGAAGTCAGTGACACGTTACCTGTGTAGTTGGTCACATTTCCGGCATTCAAAGTTGAAAACTTCACCGCATGGTCCCCAGTTTGGAAACCCAAAGTCAGAGCCAAGCGAAGATCGAAGAAGTAACTGAGAAACAAACCGAAGGAAGGCGCTGCAGAATACTGGTCAGCAAAGTTTCCTGTGAAACCCGTGTAACCACCCGCAAGACCTACGGTGAAGAAGCGACCATTGCGAAAGAAGTTAACGTCAGCTTCTTCGTCAGAGTCTTCATCGAATTCAGAATAGTCAGAGAAGGGGTCAAAGGCCTCGTCTGCATCAGCTTGTGCGATTAGATAATGTTTTTGGTCTGAACTTTCTGCGTGAGCTTGCGAAGTCAAAAGCATTCCCGCAGCCAACAACAAAGCCAGAAGGCCAGAATGTAGAATATTTCCGGTGGTTTTCACAGTTCCCCCTAAGTGTATTATCGAGTGAAACTGTCAAAAACTTCAGGGAAATTTGTCAAATCCGCTCGTTCAATGAGACAGTGTCTCAGAGTGAAACACTGTGAATGGCTAGAGGGGCTCATTCAGCGCTTTTTCGATAGCCTCAACAATTTTATCAGAGGAAGGTTTTGTAATCGAGGTCCAGCGATCAATCACTTGCCCCTTACGATTCACCAAGAATTTCTCAAAATTCCAACTCACATCTTTAAAAATCAAACCAGGTTTTTGCTCCGTCAAAAATTGATAAACCGGCTGTTTATCCTTCCCCGTAACAGGCGCCTTATCAAAAAACGGAAACGTACACCCATACTCTTTCTTAGCAAAAGATTGTACTTCAGTATTATCACCCTTCTCCTGCTTAAAATCATTAGAAGGAAAAGCCAGCACAACAAATCCACGATCCGCATATTTTTTGTAAAGCATCTCCAATTCCTTCAACTGCGGAGTAAACCCACACTGAGAAGCCGTATTAACAACCAATACAACTTTCCCACGATAAGAAGAAAAATGAACCTTCTTCCCAGAAATATCATTAGCCGAAAGCTCATAAAAACTAGAAATCTTCCTCTCCGAAGAAGTCTGTTCCGTAACCTCAGCCTTCTCAGCCGCAAAGCCAACCGAAGACCACGCGAACGAGGAAAGAAACGGCAAAGTTAAAGCGAATACGAAAGAACGAAACATAACATCTCCTAGTCAGTGAGATTTTCGAGTAACCGAGAAAATCATCCGCCGAACCCAAGACAAAAACAACTCCAATGAAGCACCCAACTTGGGAAAAACTGCCCACAAACAAAGCATCGTCGTAGGGAAGAGTGGCTAGGAACGCTAAGCAGCGACCTCCGTCGGCGCACGATGCGCGAACCCGCCAAAGGCGGGCGACGGTGAGCTACGGATGGCGTGTCGCGGAGTAGCGTTCCTAGCCACTCTTTCCTACGATCCGAGAGCTCTGCAGAAGAGGCAGTTTTCCCCAATGTCGCGGTGCGAATCTTTGACTTGGGACGAGGATGATTTTCTAATTAATTTGAATAATTTAGCTAAGTTTTGGAGTGGTAGATGGAACTGCGCAGTCCGATCGTAATAGTGTCTGCATTCGGCCGAGGTCATTGGTTGGCTGCCGCGCTTTCGCGCGAAGGAATCAAGACCACTGTTCTTGATGTGTCTTCTAAACTTGGTGTGTGGCCTTCCGAAGATCTTGAAGGTCCTTTCGGTTTTTTTCGCAACGAAAGAATTTCTGAATCACAAATGGAGCGTCTGTACTCCGATGATTCGTTCGAAGAGTTGCACAATGGTTTTACCATGTGGCTTCCCGAGGGACCCCTTGAGTGCAAAGGTCCTTTGACGAAATTCAAAGTCGACAATTCACAACTCGCTCCGCAAGTGAAAGATGTTTTACTTTCCAATGCCCCTGATAAATTGCAGCGTGCGGTCAGTCGCAATATCACATCCTTTGATTTTGAACAAAGCTGGCTTCTGCATTTTGCTCATCAATGGGCGGGGACAACTTTCAAACCAAACGCTTTAGCTGCCACTGAAGGGGAGTCGCTTCCGATCTTCTCTTCGTTCCTGGTTCGTCAGGCGACTCGTGCGGGTTTGGAAAAATCATTTGCGTGGTTGCGTGACAAGGGCGTTGAAGTTATCACGCCCCAGAAAATCGTGGACGCCTCCTTTGGACCAGGGAAAACCGTGACGGGTCTTGAGATCGCAGGGGAAAACCAAGGTCTTTTAAAACTGGAACAACTTGTTTGGACTCTCTCTAGTGAAGAAACTTATTTCTTAAATGAACGTCTGGGAAAATATCTTTTCAACGAAGGACCATTAGAATCCGAATGGTGTTGGGTTCGTTACCGCGTGTCTTTGCAGGCTTGCACTGAAAGAGATGCTCTGCCGCTTCACACGGTGCTTTTGGATGACGTCAGTTCGCCATGGACTCACGAAAACATGATGGTTCTGCAAAGAACTTCTTCAGCAGAACAGTTCGACGTATGGATGCGCATTCCAACCGTTCAGCGTTTCAATAAAGAATATCTTACAAGTCGTAGCGCTCGCATGAAGGATATCTTACTTCGCCGCATGTCTTTGGCGCAGCCGGAGGTTTTAAGCTTCCCGCAAGAATACTACTACACTTACGCCCAACTGGGAGCTCCGCGCTTCCCGGTGTTTTCTGCAAAGCACTCTTCACGTCGTGGCAGAGTGGCTTATGGAAATCTTCATCTGGATGGTCCCGAAGTGTGGCCTCATTTCTCGTGGACAGCGATGTTTGCACGAAATGAGATCTCGCAAATGCACATCCAAAACTGGTGGAAAGAAAAACTTCTTAAAGAGCAAAAAGAAAAACGAAAGGAAGCCGGTCAGTGATCGAACGTTACACGCGCCCCGAGATGGGCCTTATTTGGGATGCAGATCAACGATTTGGCAAGATGATGCAAGTTGAAATCACGGTGGCACAGGTTCAAGCGCAATTAGGCTTGATTCCTAAGGTTGCCGCAAAAACGATTGCGCAAAAAGCTCGCTTCAGTGTGAAACGCATCTCTGAAATAGAGAAAGAAACCAAGCATGATGTGATCGCTTTTGTCAGCAACGTGGCTGAAAATGTCGGTCCTCATGGTAAGTACATTCACTTCGGGATGACATCTTCAGATGTTTTAGATACCGCTTTTAGCTTGCAAGTTCGTGAGGCGGGTCAGGTTTTGATGGCTTCCATCGTGCGCATGGAAAAGTCTTTGCAAACTTTGGTTAGCAAGCACGCGGAAACTATGTGTGCGGGACGTACACACGGAATGTTTGCCGAGCCGACAACGTTCGGTTTCAAAATGGCAGGTTTCCTAACTGAGCTTCGCCGTAATAAAAAACGTGTGAAAGACGCTTTAGAAAATATGAACATCTGTAAACTGAGTGGAGCGGTGGGAACTTTCTCCAGCCAATCTCCTAAAGTTGAAGCGATGGTCGCACGCAAACTGGGATTAAAACCAGAACCCATTGCAACTCAGGTCATTCCTCGTGATCGTCACGCAGAGATGATGTTGTCTTTGGCTATGATCGGAACAGGTCTTGAGCGTTTGGCAGTGGAGCTTCGTCATTTACAACGCAGTGATGTGGGTGAAGTGACAGAAGGATTTACGAAGGGGCAAAAAGGCTCTTCAGCAATGCCTCATAAGAAAAATCCAATCAGCGCGGAAAACATCACGGGTCTTTCGCGCCTGCTTCGTGGTTACGCAGTGGCTGCGATGGAAGATGTGGCTTTGTGGCACGAACGCGATATCAGCCACTCTTCGGTTGAGCGTGTGATTTTCCCGGATGCTTTCATTGTGGCTGACTATGCGATTCACCGCATGAGCATTTTGCTCGATGGTTTGGAAGTAAATAAAAAACGCATGCTCGATAATATCGAAAGCTCCCAAGGACAGTTGTTCAGTTCCCATGTGTTGTTGGCTTTGGTTGCCAAAGGTATGCGTCGCGAAGATGCCTATGCATTGGTACAAAGACTTTGTCACACATTGGGGTACGGCGAGCATTTGAAAGACAAATTGATGGGCAGCGATGAAGCCCGTGAGCTTTTAAAACCGAAAGAGATTGAAGAAATCTTTGCCGGTAAAAAACATAAAAAGTCGATCAAAGACATTATCAAGAGAGTGAAAGTTTAGATGACACGCTGGAATTATTTTAAAGAAGGCGACATTATCGATGTGGTAGCTCCCGGCTATCCATCGCAACCGCATGAGGTTGAAGGTGCTCACGCATTTCTTTTGAAATGGAATTTACAGCCACGCATTCCGAAAAACTTGATCAAACCCCATTTCTTGCATGCAAACGAAGATGAAGCGCGCTTTGGATTTTTGAAAGCCGCGATTGAATCTAAAGACTCTCGTGTGATTTGGTGTATGCGCGGTGGTTACGGCAGCAATCGCTTGTTGCCGATGCTCGCAAAACTAAAAAAGCCGAAAGAGCCAAAACTTTTGATCGGCATCAGTGATATTACGTCCCTGCATACGTTCCTGACTCAGGAATGGGGCTGGAGCACATTGCATGCGCCTCTTTTGGATCGGTTGGGAAGAGGCTTGGTTTCTGCCAAGCACGAAAAAGAATTGCACAACGTCTTATTCGGTCAAGAGAAGTCCGTAGAATTTAAAAAGCTAAAACCTTTGAATGATCAGGCACGTAACATAACACTTCAAAAATCCAAGATGGTTGGTGGAAACCTCGCAGTTCTGCAAACAACTTTGGGAACTCCTTGGCAGATTGAGGCTAAAAAGTCTTTCTTGTTTTTGGAAGATACCGGTGAGCGTGGTTACCGCATTGATAAAATGCTGGAACATATGCGTCAGGCGGGCGTCTTTAAGCAGTGTCACGGATTGGTTCTGGGGGATTTCATTGGTGGTAATGAACCAGGATCAGAACAGACAAATCATAAATTAGTATTTAAACGTTGGGCCGCTGACTTAGATATTCCTGTATTCCAGGGATTAGAAGCGGGCCACGATGTTATTCAACGACCAGTACCTTTAAACACTTCATGCGTTCTGACTCAGAAGAACGGCAAGGTGCTGCTCAGTATCGATACGGGAGGAAAAGCGTCATGAAATTTTCAGTTCTAGAAAAGAATCTGATTTCACAATTGGAAGATCGCATCCGTGACACCACGCCAGGTGTGATGGTTCGTGCTTATCAAGGCGGTCGTATTATTTGTGACGTTGCTGTAGGTAATACCTACGCGTATTACGATTTTGCGAGTGTGACAAAAGTCATCTTCACCCAACAAGCGATGATGTATGCCTATGAACTGGGTAAGTGGAATTTTGAAACGAAAGTGTCTCAATTTCTGCCTTGGTTCCCTTCTGCAGAAACCAAAATCACTGAGCTTTTAACTCACAGTTCAGGGTTACCTTGGTGGCTTCCGTTCTATCAAGAGATCAATATGAACTTGTCGATGGAAAAACGCCGCGATCAATTGCGTGATATCATCAAGGGTTTAAAGCTTGAGAAGAGTGAAACAGCGGTTTACTCAGACGTTGGTTTCCTTGTCTTAGGTTACGTTTTGGAAGTGATTTTTGAAAAACCACTTTTGGATGTTTGGACAGACACGAAGAATAAATTCTATGCGGGAACGACTTTAGAGTTCCATGCAAACAACACGACGAATACCAAAATCTCTTTGTTTGCGCCGACAGAAGAATGCCCGGTCCGTAAAAAACTGGTGCAAGGCGAGGTTCATGATTTGAATGCGTGGTCCTTCGGTGGTGTCTCGACGCATGCGGGACTTTTTGGAAGTATCGATGACCTAGGTTGGTACTCTCTTCATCTGCGTTCTCAGCTTCTGGGGATCGCAAGATACAGCATCCGTCAAAAGACGGCGCAACTGTTTGCAAAGCGCGCGCTGCCTGAAGGAAAGGGCGACTGGGCTATGGGCTATATGATGCCAACGCCGGGCTCTGCAAGTTGTGGCAGCTATTTCTCATTGGACTCTATTGGTCACACAGGGTTCACGGGAACGTCGATTTGGTATGATCCTAAGATGGACATGAGTGTGAATATTCTTTCGAATCGAGTTTTGTATGGGTCCGAGAACAAGGCCTTTGCAAAATTGCGTTCCGAGATTCACAATTGGATTGTTGAAAATTATCGCAGAAGCGGAGTTTAGGCCTCGGGCTGAAAACAGGGAGTATAAATGGATTTAAAACCTGGTAGTCATATTCACTTGATGGGGATCTGCGGGACAGCAATGGCGTCTTTGGCGGGTCTTTTGAAAGATCGCGGTTACAAAATCACAGGCAGTGATATGAACCCATACCCACCGATGTCCACACAGCTGGAAAGCTTGGGTATTAATATTCAAAAAGGCTACAAAGCTGAAAACCTGCATCCAAAACCGGATTTTGTAATCGTCGGAAATGTTATTTCCGCAAACAACGAAGAAGCCCAGGAATTGGTGAAGCTTGGTATTCCGTATACATCTTTGCCAAAAGCAATGGGCGAGTTCATCATCGAAAATCGCGAAAGCATCGTGATTTCTGGAACTCACGGAAAAACGACGACAACGTCGATGATGTCTTGGGTGGCGGAAAATGCAGGTAAGAAACCTGGTTTCTTAATCGGCGGCATTCCTAAAAACTTCTCTCAAAGCTTTAAGAATCCTGAAGGTAACATGTTTGTTATCGAAGGTGACGAGTACGATACGGCTTTCTTTGATAAAGTTCCAAAGTTTGTTCACTACAAACCCAAACACGTTGTTTTGACTTCGGTTGAATTTGACCACGCGGATATCTATAAAGATCTTCAAGCGGTCAAAGACTCTTTCGCAAAACTTATGCATTTGATTCCTGTTGATGGAACTTTGCTTGCGTGTGCGGAAGACGCGAACGTGATGGAACTTCGTAAGCTTTGCAAAGCAAAGAATAACTTCACGTACGGTTTTAAGGCCGATGCAGATTTCAAAGCGAAAGTTCTTTTCCAGAATGAAAAAGGTGTTGGTTTCGAAGTTCACCACAAAGGTGAAATCATGGGACCTTACAACATGCAGATCACAGGGGATTATAACATCCTGAATGCGACAGCAGTTGTAGCGATGTCGAAAATCCTGGGTTTCTCTGAAAACAGAATCCAAATCGCCATGGAATCTTTTGAAGGTGTTAAACGCCGCCAAGAGATCCTGGGAGAGCCAAACGGCATCCTGGTAATCGAAGACTTCGCCCATCACCCAACTGCCGTGCGTGAGACGGTTAAAGGTATTCAAAAAAAATACCCAGGACGCAAAGTGTTCTCGGTCTTTGAACCAAGAAGTGCGACATCCCGTCGTAAAGTCTTCCAAAAAGACTATGTAGAAGCCTTCAAAGGCTCTCATGAAGTGATGCTGGCAAAAGCTTTCGATCAATCTAAGATCGACGCAGAAAACCGCTTCTCTTCCCATGAGTTGATCATGGACCTAAAAGCGTCTGGCGTCACAGCGGAAGACTTTGATGGAGCCGATCAAATCGTAACCGCCCTTAAAGCTCGCGCAAAACGCGGCGATGTGATTTTGATCATGTCGAACGGGGGCTTTGACGGCATCTATACAAAACTAATGAAAGCTCTTGAGTAGCAAAAAAAAGCCCGGCGAACCCGGGCTTTTTTATTATCTGTGGCGAACTTCTACGATCACTTTGTCTTTGCTGATTTTATTTAAAAGCTCGTTGATCTTAAGAATATTTTCCTGGTCCAGATTTGCGTCCCATTCATCCAGTAACAGATGTTTAGTATCTAATGAGGATGCGTATTCGATATATTTCAACATTTTTTGTCCCGTTGATCCTTCTGGCATCTCTGCGATTTCAAATTGTGGATGTGCAGGAATGTAAAATGAAGATTCAAGTGATTCGTTCAAATGCAGCATCAAAGTCGATTTTCCAGCACCATTTGATCCTCTGATTTGAATTCTAGATGGGTCAGATAAAGACACGCACTTAGATAGGCTTTCCAAGGAAGGGAATGTCTCATTTTGTACAGAGATATCTTTAACGGAAATGCGTGAAGGCAGAACGGGTTCCGCAAGGATTGCATTTCCCTTCATAGTTTTGAACTTCGCTTCAAATGAAACCAAAGAGGATACAGTTTGGAATATTGTTCTAAAGGTTGCTAGCATATTAAGCTGTCTGGGAATTGCTGCGAGGAGGGCCGCCATTACTTTAACATCTCCGCTATGGCGACTGATAACCACAAAGACCGCTACAATGACTGGAACGCTCGCGATAAATGTTAAAGCGGCAACCATGGTTTCGCTCATCAGTGAAGAATGACGAGACTTTGCTTTCGCATCATTCAAAAGTGAATCGAAGTTTTTGATATAGTTTGCAACGACCTCAGAGTTTTTAAAAAAGATATTTTCCCATGCCTTAAATAGATAGCTTTCAAGCTTGCTCCGAGATTGTTGCTCCGATTCAGCTGCATTTTTAGCGATTCGTTGAAAATATTTGAAGGCGAAAAATGATAGTAGTCCCGAGGCCATATAGGCTGGAATAAAAGAAGTATCCAATGTCAGACCAATTGCTAAAACTCCAAGACCGATCGAAAGAATAAACGTAAAAAGATCCAGACCCAAAAATATGATCACTGCCAAATAGTTTTCAGCTTCTGATCCAATGGATGATGTGAAGAGTTCCTTTTGATGTTTTTCTTGCCAGATTCCGGGACGCTGAGCTTTGCTCAAAAGTTTTTCTTCTAAGAAATTTTTGTAAGCAGAAAATCCTAGTGCAGTTTCAAGAGGGCGCTGGAGCAATCCAAAAAATGGAACTATGACATGGCTCAGGAGGGCGATTGCTAACCATAGGATCAAAGCATTTTGATCACCCAAAGAAAGTCCGGCTTTCATTAAAGCAAAAGTGCTTGTGACCGCTACTAACTGCTGGGTGGCGGTTACTCCCATAAGTTTTAATTGGGAAACTTTGTCGACATATTTTAATACAGATGGGGAAAACATTATCGAGCCTCCTGTACAATCCATTCTGAAATGATGGAATAACGGTTCCAGTCTTTTACTTTAGTGACGCTGTGCCAGTTTGTATCATCAGCAAAAAACAGCACCATTCTGTTTTCCAGAGGTTGAATAACTTTTGATTCGTCTCTTATGGTTTTTGCGTTGTTTTCATGAAGCCAGAGTTCGCCACCTTTATCAGGCTGCCAGGCAGGAGAAAGATAATAGATGCAGACGAGAGAACGTCCATCTTCCTGGTCGTCGATATGAGGTGGCATCGCAGGGGAATCGGGAGTCATCATTCTTAATTGAATGAGACCTTCCTCATATATTTCAAGTTTTTCCTGAACGGTTTTCTCGAGGAAAGATTTAAAGTCATCGCCTAAGAATAGTTTGGCGAGGTTTAGGTCGGGAACGAACATAAAGTTCAAATCGAATAAATCATTTTCTCTTTTTTGATAACCATCAACTACGGAGCAAAGATGCTTTTGGACTTTTTTAAACTGTTTCGTTGGCAGAAAATTATCAATTACAAAATGATTCCAGGGAGTCTGAAATTGATTTACTGAAGTATTTTGCAGAAAAGATGAGTTCATTGTCTTGCTCTGTTGTTAAAAATTAAAAAGGGAGAGGAGGGGTGCCTCTCCCTTTAAAGAAAACTAGTTTTTCTTTTTTGCTTTGCGAGAGTTCATGATTACTTGAACTTCTGCAGGGATGCTGGATTTTTCCAGAACTGCGCGAACACCAGTTCCAGCTTTGTTTCTCTCAGCGATAATGTTTTCAAAAATTTCGTATTTGTTCATGGTATCTCCTTTTGCCGTGATTGGCGTTGTTGATTAGGGATAGAGCAGGAACGGTGCCGCCTTTTTTGGGGCTATAAACCAATATATTGGAGTTGAGACTAAGTTGAGGTCTTTATTATTGGATTTGAGAATCGGATTCTGGAAAGTGGCCGACCGACGGATTAAATAGCAATGACTCGCACCGTGATATTGGGTGGCAGGTAATAACCCTTGCGGTCGCGCAAAACGAAGCTTGCGGTGTTGGCATCGGGTTCTAATAAATTGCGCAGACGTTTGATGGAAACGTAAATCAAGTTGTCGTGCACGGCGGGATCGTAAGCATAGCCCCAGACTTTTTCGATCAGCTGAGATTTTGTGAAGCGAATTCCCTGGTTTTGCGCGAACAGTTTTAAAAGATCAAAAAGGATGTGTTGATTTTTGAAATCAACAGAGCCCTTATTAGCTGTTTTCACTTTGAAGTGAGTGGAATCAATGATCAGGTCCGCTTCAGAAGAAACATGATTCTCTTTTGCAAGTTGGGCCTTCACAGTGCGCAGTCGAGTCGAACCTCCACCGTCCATGCCTTTCATTGCGAGTGAACGGTAAATCGCGGCCTCATTGCGCTTGCCTTGGGCTTCATAGACGGCTGCCATTTGAACCAAAATATAGACGATTAAATAGTGCAAAGAATTCTGTTGGGCTTTTTCGTAAGCTTTCCAGATAGCATCCAAGGCATCGTCGGCGCGTTTCTCGTCTAAAAAGACATGGCTTTTAATGACCAGGCAGCTGGTGTGGATTTCTTCTAGCTTTAGCTCCTGGGTCAACAGCAATGCTTTATCAAGATACTTTAAGGCATCGATAGGATTGTCTTTCATCGTCACCATCGCAAGTTCTTGCAAAAGTCTTGAAACGGTTTCTAGATCCTGTGCTTGGGTGCACTCGTGCAAAGCTTTCTGAAAGTAGTCTTTGGCAGCGATATTTTCCCCCAAAGCCATTTTCCATAAACCGATATTATGAAGGACTTTGCCGTATATCTCTGAAGTGGGAGTTTCTTTTTCGTACACCAGAAGCTTGCTGAAATGTTTTTTAAAGTGCTCAAGTTTTCCCAGTTCAGAACTTGCCTGAATCAAAAAGCGCACACCAAAAA
The DNA here is from genome assembly GCF_047302455.1 of Bdellovibrio sp. HCB185ZH. Classification (GTDB taxonomy): domain Bacteria; phylum Bdellovibrionota; class Bdellovibrionia; order Bdellovibrionales; family Bdellovibrionaceae; genus Bdellovibrio. The sequence continues at coordinate 429,725 of NZ_CP178624.1, forward strand.
GCCAGCTTTGCATATCGCCGATCGCCTCTGCCTCAGAGCAGATTCTTTCGGAGTTATCGCAAGCTTCCTGGTAATGGCCGCGCTGATAGTTCAGTTTGGCAAGATTGATGTTGGAACTCATTTCACTCAACATGCGGTACTAAATAGTTTTATGTGCGGGAGTCGTCAACATCTTACAGAAAGTGAAATGAGAAAATGTTCCAAAATCTCAGTAATTACGCATGACGAGTGATGTCGATGCTCTCAATTTGAGACGCGTTGTACTCACATTTTACTCCCTGGCCTTTTATCCCGATAGGTACTGCGGCTTTTTTATAATTAAGGTGGGCAATTATGAATCTAGGTTCGTGGTTTAAGGGGATTAAGGCCAAGCTTCTTGTGGCGGCCTTTTTACCATTCGTGGGTTTTGCGGTACTGGGATATGTGGCTTTCACGGGGCTGACTTCCATCGGTGGAATGTTGGGCAATTCATACACGCACATCATTCCTAATGTCGATGCTTTGGGACAGATCGAAGGCGGGCGCGCTCGTATCGGTCAATATCTTTGGGGTGCCATTGCCAACTTAAATTTTGAAAAACGTCGCAATATCTATATCGAAAAACTTGAGCAGGCCTTGAAAGAATATAAGGATGCAGTTGCGACGTATGAAGCGGCTCCGGATCTTGAGGGTGAAAGAGAAATCTATACCCCCATGAAAAACAACCATGCAAGCTATGTGGCTCACGTGGAAGAATTCATTCAGACTCTAAAAACTCCGACACCTGAGAACTATGAAAAAGTTCGTGCCGCCGCTGCCGAAGGTGCCTATCAGCAGGAATCTGTGCAAATCAAAGGGACCACCGGAAAAATCATGGCCATGTATAATGAGGCTGTGAAAAAGAACAATCTGGAACAGCAGGCCGAGAAAGCATTTGTGTTTAAATTGCTGGTTGGAATCGGCCTGGCTTGTAGTTTTGGTGTTTTCTTTGCTTTGATGGTAATTGCTTCGCGCTTGAGTAAAAACGTTTCTGAAGTCGTGGGCCAGCTTTCTGATTCTTGCAATCAAGTGAATATGGCAATCACACAGTTGACTGAAGCAGGGCAAAGCTTGTCGCAATCCTCGACAACCTCAGCTGCTTCTTTGGAAGAAACCGTGGCGGCCTTGGAAGAGATGTCTTCAATGGTCTCCATGAACTCGGATAATGCTAAACAGGCAGCGAATTTATCTCAGGCTTCAAGAACAGCGGCTGAAGACGGGGAGCAGGAAATGCAAAAGCTGGTCAATTCCATGCACGGCATTTCTCAGTCGTCTAAAAAGATTGAAGAGATTATCAATGTCATCGACGACATTGCTTTCCAAACTAACCTGTTGGCCCTGAATGCTGCTGTTGAAGCTGCGCGTGCGGGGGAGCAAGGCAGGGGTTTCGCTGTTGTAGCAGAAGCGGTTCGCAGTCTAGCGCAAAGATCAGCAGTGGCAGCGAAAGACATCAATGGTTTGATTAAAAATTCTGTGGACCAAGTTGAAGGCGGTTCGAAAATCGCTGATAAAGCAGGTGAGGTTCTTAAGAACATCGTGACTTCGATCAAGAAAGTTTCCGATCTGAACAATGAAATCTCGGCAGCAAGTTCCGAGCAAACAACAGGTATTCAGCAAATCAGTAAAGCGATGAATCAATTGGATCAAAGCTCTCAGGCGAATGCAGCATCTTCCGAAGAAATCGCAGCAACGTCAGAGGAAATGGCAGCCCAATCAAAACAAATGTACAGTGTTGTTGTGACATTATCGAATGTCGTGATGGGTTCTCATGGTGAAGAGGCTGTGGGTGAGAAGTCAGTAGCTGGTGAGAAAAAGAAGGTTGCTTTCAAAGGCAAGCCAGAAGCAGCAGTGACTAAAAAAGCAGCAACAAATGTAGTGAAGTTCAAGCCTGCTGCTAAGGCTCAGCCAAATTCAGGAGAAGTCAAAGCTTCTGAGTTAATTCCTTTTGACGACGACACGCGAAAAGTAGGAAACACAGAGGGTTTTTAAGCGTAATACGGGCCTAAAAGAAAAAATAAAAGGGGAGTCGAATGGCTCCCTTTTTTATTTCAAAACAAGCGCCGCGTTAACCATGTTTTGTGAGTGAAACGGGGGGCAAAGCTGAGGTACTTTTTTCAGCCTATGTCAGCTAATCTTACTCCACTTATGAAGCAGTACTGGGACATTAAATCTGTCCATCAAGATAAGATCCTTCTTTTCCGCATGGGGGACTTTTTTGAAATGTTCTTTGATGATGCGGTGAAAGCAGCGCCTGTATTAGGCATTGCCCTTACTCAAAGAAATAAAAAATCCCAGGACGAAACTCCGATGTGCGGGATGCCTCATCATTCTGTGGCGGGTCCCATCAATAAACTTTTGGCCCATGGTTTTAAAGTTGCGATCTGTGATCAGTTGGAAGATCCAAAGGCCGCTAAAGGCATTGTAAAACGTGGTGTCACCCGCGTTCTGACTCCGGGTATGGTTTATGATTCCGATACTTTGGACGGGACGAAGCCCCACTACTTGGTGAGTATTGATCAAACTTCGATCAGCTTCCTTGATTCAACGACGGGTGAAGCATTCTTTTTTAAATCTAAAAACTCTCACGAGCTTTTGCGTTTCGTTCAGATCTTGCCTGTGGCAGAGATCGTAATCGCCAAAGAACACGAAGCTCTGCTTGCTGGGTTGGATAATATCCTGATCAGTCATCATGAAGAAATGATGGACGCTGAAAATGATCTTCTTAAAAATGCAGCTCCGGCTTCAGCAGCAAGACTTCTGAGCTATGTCTTGCAGTTGTCAGGCGAAGAAGCTTTGAAAACTCTTTCACCATTCGTAGAAAGAGATCTTGAGCACCGTCTGGAGATCTCCAGCACGACGCTAAGACATTTGGAAGTGTTTTCAACATACAAGGGTGAGGGCTTGGGCAGTTTGTTCCATGCTATCAATCGCACGCAGACATCCGCCGGCAGCCGTATGCTTCGTCAGTGGCTCAGCTTCCCATTGCGTGATGTGAAAGCGATCGAAAACCGACTGGATTCAGTTGAGTTCTGGCGCAGTCATGTTTTGGAGTTAAAACGTGCTCGTCAAATTCTGGGGCAAATGGGTGATATCGAACGCCGCTTGGGTAAAATTTCTCAACCTCAGTGTAATGGTCGTGATTTGTTAGCACTTGCTGGCAGCGTTCACGCCGGAGTCAGTGCTCTTGAAGTTTTCGTTCAAGCCAGTGGTTCCACAGCTAATTTCGAAAGCCTTCGTGAGTTAGCGTATAAGATCGAAAGAACATTGGTTGAAGATCCGCCTTTGGCGACCAAACAAGGTTACTTGATCCGTCAGGGCGTTTCTTCAGAGCTGGATGAGTTGATTGATCTTTCCACGAATGCTCAAGCACTTGTGGCTAAGATGGAAGCGGAAGAAAAAGAAAAGACCGGAATCTCCAGTCTGAAAATCCGCTATAACAACGTGTTCGGTTACTATATCGAAATCACGAACTCTCATAAAGACAAAGTGCCTGCGAACTATCAACGTAAGCAGACTTTGACGAATGCAGAACGTTACTGCACGGATGAATTGGTAGAGCTTGAAAGAAAAGTTCTTTCTGCGAATACAAAACGTGCGGATCTTGAATTTGAATTCTTTGAGACTCTTCGTAAAGAGATCCTGACTCAGTGTCCAGCGTTGTTAACGTTGGCTCATGAGTGCAGCGAGATGGATGTGATCTCAAGCCTTGCTTGGTTAAGCCTTGAAGAAAAATACGCTCGTCCAAAATTCACAGAGAACAACTCTTTGCAGTTAAAAGCCAGCCGCCATCCGGTGGTGGAACAAACTGTAAAAACGAATTTCGTCGCTAACGACATTGAACTTCACCCGCATTCCTGCTTGTTGCTAACAGGCCCGAATATGGCCGGTAAGTCGACTTTGATGCGTCAAGTGGCACTTAATGCCATCATGGCACAAATGGGTTCATTTGTTCCAGCGGATGAAGCAAAGCTTCCGATCTTTGATGCGATCTTCACCCGTATCGGTGCAAGCGATCAATTGTCAGAAGGTCTTTCGACTTTCATGGTTGAGATGACAGAAACTTCGGCGATGCTTAAAAACGCGACTAAGAACTCTCTGGTAATTCTGGATGAAGTCGGTCGTGGTACGAGCACGTTCGATGGTATGTGCCTGGCTCAATCGATCCTTGAACACCTTCTCAGCGAAGTGAAGGCGTTGACGTTCTTTGCCACTCACTATCATGAATTGACGACATTGGATCAAAGCTATGGTCAGATCACAAATTCACACATGACTGTCGCAGAAAGAAATGGAGAAATCCGTTTCCTTCACACCTTGGTGAAGGGTCCAGCTTTGAAATCCTACGGGGTTCAAGTGGCCGAGCTTGCGGGGCTTCCTTCGACAGTGACGAAGCGTGCGAAGAGCTTGTTGCGTGAGATTGAATCGAAACGTGTTCAAGCAAGCAGTCAGCTGTCCCTGCTGGACCATGTGGATGAAACTCATCTGGAAATGGCAGCAGCTCCGGCGGTTGAGGTTCCTGTAATCCCTGAAAGTGTGAAATCTTTGATGGATGAACTGCAAAAGTACCCACTGTTGCAATCAAGTCCTCTAGAGGTCATGGGTCAGGTTGCCAAATGGAAAGCCATCGCTGAAAACACCAGCTTGCAATAGAGGGTAAATTGGCTGATCATTTTAACTATGGCAGCTAAGACGTATCTCACCAGCGAGCAGCTTGTTCAGGCTCAAGAAATTCTAAATCCACCACTAATGACACCTGATGGAGATGTCCGTCAGGTGTTTTGTTTTTCAAGCCAAAGTTTTTCACTGTGGCTGGGGGCAAAGCTTGAGGAATCACTGAAAAACAATCCTTTGTGGCGAGATACGCATCCGATCATGCTGGGGTCATGGGCCCGCGGTGAACTGAGTCCGAAATCTGATATCGATATTCTTTTTTCTGGTGATGAAGACAAAGTCCGTGAGTTCACCAATCAACTGCAGGAAAAAGGTCTAAAGCTTCGCTATCGCATGCCTGCCAATCCCGAAGATTGGACCGAGGGAGTTGAGGCCTTTGACGTTTTGGCCCTTTTAAAAGCCAAGCCCCTAACACCAGAAGGCGCGCGTAAACTTTTTGAACAGCAAAAGAGCATTTGGTCCAAGAAAAACATGTGGCGTAAGACGTTGCTGAAAGCCGTTAAAGAAGAACGCAAAGCCCGTGAAAACCGATTTGATTCCATCACCAATTATCTTGAGCCAAACTTGAAATATGGACCGGGTGGTTTGCGTGATCTTGAGCAGGGGTTGCAAATTTACGAAATGTTTGCAGAGCGTTTCACGAATCCCGGTCATGCACTGAATGTGTTAAATTACTATCGTGATTATCTGTTAAGTCTTCGTCAGAAACTTCATCTGGAAGGTCACAGCGATATCCTGTCCAGTTCCGCGCAATTCGATTTAGGAAAATGGATGGGTTTCAAAACCCACAAAGATTTCATGCGAAGCCTGCAGCGCGGGTTATCGCGAGTGAACTTTTACTCAGACTGGATCATTGCCGTGGCGGATGCTCCAGAAGAAGTTTTAAAGAAAATTGAACGCTCTGAGTTTTATAAACCAAGTGATTTGTTTTCTGCCTTAGAGAAAAATTCCAGTGTTCTGATGCAAAAGAAAGTCCGTGAAGAATTGGATCATCTTTTACCAGCCACGGAAATTAAAAAACTGGGTAAACTTCGCGGTCAGGAATTGGATCAGGTTTTAAGTGTTAAAGCTAAGGATGAGTTTCTTTATAGCATTTTTCGTTCGCGTTTAATTGATAAGCTTGTACCAGAAATCACACGCTTGGTGGGATACGTTCAGCATGACCAATACCATCGCTATACAGCTGATTCGCATATCATGCAGGCCTGTCGCGAAATCAAACGTGTCTTTGCAAAACCAAAAGAACTAGGACCTTTGCAAGCCGTGGCTAAGTCTTTAAATCCTTATGACTGGCAAGTGCTTTCATGGACGTGCATGTATCATGATTTAGCAAAGGGTATTGATAGCGGAGATCACTCCGAGGCGGGTACTGCGATTGTCACTCGAGACTTTAAAACATTTGGTTTTAAAAAGAAATTTACTGATGACGTCAATTGGATGGTGAAAAACCATTTGGAACTTTCTCAAGCGGCATTCCGTAAAAACTCCAAGGACCCGCGTGTATGGCAAGAACTGCGCGATAAAGGTGTCGAGGGCAGTGCTTTAAAGCGCCTAGCAATCTTTACAGCAGTTGATATTCGCGCCACCAACCCCGAGGCGTGGAATGAGTGGAAAGGTCGTTTGCTTGCAGAACTGGTGGAAAATCTTGAAAGTAAAAAAGCTCAAGATTATTTCACGTTCAGAACTTTAAAAGCCAAAAAGCATCTGCATATTTCGGAGGAGATTTACGAGGAGCTGGGGCCGGTCTTAGTTGACAGTTTATCAATGAATGATTTGGTGGAAGATTTGAAAAAGGCCGAGGATTCCACTGAATCGTTGCCCCCAAAAATAATGCAAACCAAAGATGGGGATACTTGGGTGCGGATGCATCAGAAGCGCGATCGCAAGGGAATCCTGGCTGATTACGTCGGTCAGTTCTATTCTCTCGGATTAGGCATTCGTCATGCCTCTATTCATACTCTGCCGAAAGTGGGAGTTTACGACTGGTTCCAGATTTCTACTCAAAAAAATCTTAAAACTTTGGAGCAATTGTTAAAGAGTTCTCAGTTGAAAGAAAAAGAAGTTCCCCAGGTTCAATTTGACCAAATTCAATTGATGAGCGCCCACGACAAAGAATGGGTGATCAGCTTTCGGGGTCCTGACCAGGCAGGTTTGCTTGCCGCAGCGGCAAAAGCTTTAAGCGACTTAAATGTCAGTATCAAATCAGCCCGGGTACACACATGGGGTCGACAAGTGGATGATATTTTCATGATCAAAGCGGAAGGGGATCCGCAACACTTGGTCCAAGCTTTGAATAATCATTTTAAAATCAATCCTTCCTAATAGAACCCGTGCCACCGTTACGCGGGTTAGTTTTAAGAACAAAGAAATTATTAATGGATATGTTCAGAGAATTATCGACGACTGTCTAAAAAGCTGTACACATTTGCAGCGAAAACATTCTGAAATCGTGTGCTCCGTTTTTGCATTGAAGATTCAAATGCAGAAACTTCCCCAGGTTCATCGCACGGTTTTATCGTTGGTCTCGGCAAAAACACTGTCTCATTTTGGGAATTCATTCCGTGGGGCAAATATTCGCCAATGTCATAGTCTGGAAAGCCTTAAAACTCAGTTAATCCAGAACCACAGGGTCGTTGTGATCGTGGAGTTCACTCGCTGTACGGCTCGTCATGTGGATGCCTTTATTTCTTTAATGAAGGATGTCGCGACAGCTCATAAGAAGCGCCAAATGAAACTGATCATCTTTGCGAAAAGTATTGATGCCAGCGTTTATCAAAAGTTTGCACGCCATCTCAATCTGCTGTTGATCCTCGAGGCAGAATCGTTAACGGCGCCATATTTAACAAGTAAGTTTCTGCATGGAGATCCTGTGTTTCTAAGATCTTCGCCAAGACTGCAGATGACAGCACCCGTCCTGGTTAAAACAACCAACTGGGTGAGCCAAGTGAATTTGGTGCAGAAAAAAGGCCGCTTTTTGGATTTCGCTTCTCAAGGCGCAAGACTCTATCTTCCCCAGAGACTATTTAAAGCCAAAGACTATGTCTCCGTTTTATATCAACTGGCGAATGAAGAGTGGGTTACAGTTGAGTGCCAACTGCGCTGGGAGTCGTCGACTCCCGATGGGGGACAGATGTTAGGGGTGCAGTTTTTAGCACTAGCCTAAAAGGATAACTACGTAAGGCCTAGAAGGCTAACCGCGCGTGGCTGGCTTGGCATTTCGACCCAGCCAAAATGCAAGGGCAGCGACAATAGTTCCCACCGTAAGAACCACGCAAACACCCGACCACTGAGCCGTATTCCAAGCAAAGGAAGCAACTAAAGATCCCAGAGCTCCACCCATGAAATAAGAAAACATATACACTGTGTTCAAGCGACTGCGGGCATCTTCGCGCAAAGCAAACACTCTGGTTTGATTTGAAATGTGGGCTGCTTGAATTCCGAAATCCAGAATGAAAATACCAATGATTAAGCCGATGATGCTGGCGCCGGAGCCCCACAAAATCAACACAGACAAAGCCAAAACACTTAAACCGATCGCGACACCCGTACGAGGTCCTTTTTTATCAGCAACTCTGCCAACCACCGGAGCTGCCAAAGCACCAGCGGCTCCCAGTAATCCAAACAGACCCACTTCTTTTGCTCCCATGCCAAAATGAGGAGAAGACAAGAGGAAAATCAAAGTGGCCCAGATAGAGCTGAACACGCCAAAAATCATCGCACCAACTATCGCCGACTCGCGCAGGATGGGCTCTTCCTTAACCAAGGTGCCGATGGATTTAATCAATCCAAAGTAAGAACCTTTGTAAGTCACTTCGCTTGCTGGAAGGATGAACCAAAGACAACTTGCCAATACGATCATCAACCCCGCTGCAGAATAAAATACGGTTCTCCAACCGAAAAGATCTCCAAGAAATCCCGCAATCGTGCGCGAACATAATATTCCGATCAATAACCCACTCATGATGATGCCGATAACTTTGCCGCGATTTTCATTACTCGCCAAATGGGCTGCGAAAGGGATAATCAACTGCGGAACCATCGTGAAAAGACCAATCAGTAAACTCGCAATCACCATGATCCACAAGCTGTGCGCAGTGGCTGCCATGATCAATGCCGCCGTGACTGCTAATGAAGTGATGACGATAAGTTTTCTTCTTTCAAACATGTCACCCATCGGAACCAGAAACAACATTCCTAAAGCATAACCCACTTGAGTCAGAGTCGGGATGATGCCGACCTCTTTTACTGTAACGCCAAACTCTTTTTGCAACTCTGCGAGCAGAGGTTGATTGTAATAAAGATTGGCAACGCTAAGACCTGTGGCGATGGCCATGATCCAAACAGTGGTGGAGGAAAGTTTTGTCGAAGCGTGAGATTGAGTCATAGATGGAGCCTGCAAGGTGAGAAAAGAAAAACACCCACTTTGAGGGTGGGTGTCTTAAGTGACTAGTTCGATTTTTTCTTTGGAGCGCCTGTGATCCCTGTGTGATTGCGCCAGTTGTACTGAGGATCTGTTTTTGTGCGGTTGTGCCAAGCTTCCCATTTTTTCTTAGGAAGTTTATGGGACACATTGCCCTTTTCGTCGAAGATATCTGGGTCTTTACCAGCGATGAATTCAAGTACGGATTTCATGATACCCATTTGGAGGCTCCTTCAAATTAATACAGAGCCAGTATAATGCAGGACCTCGTATGGGGGAATAGGAAATCCTGCTGCGATGCGGTGCTTACATGCACTTAAAGGTCATGTTGATTGAATACGCTTTCCCTAGAGCTGCGTCGGTGGCGACTCCTCCCAGGCCTAGGATTCCGCTAAAAGATTGCACGCCTTTATTGCGGTTGGCTGTGCCGTAGGTCGCTCCAGTGCCGCCGACCACTTGGGCTGCTTTGCTGATGTTTTTAGCTGTGCGATAGTCTTTTTCGTCCATTGTTCCGTTGTATTTCGCTTGTTCTGAAACGAAAGCCGCTGCTTTGCCACGTTCTTCGCAGAAGTGATTGGCTTGTGAAATAGCATCGCGATTGCCTTCATCTGTATCGTCCACGGTTAAAGAAACACGGTGAACACCATTGGCACCCGGGCGTACATCACGGTGATGGGCGCAGGCTCCAAGCATAAGAGTTACAGACAACAAAACGACAAAGCGATTCATGTTAGACACAGTGGACTCCTTTGATTTTAATAAAAATTAAGAGCGTGGGTTGGCGCAAACATCGATAATATCGAGGCCGCGGTCTTCAGAAACTTTGCCAGCGCCTTTATAGTGGTCAAAGCATTGTTGAGCAGCAACCTGGTAAGCATCTTCATAGCTTGCTGCCTGTCTTTTCACTTCGAAGGTTTGGCCAGAAAGCTTATATTTGAACGTATATTCCTTTTGAACCGCGTCTTTAGAGATCCAAGCAAAGGAACTGCAAGAGTAAGCGAGTACGAAGATAGTCAAAAGTGCTTTCATAAAAACCCCTTTTTTAAAGTCCTTCAGTTTGAAGTGACCTGATACTGGTAGCTAAAGCACGGGGTGTGCCAAAGAATCGCGCAGGGAGTCCAAAAAGACCTTTGTAACCCCATGAAATTGCTGATCTAATCGGTCTCAATTTGAACCGCTAAAGGGACCTGTTTACTTGTGAGACGGGTGCCGTGAATGGTGCAACCCCTGTCGAGGGATTGGACAGGGGAGTTGTGACGTCAAAGCTTCGGCGAGGCGTAAGGGGGATTCATGAAAAGGTTTTTAGTATCCTTGGTTTTATTGTTTGTGGGTTTTGCGGCATCGGCGCAAACGATCGTGGTAAGCGATATCGACGATACGATTCGCCCGCAATACGTGCAGGATCTTTCTGATTCCGCCAAATACGTTTTTGATAAAGACAGCCTGTTTATGGGCATGAGCGAGCTTTTAAATACGGTCGTTAAAGACACCGGCGCTCGTATGTTTTACGTGTCCCGTGCGCCTGAATGGTTGATGGGTAATACGCACTCAGCCGCCCTGGAGCGCGGTGGATTCCCGTCAGGGGTCTATTTCCCTCGCACGGTTTATTCTAAGGATGAGCACAAAGTCAGAACCCTAGTGCAAATCATCGATAAAACTCACCCGACAGACGTGATCTTGCTTGGCGATAACGGCGAAGTCGACGCCAAGGTTTATAGCACGATTGCAGACGGTTACCCGCACATTCGTTTTCACCAGTTCATTCGTGATGCCTACAACACCCCTAAATTCGGTGGTGAGGGTTCTTCGCTTTACCCGGGGCAGCTGTATTTTGTAACTCCCGTGGAGGTCGCCCTAGAGCTTAAGAGACGGGGATTTTTGAAAAATAGTTCCGTCCAACTTTTAGTTGATTACTTGGTACCACGAATTGTGGCAGAAAAGGGGAAACCAAAGCGAGGCATCATGGCCTTCCCATACTTTGTGGAATGCCGCGATTTTGTCTGGTCCTGGGATCAGGAAACTTCAGACTATCCTTTGCTTCAAAATCTCAAAGCGAAGATCGAAAAACGCTGCAATAATTAATGATTTTAAAGTACCAGCTTCCGCAAGTTTACCAAACCCTTCTCCCTCGCGAGATCCTGAATTTTGAACCTCAGGAAAAAAAGGCCACTTGTGATACTTGCGCGATGTCTCGTCCTCGCGAAAAAGGTAAAATCCATTATCGCGAGGATCTGAAGTGTTGTACTTTCCATCCATTTATTCCCAATTTTATGGTGGGAGCTCTGCTGAGTGATCCCAATGCCACCGAAGCTCATCGCATCTTTCGCGCTAAAATCGCAAATCGTGAATACTCCTTGCCGATCGGAATGGTGGCCCCCGTTAAATACCAGGTGGCCTTTAATAACCGCGAGGAAGGCGATTTCGGTCAGCGTGAAGACTGGTTGTGCCCGTACTACAACAAAGAAAAATCGAACTGCAATGTATGGAGAAACCGCGGTGTCGTTTGCACGACGTTTTTCTGTAAAAGTTCTTACGGCGATCGCGGTATCGATTTCTGGGAGCATCTGAATAACTATCTTTGGTATGTGGAGTTAGCACTTTTAGAAGAAGCTTTGGTGATGCTGGATTTTTCTCCTCGCCAGACCATGACGCTCTTGGATTATCACAACCGTACGGATGGTACGGCGGCGGAGAAAAAATCCTGGAGCATGCCTGAGGCGAAGTTCAAAGAACTTTGGAATGGTTATCATGACGACATCGAGGGTTTTTACAAAAAATGCTTTGAGATCGTGTCGAATTTAGATAAAAAAGCTTTCCATGAAATGTTAGGCGAGCAGGGACAATCTTTGGAAGAAACTCTGTTTGAAATCATCCCCGAATTGAAAGTGATTGAGTAATGTCGACTATCCAGGAACGCCAGGCACAAGTTATCGCAGATTTTTCCGCCTTCACGGATTGGGAAGATCGCTATAAGAAAATCATCGAGATGGGTAAATCCCTGCCTGAAATGCCGGAAGCTTTGAAGACTGAGCAAAACATCGTGAAGGGTTGCCAATCTCAAGTATGGCTTCACGCTGCGATGTCTGACGATGGTAAGATGTTGTTGGTCGGTGACAGCGACGCATTGATCGTTAAAGGACTTGTGGCGCTTTTGTTGAAAGTCTACTCTGGATCAACACCTAATGAAGTTTTGATGACCCCACCAGAGTTTTTACGAGCTCTGGGCTTTGAAGGGAACCTTTCCCCAAGCCGCGCGAATGGTCTGCATTCGATGTTAAAGCAGATCAAGCTTTATGCGACGGCTTTCGATTACATGCTTAAGATGAAGAAATAAAAAAAAGGCTGGAATATCTCCAGCCTTTTTTTATTTTAAGTCTTTGATAGAATTACTTCTTGTGTTCTTCTTTTTTGATTTTGCACGCAGAAACATCCGCTGCACTTACAGTCACGCCAGCTACGGACTTACCTTCCATTACTGGGTCTACGCAGTCTTTCCAAAGACCTTTTTTATTCGCGTGTTCGCCTTTTTTAAAGCCCGCAGCTTCGCAAGCAGCTTTTACTTTTGCGCACGGATGATCTTTCCCGCCGTGACCGTGGCCTTCGTTTGCAAATACAGAAGCAGAACCCATAAGTACGAGAGCCATAACTAGAGATTTCATAAATCCTCCTAAAAACTTTTTAATTAATACTACTCCACAGGGATTAATCCGAGATGAGTTTGGAATTAAATTTCATTAATTGAAACTTCGTTTTTCAAACTAACGACCTCATACAGGTACGGACACACTTTCTCCCGGTTCATCTATTTTTGAAACAAAAAAAAGGCAGGACTATGAATCCTGCCTTTTTAGAATTTGTTCATTAATTGGGAGAAGGTGTGTCCGTACCTCTTAGATTGTTGCGTGAACGCGGTGAGTGTCGTCCATGTCGTCTAGGTAGTTCAAGAACTCTTCGACGTCTTTTCTTTGTTCGTCGTTAAGCTCAGTGATGTTTTTCGCTTTGTAGGAAAGCTCAGACTTCGTCACTTTCCAGCCGCGTTTTATTAAAGCATCGCGTACGGCATCTAGTTCAGTCGCGCCAGTGTAGAACTCGTAAGAACCTTCGTCCTCACCAGGGCCTACTTCGTTTGCGCCGGCTTCGATGGCTTCTTCGTCTGGATCGAATGTTCCAGCTTTAACGCCTTCTAAAAGTCCTACGTGCTCGAACATCCAGGCAACAGAACCGGTTTCACCCATGTTGCCTTCGTGAGATTTAAAAGCGTGGCGCATGTCGGGAGCTGTTCTGTGTTTGTTGTCTGTCTGGCATTCAACGATAACGCCAACGCCGTGAGGGCCGTAGCCTTCGTACATCAACTCTTCGATAACTTTACCGTCATCCAAAAGACCGGCGCCTTTTTTGATCGCACGATCGATCGTGTCGTTCGGGCATGATACTTTTTTAGCAGCATCAATCGCCAAACGAAGACGAGCATTCGCTGCCGGATCAGGGCCTCCAACTTTTGCAGCGACTTGAATCTCGCGCGCGAGTTTTGTGAATATTTGACCCTTTTGTTGGGCTTTCTCTACTTTACCTGCGGTTTTCCATGATTTTCCCATGAGAGGAATTTCACCAAATCACGAAGTATTTGGCAAGCGAGGGAGCTGCATGTAAAACGCTTCCTATGTTGACGTTCGAAATTGCCGATGTTTGGGCCAAAATTAATGAAATTGAGAAGTCTTGTGAGGAAGCTTTTAAGCTTAAAACCCCTCATTTGGCTCCCAAGGACCCAAATCGCGATATTGACTTGCTGCATCCAAAGTATCATCCCCCGAAGAAAGGATTCTCCACCATCGAGGGACAAGCTCGCATGCTCCATGATTTGGCGAGCATTGAACTGCAGGCCATGGAGCTGGGGGTGAGAACTCTCGCCGAGTTTCCAGATGCGCCTGAGGGTTTTAAAGAAGAACTCGTGGCGGTGACGGTGTCGGAAGCTCAACATCTGCGCATGTGTTTAGAGGGCATTGAAAAATTAGGCTTCAAATGGGGAGACTGGCCCGTGCATGCAGCACTTTGGTATGCGGTGGCTCCAGAAGACACTTTGTTAGATAGAATTCTGATCGTGCATCGTTACTTGGAGGGCAGTGGCCTTGATGCCGGCGACACTTTGATTCGTCGTCTGGAAGGGACCTCTGGAAAAGAGACTATCCAAAAAATTGTGAAGCAAATCAATTTTGAAGAAATCGGTCACGTTGATTTTGGTTCACGTTGGTATCGTGAGATTTGTCGGCAAAACAAAATCAATCCAAACGAAGATTTTCCGAAACGCATGGATGAACTTCGTTATCGCCTGCCAAAACGTGTAGAGCCTATCAACCGCATCCTGCGCGGAAAGGCCGGTTTCACAGATGAAGAAATTCAGTACTATGAGAATCTTCGCCTGGACTTCATCAATCCACTCTCATCGCTTCAGCGCTAATCGACATATTTGTTTTTGGTTATAAACATATTTTAACTGAGTCCATGACTTCATCCAGAAGTCTTTTTATCTTGAGGGCATGTTGAAATGGTGGTTTTTAATCTTCCTTGTTTCATCCGCAGCCCAGGCACAAAAAATTTTTGCAAAGAAGCCTGCTAGCTGTGAACGGCGTTATATTGTTTCGTTCCTAGGAACTCCTCCTGCATACATACTTGAAAAGGGAAATAAAAGTGGTTCAGCATACGACGTTATGACCGAGCTGATGAGAAGATTAGGGTGTAAGTACACCGAGGAGCCAACATCCTATTCTGCCGCACGGGAAAACTTCATGCACAATCGCTCAGATGTATTTGGTTTTGCGCTCCCGGAATCCGCACTGGATAAATATGGTGACTATATCGAGGTGGTGAAGTTCCCTCGATCCGTCGTCGTCAATAAAAAGAACTACAAAGCCAATGCTTCGTTCGAAAGTATCCTTAAAGATCCCTCTATTTCATTCGGTGGTCTGATTTCAGGTCGGTATTTTTATAAGGACGAAGAGCTAATGCAGCTTCGTAAGGGATCACGCCTTAAAGAAATGCCGACACCAGAGGATATTTTTAATGCCTTGATCGACGGTCGTGTGCAAGCCACTTTGACCATGCCTTTGTATACTCATTATTATCTGAGTCGCTCCCATCAGAGAGTAAATTTTCAGATCATCGCTGATGAATCTGATGGCTGGACCTCTGTGGGGTTTTATCTTTCTCATAAAAGGCTTTCAGTTTTTGAAAGGGAACGCTTGAAGCGTTTGATCGGCGAGATTCGGCAAGATGGAACACTTAGAAAAATTCAAATGAAATACAATGATCCGCTGGATTTAAAATTCTATCAGCCCGCTCAATTCATGTCTTTGGCCTGGCCCGATCTTTAACACATTTTGACATAGGCGAATTGGGACAGCTAGTCTGTACTCATGCTGAGTCTTTTAATTTCTTTTGCTTTGTCATTTCCCGTGCTCGCGCAAGTAAAAAACCGCGGCATTTCATCCTGTGAAAAGCGATATGTCTTGGCCTTTTTAGATGCGGCACCCGGATTTTATAAAAATGAAAAAGGAAACAAAGAAGGCTCGTCCTATGACATCCTGATGGAAGTCGGTCGTCGATTGGGATGCAAAATTAACGAGGAGCCCGGTTCTTATTCTGCGATTCTGGAGGGATTCGTAAGACACCGCGTGGATATCACGGGCCTCACGACTAAATCTCCGAAGATGGAAAATGTTGGCGAATTTGTTGAAATGTACCGTGTACCTCGCTCACTCGTCGTGCGCAAAGATTCTTTCGGGTCCCACGATTCCATTGAAACCATTTTGAAAAATCCTAAAATCACTTTTGCCGGAATCATTGGAGGTTTGTTCTTTATTAAAGAATCAGAAAAAGAGCAGCTGTTCAAAGAACGTCGCCTGCGTGAGGTTCCGGGACCCCAGGAAATTTTCAATGCGCTGGCAGAGGGGCGCGCTCAAGCGACCTTTAGCTCTCCTGCCTTCACGGCCTATTATCTGAAACGTCAAAACAAGATGGATCAGTTTAAAATCATTCCCGACGAAAAAGGGGAGTGGCAGTCTTTAGGTTTTTACCTCTCAACGAAAAGGTTATCACAAGACGAGCGCGAACGAATTCGTTCTATAATCAGTAACGTTCGACAAGATGGTACTCTGTTAAAAATTGAGAAGAAATATGTGAACCCCGTAGACTATCTTTACTATGAACCTGTTGCTTTAAAGGATGTCAGTCACATTGAATAAGTTGATTGCTGTTTTCTTTGTTATAATGACTCCTGTTTTCTCGCAAGCGCAGGATGAGATTCGCACTTTGGTTTCCGGATGCGAAAAGCGTTACGTGCTGGCTTTTCAAGATGATGCTCCCGGTTTTTTTGTGGATGAAAAGAATAGGAAAAATGGCACGGCCTATGAACTTCTTTTGGAAATCGTTCGTCGCTTGGGTTGTAAATCCACGGAACAGATCACTCCCTATCTAACGCTAAAGGAAAACTTTCTACGCAATAAATCCGACATCTATGCTTTATCCACTCCCGATAAAGAATTGGACAAAGTGGCAGAGTTCGTGGAGATGTACAGTTTTCCAAGATCGTTGGTTGTAAGCAAGAAGGCTTCCACAGACAAAGACACTGTTCATACGTTATTAAAAAATCCGAAAATCTTATTTGGTAATGTCGCTGGTGGATTTTTATTTATGCAGCTATCGGAGCGTGAAGAGCTTGAGGCGAAACATCGTCTGAAAGAGTTTCCAGGACCCACGGGAGTTTTTAATGCCCTATCGGAAGGTCGCATTCAGGCGACTTTCAGCTCGCCCGCATTCACCTACTATTTCTTAACACGTGAAAAGAAGATGAATCAATTCCGTGCTATCCCAGATCCAGAGGGTGGTCTATATCATTCAGGTTTTTATCTTGCTCGTAAGCGTTTGACAGAAGCCGAGCGAGGCAAGATCAGAGAGATAATCCGTGAGATCCGTGCGGATGGCACCTTGTTGCGAATAGCTTCAAAATATGTGAACCCAGAAGATCTGATCTACTACAAACCAACCGGTTCATTTTGATATAAGTGATTTGTGTTTGCTCAGAGACCCCGGTACAATTTCTCAATCGGAGAAACTGTGAAAAGCCTGGTTCTTTTTTTGATTATAACTTCCTTAAGTTCTTTGGCGAGTGCTAAAGAGCAGGAGCGTGCGACTCTTCAAATTGATGAGAAAGTCGTCGTTGAGGATGTTCTGGTTAAAAAAGGTCAGCCTAAAAAAGATCAGCTGACTGTCAACGGTTATACCATTCAAAGTTCCTCACTGGACGCCGTTGCAAAAAAATATAAAGCCAAAATCAATGAATCGGGCGAAGGTGAGGATCTGGTGTCGTTGGTGTGTCTAATTGGCGCAGACAAAACCGCACTGGAATTTACTTCGGGGGATATGGGCGGTGAATCCAATCAAATTCTGACGATTGGTTTGTATCAAAAGGCCTCTAAGTATAAGCATAAAAAAGACTGCGATAAGGTCGATAAACGTTTTAAGAAAACCAAAATTGCGGGACTGACTTTGGGAATGACCGAAAAGGAAGTCATCAAAAAGCTGGGTGAACCCAGCAAGCAGGCGAAGGCTTTTGTTCTTTATTATTACGAAGATAAGAAAAAGCTAAACGGCGTCAAGTTCGATGTGACTTCCGTGATTCACGTAAAGCTTGATAAAGGCAAAGTCATTTCCGTTTCGGTCAGCCAGATAATGGCTTATTAGTAACCGTAAATATCACGATTAGAACAATTCCAGATATTCTTCATCTGATTACCGCGAATCTTAAAGGTCTCTGCCAGCAGATAGCATTCTGGTCGAGAATTCAGGAATCTTTGCTTGTTGTTGCTCCAACAGTACCAACGCATATCATCGGCATTTTCTGGATCAGGATTGCGACCTGCAAAATAATCGCAGACATCGGGCGACAAGTTCGCCTGATTTTCACTCAAGCAGGTCCATTCTTTGCCCAATGAATAATCCATGCGAAATTCGGCATTAAAAACGCAAGCAGGCAGGCCAGGGGCATTAAGAAGTGAATAACGATACTGGCCTAGGACCTTTCTTGCGCTGATGAAAAGACGAGTGCGCAAAACAGGGTCTGCGGTTTTTAAAACCATGGACAAAAAGTCCATGTCACCTTCGTTCCAGAAAGGCTTCATCACGTAAAGTGCAATGGTTCTTTCGTGTTCCTTGTCGGGTGAGGCAATTTTGCTGAACAAGAAATCGCGGATGTCATTGTTGATTTCAGAATAGCAGCTTAAGGTTAGCATGAAATAAGGCGAGCGTTTGGAGAGCTCCTGCAGGCGGGTGAAGGTCATGTTTTGAAATCCCGGCTCGTCACGGATGATGCCGCAGATTTGACGAACTTTTGCGTAATTCATGCTTTGACCATAAGCTTGATCCAAAAGCATACGCACTTGGATGTCGCGAGTGATGGGATCCATCAGGCCCAGGCTTGACGCCACCTGCATGACATCATGCTGAATCGTGACCAGCTGACTGTTGTTCGCCTTAATTTTGGATAACGATTTGCTGATGATTTGTTTTGTTGCTTGGTCAATTTGACCCGCGATGCTGTCACCATATGAAAGCTGACTTGCCAGAGAGTCAAAATACGTGGTGACTTTGTTCTCCTGAGCGATCTGAGTCAAAGCAGCACTTTGCACAGATTTATCATTCGAGCGAAGTGCACAATATAGACCACGTGCTTCAGGCGGGACAGCTTTTTGAGGAATTGTTTCTCGGAAGGCCTGACCTTTAAAGGCATTTAAAATTGCGGTGTTCGGCGCATTTGAAATCGTATCAAGATGGGTGTTGTAGTTTCCAACGCTTTTCAAATAGCGATTTAAAATAGGTGCCGCATATTTTCCGAGGGGGCCCGTGGAATAAAAGCCATAAAGTTTGGGTGTCTCTGGGAAGATGGAAGCAAAACGTTTTTCAAGACTGAAACCCTGCTGAGAGTAGCGAGACGCCACGACTTGTTCTGCGAAATCCAAGGGAATGCCGTCATTCAATAAAACATTCAAATACTGATCAATGGTGCGGTGATCACGGGCTTGAGAAGCCAGAGTGTTACAGCCCATCAAAAAAACTTCTTTAGGATTTTTTAAAATACCCGGGCAAGAATTATCGCAGCTGGCTTTTTCCATTTGTGCGATATCGATTGTTTGGGAAGTGCCTTCACCGAAAAACAGACCGCCAAAATGGCCTGAGATTAAAAGAACATCGCACTTAATTCCACTCGCACAGGCGTTTTGAAACCAACGTGGATCTTTATTGGGTGGTACCAATTCTACGAAGTCGAAGCCCTGTTTAGTAAGTGCTAAAGCGAACGTATTGATCTCGTCATTCGAGTTCAAGGTCATGCTACAGAATGTTTTTGCATGGGCGTTGTTTGCGACTAAAAGTGCCGCAATACCAACCCCTAAAATATACTTAATGAAACGAAGTGTTTTCATATTCCAGCTTACATCCTATAGTGGGTGCTCCACGAGGAAACATGATGCAAGGCAGATGCTAGGGTGGTGGGGAATATAGTGGAATTGACTGAGTTTTTACTGTCTATGATGCCCATTAAGGGCACCCATTAGAGTTCTAATCCAGGCTCTCGTCCTCTTCAAGGAAGCGCCATTTGCCTTCAGGAAGCTTACCCAGTCGAACATTCCCGATGCGCACGCGTTTTAGGCCCGTAACTTTTAAGCCCACAGCCTCACACATGCGACGGATTTGACGTTTCTTTCCCTCTTTTAGGATGAAGCGCAATTGATCGTCATTAATCCATTCGACTATCGCAGGTTTAAGTTCTTTACCATCGAGGGAAAGCCCATGACGAAGAAGCTTTAGTTTATCGTCGGGCAAGTTTCCCATCACTCGCACGATATATTCTTTTTCAAGCTTGGTTTCCTCATTGATGATTTTCTTAGCGATACGACCGTCTTGCGTGAATAGCAAAAGCCCCTGAGAGTCGATATCCAAGCGGCCCGCCACGGCAATGCCTTTAAGGTGTTCGGGCTTTAAGCGCATTTTAGAATCGCCAAATTGGTTTTGATCTGTGATCAGACGAATTGCAGGAATATACTGCGGTTCGGGCTGCGCGGAAACATAACCCACGGGTTTATTTAAAAGAATTGTTACCAGCTTTTTTTGCTGTTTAAGGGCTTGGGCTTCCAAGGTGATTTTAACATCTGGCTCTACCTTGGTTCCCAACTGATCCACGATTTGACCGTTCACCATCACCAAGCCGCGAGAGATGTAATCGTCCGCTTCACGACGAGAGCAAATGCCTCTTTCAGCCATCAGTTTGGACAGACGTACTTTTTCTTTTTCTTCACTCATGGCTGGATCTCCGTCCAAAGGTCATTCATTTCGTACAGTTTAATATGGGCGATCTTGTTTGCTGGCAAATGCTCTTTTAGCTTTTCCTGAAAATACAGGGCAATATTCTCTGTCGTCGGGATTTTATTTTTAAGTTCCGGGATCACGAAGTTCAAATGCTCGTGATCAAGAACCGCCGTCAGACTCTTTATCAGAGCTTTGTACTCTTCAAGTCTTACTTGAAGCTCGTCTTCCGTCAGATGAAAACCTACTTCGAGTGTGTAGTTGTGACCATGCCCATGTTCGGTAAAACATCTCCCAAAGTTCTTTAGGTTTTCCTCAGAACTCCACAGGGGTTGATGATAAAGATGGGCACTCGAAAACGAGCTCTTAAGAGTTAAAATCATGTGTTGGTAATTCCACCATCAACCGCCAGCACGGCTCCCGTAGTCCAGCTGGAATGATCGTTACTGCCTAAGAAGTAAATGGCTTTTGCAATCTCTTCGGCAGTTCCAATGCGACCCAAAGGTTGCATCGGATTCATCTGAGCGATGGCAGCATTGCGTTTTTCTTCTTCCAAGGAATGGAACTGATGGATAGGGGTGTCAACGATCCCTGGTGCCACACAGTTCACACGAATGTTGAAGGCACCGCCCTCAAGGGAATTGCTTTGCGTGAGATTAATCATGGCAGCCTTCATTGCAGAATAGGCTGACGTCGCGGCCGTTGGTTTTAAACCAAGAGAGGAAGACACGTTGACGATAGAGCCTCCTCCATGTTGTTTAAAGTAAGGGAAGAAGGCGCGAGTTAAGCGCACAGCACTCATCAAGTTCACTTCAAATTCTTTTTGCCATAACTCATCAGAGCCTTGCTCTGTCGAGTGCACATCAAAGATGCCAGCGTTATTAACCAATACTTCCACCTTATGAATGGTGGTCGAGGTGATCTCGGCAATGCGTTTATTCAGAGCTGCAAGGTCCGTCAGGTCGCAGCTCATCAAAGAAGCGCCGCTACGGCATTGTACAGCCACCTCAGCCAGGCGGTCCTTATTACGGCCCATCAAATAGACAAAATAACCTTGCTTGCCAAAATGAATGGCAGTGGCGGCACCGATCCCGCTGGAAGCCCCTGTGATAACGACCGCTTTTTTCATCTAAATACCTCTGTCTCAAAGAAAGACTTATGCTAGCAAAGGTCCCGGCCGATAGGAAGTCATGTCATTGCGCGAAGCTGCTTCTATCGGTTTAAAATACTTCATTTTTGGTACGGCCATCTTAGTTGCCTTTTACGGGCATTTTTAGAGTGATAGCAGGATCGATCTCCTGATACGTGATGCCCTTAGCGAAAGCTCTGAAATAGTCATCATACATGTGATAATAACCCTCATCGCCGCTGTTTTCGCCCCAGCTGTTTTTGATCTTCCATTTAACAATGTGACCTGTTTGTGGGTGGCGCTCATATCCAATGATTTGTACTGCGTGTCCGCCACCATTTTTGTCAAATTTCTCTCGCTGCTCACGAGTTAAGGGTTTTGCATAATCTGGAGTGTAAAATGCGCGGATCGACATAATGCCAGTCGGTTTGTCCACATATTCATGATGATGTTCATAAGAAAGATAAACCATACTTCCACGATCAATTAGCTGGGTCGCCATTTTTTCCACGGAATCCATATCTGTATAGACGCGTTTATCCTTTTCGACTCTTTCGGTATAAGGCATGGCTTTGCGGTTGGCATTTATAATCATTTGAGTTTGTGGACCCAAAAAGAACGAAAATTTCTTATAAGCAAACTCCTGAGGCGTCCACTGACGGCCTTCCCATTGGAAGGTCTTAGGCAGCTCCCCAACGAAATCGCGATGAAGCTGGCGCAGCTGTTCAACGCCCTTTTCAATGAGGGCTTTTTTCTGAGCAGGGTCTTTAACTTTTGCGGCCAAAGATTTCGTACGACCTATGATGTTTTCGGTGTACTCTTTTAAAACTTGGGCCTGGGGATTTTTATAAAATTCAGTTTTCGGAGTCCAAAGCCCGTCGGGGATCACTCCGTAAACCAAAATGCTATCGCGAGAATTCAACGGCCCTGCACCTAGTTCAACTTTGGCAACATTTTCTTCGCCCGTTTTAAGCTGCATAATCGAGCGCGTGAGCATCTGGTGCGCACTCATAAAATGATTTGAAAGAGTCATGACTTCGCCGGTGCGCAAAGTATAAGTTTTCTCCATAGCGCCCAGCCACGAGTGCAGGTGACATGTGCCAAGATTGCATTGGTTTTTAATGGCAGTATCTTGAGGAATCTCTTTCGTATAATGATCGTTGTGTTGGAAATCGCGACGCAATTCACCCCAAGGAGTGTCAGCGAAGATCATTGAGCACAAAGGCGGTCCTGCGGCCACAGCGGTGCTCAGTGTTCCAAATTGAGACAAAAATAGCAGTGCGAATACGAATGACTTCATACCCTTCAAGTGTGCAAAGGCAGGACCAGTTGGTTATCGTCGCAAGCGATTAGAGTGGATTTGGTGGAATTAGGAAAAAATCAAATGGGTCGGGTGACAGAATAGGGAACCATGTGTAAATAAAAAAGCCGGGATGGGATTCCCGGCTTTAACGGATTTGGAATTCGAAATACTCATGAGTCCTCCGACGGAGATCGGAGGTTTAAAAATAAAACTAAGCGGCTTTGCGAGAGATGAATTGATAGTACTTCTTATCGAAGTCCGCAGCTTTCAAACCCTCTTTGGTGATCAAACCTTCTTTGAACCACATGAAGTGCTCACCGCAGAAACCAGCTTTATCAGCTTTCTTTTTGCAGCCTTCGCCGCAACATTTTTCGGAAGCAAGAGTTACTACGTTATTTGGAATTTGCTTTTCAAACTTTTTGTCAGCCATCGTTATGACCCCCAGTTGTAAATCTTAAGCTGGTTAAATGTCTTAAGACATAGAGCTTATCGGCGTTGGTCTTATCGACTTGAGTCTGTCTAGAAGAAAGTTCGAATAACTGGTCCATGGGCTTGCGCGTTCTCGAATTGAGACATCATAAGTCCCTGGCGAATATCTTGCTAAGTTATTAAGTATGAAGTGGATTTCATTCATCACAGTGCTTTTAATTGCATTACCCGGTTTTGCTGACCTTAAACGTTGGCAAAAATGGGAAGTCGAGCGCAATGATCTACAGTCCAATGAAAAGCTCTATCACAAGCTGCCTGATTTCGCTGAATTAAAGGCGTATCAAACTGAGACGCTTTATTTGCTGGAAGTTGAAACACGGTTTGTTGATTTCATATCTGTAGGCGTAAATGAAATCCCATCAGAGCTTAAGACAACAGATGGGAAGGTGAAATTTTTCATTCATCCGTCGTCCCTGGAGCTTTTCAAGGAATTAATTTCCCACGGAAAACTAACGAAAGTTGAAGCGAAACCCACAACGTCGCCCCGTACTTTTTTTGTGGGTGATATGATGGTCAAGGTTTCTTTGTCAGAAAAGGTGAATGGCGCGATTCGCACCGTGTATCCTATGCAAATGCAGCGAGCGACTGCAATCAGTTCCTTGCTCGCAAACATTCCTGAATCCACTCAGAAAGAAAATGGTTTTGGATTCCTGCCAGAACCTTTAGGAATTTTTGATAAAACTCCTAATAGTCCTTTTGGCTTCTTGGTTAGAAAAATTCCTCAGAACATCGTGGCTGGAGAAAATACTTTGGTTCCGATTTTGTCGTATGTCGCAAAAAATCTGGGACCTTCATTGCTAGAGCTCGATGCGAAGACACAAGGAATGACCTCGATTGATCTCGTAGAAAAACACCTCATTCCTGCATTGGTGAAAAGCTATGCATTTGCTGCTCAATATGGCGTCGTTCTGGAGGCCCATCAACAAAACACATTGCTGGAACTGGATTCCAAGGGGAGTTTTACGGGGCGAGTTTTTTACCGCGATTTAGATGGCGCACGAATTGACTTCAAGCTTCGCGAAAAATTAAATCTTTCGACCAAAGAGTTTTTAAACATTCAAGACAGTCAGTGGATCTTTGATTTAGAAACTCTGCAGAAAATGCGCGAGTATACCCAAGTGCCAGCTGCTCGTCCTGCGGCATGGTCGCCGGTCCTCGAGACGGCCTTTCAAAGGTACATGGTGGGTTCATCGATTTATTTATTAAGAAAATCTATCCAGGATCAAAAAGGCTATTCGCCATTTCGGATAGATAAAATCATGTACGAAGAGCTTCAGAAAAGCTCTCCTTTAGTGAATTCCTGTCAGGCAGTATTTAGATAAGTTGCATGAAAGCAAAGTGGTCAACGGGTTTAGAGAATAAATACCCTTGACCCCATTGCGCACCCAAAGTTTCAAGAACCAGGGCTTCGTCTTGATGTTCGATACCTTCAGCGATAATTTCAAAATCCATTTCGCGCGCCAGAAAGATAATACCACTGACAACGGCTTTGGATTTTGGATCGCTTAAAACCTTCATTACGAAGGAACGATCGATTTTAAGATAGGTGATGGGCATCTGAGTCAGGTATTGCAAGCTCGAGAACCCCGTACCGAAATCATCAATGGAAATGGCATAACCGTGCTGACGGCATTTGTGCAAAGTCTCGAGAGCTAAAACCCCATCCATCATCACACGTTCAGTCACTTCCAGTTTGATGTTTTTAGCATCCAGTCCTTGTTTTTCGCGCAGGTCTTCAAGGTTTTCCAGGAAGTCTGAATGCGTGAACTGACGGCCTGAAATATTGATGCTCATCATGAAATCGTCGGCTTCTTTGTTTTTGCCTTTGGATTTCAAATGATCTTGAATGACTTTCAATTCTTTTAAAGCCGCATTGATAATCCAGTGACCAATGGGGATCACCATCGAGGAATTTTCAATCACGTCAATGAAAACATTCGGAGAGATCAAGCCCCGCGTGGGACTTTTCCAGCGCAGCAAAGCTTCGCAGCCTTTGATTTTGCGGGATTTAAGTTCAACGATTGGTTGATAGAAAAGTTCGAACTCTTTGTTTTGAAACGCTTGAAAGATTTCGTTTTCAAGTTTGATTTTTTGCAAAGCATCCGCCGCGCCGTCATCTGTTCCCATCATGCTTTCGATTTGCATGTCGGCGATTTTAAGGTTTCCACCCAGATTCATATTGGTGTTGCGACGAAGTCTTTTTAGTAAAACGCGCATCAGTAGTTGTACAACTGTGTCCGCCATGGAAACGCGTTCTAAGAGTTGTTGTTTGGTGACGATGCTGAGTCTGACATCTTCCAGTGCGCGGACCGAAGCGGAGCGATCTTGGTTGTCGATCAATGACATCTCACCAAAAATTTCACCTTCGCCTAATATGGAAATAGGAATTTCTTCCTGATCTTTAGAGAGGTAAATAAGTACGCGACCTTTTTCGATGATGTAAGCGCAATCTCCGGCGTCGCCCTCATTAAAAACGATCTGATCTTTCAGAATATCCACGGATTGAGGTAACAATGTCATATGGATACAGTTTAAGGTCTTGGATGTAACTGCGACAAGTCCAGCTGATTCATTTGATTGAATTTCCATCCAACAAATTCCGGCTTGATCAACATAGCAAAATCAAATGCCCCCAAGGGAATGATCAAGTTTCGATCCATCAAATATTTAACGCCTGTGAGACATAATTTTTTCTGTTCAGGGATTTTTGCTGCGTTCCCCAATTGTTCGAGGATTTTGTCATATTCGGGACTTTTCAGCTGAATGTAATTTTCAGGGCTGTCGCTGGCGAAAGTTTCAAGTGCTGCCAGGCAAGTCGGTCGATCCGGAGCAATGCCTTTGCGAAACATCGCAGGCGGATTCGTCTGCAGCTCATTAATAAAGACTTTGTTTTCTTTCATCTCTAGATGAAGGCGCAAATTCGCATTCTTTTGCCACTGGGCCTGCATCCATTCCGTGGCACGTTTATGATCTTCGCCTCCTAAAGAGGAAAACATAAGCGTGAACGTTTTGTCGGTTTTAACTTTGGGAACTTTCTTAAGATCGAAATCATAACAAGGGGCCTTTTCGGGAAACCAGGCACCAGGTAAGCCCGCGCAACCCGGGCGACCTTTGGAGGAGAAAAGTTTTTGCAATTCCGAATAGTTGAGAGAGTAAGTCAAAGCTTTACGAAGCTCGTCGCTTTTTTGTAAATCCGGGCCGAAGCCCAAGTAATCAAAACGGATCGCCGATATCCAATGAAAGTCAGGGCGATTTTTAGATTTTGGAATAAACAGAGTCGGAAGTCTGCGAAGTAGCTGCAATTGATTCTTTTCGTACAATTGCAAAGCCACAGTGTCTTCTTCGATGAAAAGAAACTCAACCAGGGGACGCAGTGGATGTCCGCCCTGATATTTAAAATTAGGTTCCAGCGTGATTCGTTGTCCTTGGATCCACTCTTTAAGTTTGTAAGGACCTGAATAGACCTTCACATCTTCTTTGGTGGGAGCGAGCAAAAAACTTGTGAGATTGTATTCAAAGTCCGGGGCTTTACCCTGAAATTCAAAACGCAAAGTCACCGGGTCTGGTGAGGTGATCCCCAGGGTATCAATCTCTTTGAAACCTTTATAAATGTCTTCGGCATTTTTAACTTTAAACAACAAATCCGCTCGGGGAGCAGTGACTTTTGGATTTAACATTTTCTTGTAAGTACGCAGAAAATCCGCGGAAGTTAACGGGGAGCCATCGCTCCACTGAAGGTCTTTCTTTAACTTACAGACCAAGGCGCTGGATTTTTCTCTTGTGCAGGAACCCAAATCAGGAACCAGACCCTTGTCGTTATCATAGATATAAATATTGCGGAAAAGGTTCGCTAAAAGATAACTGGATGCCGAAGTCTTTTGGCGATTCGGATCCATTTGTGTGGGCTCGCCAGCAAGATGAAGACGAAAAACAAAAGGTGCTGATTTTGAATCAGCACCTTGAACAGTTTTAAAACTGAAAATAGAAACTAAAATTAAAAATGCCGGAAGAATACATTTCATCCGATCATCTTGAATCAATGTCGGGGCGAAGTCCAGCTTTCGCGCCTGTCGGCGCTACAGCCTCCTCGGCTCCCAGCCGACTATTTGTCCAATTCCATTTTAGCGATCGTTTGAAGTTGCATATTAGTCGTACCTTCATAGATTTGACCAATCTTTGCATCTCTCCAGAACTTTTCAACTGGGTATTCTTTAGTGAATCCGTTGCCGCCGAACAAATCGATCGCTTTTGAAGTGATCTTTTCAGCTGCGCGAGAAGAGTAAAGTTTAGCCATAGCTGCTGATTCGATGAAATCAAGGCCTGCGTCTTTCAAACGAGCGGCGTTGTAAACCATCAAACGAGCGGCTTCAAGTTCAGTGCGCATTTCTGCCAACTGGAATTGCACGCCTTGGAAGTGAGCGATTGGTTTGCCGAATTGCTCACGACCTTTAACATAACCCAGCGCTGCTTCGTAAGCACCTTGAGCGATACCGATCATTTGTGCACCGATACCGATACGACCTTCATTCAATGTTTCAATAGCGATTTTGTAGCCTTTGCCAACTTCGCCAAGGACGTTTTCTTTTGGTACTTCGCAGTTTTCAAACAACAATTCGCAAGTTGAAGAAGCGCGGATACCTAGTTTGTCTTCTTTTTTACCAACTTTGAAACCTTTGAAAGATTTCTCAACGATGAACGCTGTGATGCCTTTGTAGCCCTTGGCAGTATCGATATTTGCGAAGCAGATGAATACGTCCGCTTCGTTACCGTTTGTGATCCAAAGTTTTGAACCATTCAAAACCCATTTGTCACCTTTATCTTCTGCTTTAAGTTTCAATGCGAATGCATCTGAACCAGAAGATGATTCAGACAAAGCGTAAGCGCCAACCCATTTAGAAGCCATTGCGCCCAAGTATTTTTCTTTTTGCGCTTCAGTACCCCATTTAAGGAATGCGTTTGTAGTTAGAGTGTTTTGAACGTCTACAAGAACTGATACAGAACCGTCTACGCGACCGATTTCTTCAACAGCCAAGCAAGCCATAGTGAAAGTGGAACCAGCACCGCCGTATTTTTCTGGAGTTTCGATACCCATCAAACCCATTTCGAAAAGCTTCTTAAGAATGTCTTTGTTCATCTCAGCTTTTTCGTCCATGTGTGTCACATGGGGTTTGATTTCAGATTCAGCGAAGGCTCTTACAGCATCACGGAAAGCTACTTCATCTTCAGATAGTGTTGTCAAAGCTGGACGTGCATTAGTTACGTCAGACATGGTTTCTCCCTCATACGTTAATTAACAAGTCGGAAGACCATATCCAGATCGCGATTTTTATTCAAGAGGTTGGAAGGACAGGAGCTTTTCTCTTAACGGACTGTGTTATGATGATTGCACTTATTATGTGCAAATGACGTCTCACACTAGACAAGGGTCTAGGTTTGCCGTCTAATCTCTGAAGGTAAATATATGGATATTGCAGAAATCGGCGCCAAGATTGGCATTTATTTTATCCCGTTTCTTTTCGCACTGTGCTTTCACGAGTTCGCACACGGTTGGGTTGCGCGTCTTCGTGGTGACAACACAGCGGAGCAAATGGGCCGTCTTTCCATGAACCCTTTGGTTCATATGGACATGATCGGTACATTTATTTTGCCATTGGTGTCCATCGTTTTGGCAACTCCGATTTTCTTCGGGTGGGCCAAGCCAGTCCCTGTGAATTCCCGTAATTTAAAAAATCCCCGCGTGGATATGTTTTGGATTGCGCTTGCAGGTCCGCTTTCGAATATTTTGTTAGCGATTGTTGCAGCGTTCCTCATTGGCTTCCTGGCGAAGTTCTTTTCTGCATCGATTTATTTCAAACCGGTGTTTGAGATTTTAAAAGCATTTTTGATGACAAACTTGTTCCTGGCGTTTTTCAATATGATCCCGCTTCATCCATTGGATGGCGGTAAGGTGCTCGCAAGATTCTTGCCCGCACAATTGAATTACAAATTGGAACAAAATGAACAAATCACCAGCATGGTTTTGATGGGATTGGTTCTGACAGGGGCATTGCGTATTTTGGCAATCCCTGTTTTTTGGAGTGCACAAAGTTTACTTACGTTAGCTCTGGCTGGGTTCGGAATTTCTTAAGCAGAAATTCCATTCATTCAGAACGTTTTAGAGGGGAACGCTTTCATGAGTATTACAGTTCAATTGCCCAAGTTTGAAGGACCTTTGGGCTTATTGCTTTATCTCATCCGCAAGGAAGAGATGGATATTATGGATATCAAAATCCATGAGATCACAAAGCAATATCTTGATTATATTCGTTTGATGAAAGAATTGGATCTGGAAGTGGCGGGGGAGTTCATCGCCATGGCTTCCACATTGATCCAAATCAAATCCCGCATGCTTCTGCCTCAATATAATGAGAACGGCGAAGTGATCGAGCAGGAAGATCCACGTAAAGAGTTGGTTCAAAAACTTTTGGAATACCAAAAATACCAGGAGGCCGCGAAGCTTCTTTATGATCGTCCTTTGGTGGGTCGTGATGTTTGGTTGCGTGGTTCCCGTGAAAAACTGGATGAAAAAGAAGACGAAATCATCCTTGAAGACAACGCCTTGTTTGCGTTGATCTCTTCTTATCGCAAAGTTTTGCGTTCTGTTAAAAAGAAAGTCCATGAAGTTAAAGCCAAAGCTCAATCTATCTCCAGCCGCGTATTGGAGTTGAAAGACTACCTTATCGTGGGCCGTAAAATCACGATGATGGAGCTGGTGACCGCAACTGAAGATCGCGCACGCCAGGCCTTGATCACATTCTTGTCATTGCTAGAGCTTGGTAAAATGGGCTTCGTGGGTCTTTATCAATCAGAAGTTTATTCTGACATCTGGGTTGATACTAAAAAACCAATTGAAACCGACGTTCTGTCCCGCGTGGAAGAGTACGACTCTATGGGCGCCGACAGAATCGCTGAACAGATGATGGCCGACGCTAAAAAAGCCGACCCGACAGAAGATCTTTTAAGTGAAGATGCTGATGAGGTTCCAGCGGCAGAGGCTCCAGCACAAATGAGCTTCGGTGAAACGCCAATGGATTTCACCACAGGCATGTCAGATCTAACTGCGGAAATCGCGGGTATGGATGCAGAGCTTGATTTCCTAGAAAAAGAAGAGGGCGGCGCCGAAGCTGCCTCGGACGAAGAAATCCTTGCGGCTGAAGGCGAACTTTTCAGTGAAGAAACTCATGAAGTGGTGACTGAAATTGTTCAAGAATCACTTGAGGAAGCAGTTGTTGCGGAAGAGCTACCAATGGAGACAACTGAAGCAGCAGCTTCCATCGAACTAACGGAAGAAGTATCAGCTGAAGTTGAGTTGACTGAAGAGTCATTGGCTTTCGTTGAAACTGAAGCGGTTGAAGAGCTAGTGGCTGAATCCTCTGAATCGACAGTTGAAGTTGCGGAACAAGCCGCGGCCGAAGTTGCGTTTGAAGCTGAACTTCAAGAAGAACCTCAAGTTGAAATGATCGCTGAATCTGTTGTTGTAACAGAAGTAGAAGCGCCATTTGAAACTGCCGTTGAAACTATTTCTGAATCATTTATCGAGACGGAAGTTGAAGAACAACTTGAAGTAGCCACATTCGAACCGGCAGAAGAAGTGGCCGTAGTAGCGGCCGAAATGGTTGCGACTTCTGGTGATGAAGTTGCTGAATCTGATCTAGTTTTTGAAGAATTTATTGATACTGATCCTAAGACTGAAGCTGAGGCGTAGAAATGTCTAAGAAGAAAAAGAACTCCAAAAAGAATAAAGAAGTTTTAGACACAGAAGTGATGGAAAACGAAGTTGCTGTCGCAACGGAAGTTGAAACAGAAGAGGTCGTTATGGAAATGACTGCTGAGGAATTGTCTGCTGAAAATGCAGACGAAATGTCTGCAGAGGAATCTTCTGACGAATTGAATGAGCTTGATGGTATTGAAGCAGACGCTTCGATCTTCCTTCAAGAAGAGGAAGAATCTGAAGGCTTCCTGCCGGAAGCCACTGACGAAGAAGCAGCCGAAATGGAAGCTTCCGAAGGCGCCGATGATGTTTCAGTCGAAGGTACAGAGCTTGATGGCTTTGAATCTGCAGACATTGAAGAAGTGGAATTCGTAGATGAAGAGCGTTTGGAAAGCATTGTAGAAAGCATCCTGTTTGCTTCCGATCGTCCAGTTTCCTTGGCTTCAATCAAGCTTCTATTTAAAGGGACTAATATCAAAGGCGATAAAATCCGCAGAGCTCTAGATCAATTGGCTGTGGAATACGCTGGTGGCCGTCGCGGTGTTACGTTGGAAGAAGTTCCAGGTGGATACCAACTGCGCACTAAAATCGACAATATGGATTTCCTAAAACGTACTTTGAAAGCCCGTCAATTCAAGCTTTCGGGTCCAGCTTTGGAAACTCTTTCTATCGTGGCTTACAAACAGCCTTGTGTGAAATCCGATGTGGATGAAATCCGTGGCGTTGAGTCGGGTCACTTGTTGCGTGCCTTGATGGAAAAAAATCTGGTTTCTTTTGAAGGTAAATCTGATCTTCCAGGTCGCCCAATGCAATACGGTACAACTCGTAAGTTCTTGGAAATCTTTGGTCTAAGATCATTGAAAGAACTTCCAACGTTATCACAAATCGATGAGTTGTTGCCAGAAGGTATGGATGAGCAAATGGCGGAAGAAAAACCGACATTGGCATCGATCACCGATTCATTGGTAGCGACTGATGTTGAGCACGTTAGCTACTCATCTGGTGAAGATGAATTGATGAAAATCTCTAACCAACTTGAAGAGATCACG
This sequence comes from Bdellovibrio sp. HCB185ZH, assembly GCF_047302455.1. GTDB lineage: Bacteria > Bdellovibrionota > Bdellovibrionia > Bdellovibrionales > Bdellovibrionaceae > Bdellovibrio. The sequence goes on from NZ_CP178624.1 coordinate 461,906, forward strand.
ACGTCCTCTAATTTCTTTGAGGAAGAAAAACGCCGCCAGGCTGAAAAACGTGATCTTGAGCGCGCACAAAACATCCGTGAAGCTCTTGCGATGGATGAGCCCGTGCCAACTCGTGATGCGAATTGGTTGAAAAAATATGATGATGCTTTGGCTGCTGGAACGACTTTGGTGCAAATCAAAGCTCAAGAAAGTGCCGCTAAAATGGCAGCATTGAAGGCTGGTAAATCAGCTGATTCAGAAGAATCTACTGAGGGTGGAGTGGCGGAGGCTGCTTCTGAATCCCAAACAGAAGGTTCTGAAGAATTGTCTGCTGAAGCTGAATTAGAAAATGAATTGACTGCAGCTGAAGAAGCTTTCGACAATGATGAAGACATGGAGATGGCTTCTGACGATCAAGTTTACGCTGATAACGAAGAAGGGGAGTCATCTGAAGAAGACGAACTACCGTTCTACGGAGAGGCGGACGAGATTGATGGCGAAGGTGAAGCCGTTACTTAAGATCCTGGCAAGTATCTGGATCGTATATAATATCTGTGCAATTATGATCATGCCCAACGTAAGTTCTTACTTTGGGCGTGTCGCTTCTAAGTTTTTCGGGCCCTATGCAAATCAAGTGGGTCTTAATGCTGGATGGAATTTCTTTTCTCCAGATCCTGCTCATCCCATGTATTTAAAAGTCGTTGTGAATTATCCGATGGCCCAAGATGGTGCTTATCGCGAGCCTTTGATCACCGCATTTCCTTTTGCTGAATCAGAAAAAACCATGCCGAGCCTGACTCGAAAAAGAGAATGGGCTGTCATGCGCTATATGGTGATGGATCCCCGTCGCTTGCGACAGATCTTTGGACCCTGGCTATGTAAGCAATTTCCCGATGCAGAAAGTATAGATATGGAGCACGTCATCGACACTTTGCCGTTGTTGGATGAAGCTGTTTTAAAAAGCGAAGTGAATTTGTTGGATATGTCCCAAGAGCGTCGTGCAGCTAAAGCTTCGGTTCGTTGCAACAGTCCTGGCGACGAGGAGTTGTTATGAAGCATCTGCAATTCCAAATCAAAAAAACCTGGGCTTTGTGGGATGAGTTTTGGTTTGCTCCACAGAACCTGTTAGGCCTGGCATTTCTGCGCATCACTTTGTGCGCGACATTTCTTTATATGAGTCTCATGAGATTTTACAATCTCTGGTATTTCACGGATGCAAGCTGGATCCCGAAAGAAAAAGCACTTTTAATTCTTCCAGAATTCGGAAGACCGATGTTTTCCTGGAACTTCTGGCCGGATTCCATGAATCTGCAAATCAATATTCTGGTGGTGGTGTTGTTCGCACTTTTAACCCTGGGAATTGGTGGTCGTGTTCTTACGGCATTGGCTTGGATTATTAATATTGGATTTTTGAATCGCAATTACCCGGCGCACTTTGGTGCCGATGTGATTGGGTCGCTGTTTTTGTTTTATATGATTTTTACCAACTCCTGCGAACGATTGAGTGTGCTCAATCTCATTCGTAAAAAGAAATCCTTTAAATCCTCCGACATGGTTTCCAGCATGATGATTCGCATGATGCAGGTTCAGATCATGGCGATCTATGCCTACACAGGCTGGGAGAAATTAAAAGGTTATAGCTGGTGGGATGGGACCGCTTTATGGGCCGTGCTGGCAAACCCGCAGATGACGACAGTGGATTTTAGTTTTCTTCGTCAGATTCCGTGGATCATTCCGGTGTTGGGTTATATGACGATCCTGTTTGAAGTCTACTTCCCTCCGATGGTGATCTGGCATAAGAGCCGCCATATCTGGTTGCTTTTGGGAGTCGGAATGCATTTAGGAATCGGAATCTTTATGGGGCTTATGCCTTTTGCGACCATAATGCTTTCCACTTATTTCTTGTTCCTAAGTCCGATCGCTTTAGAGCAGAAAATCGTCTCAAAACTGGACTTTTCTAAAAATTGATTCAGTTCTGGTCGCTCCCTCGTTTATTCTAAAGGAACGGGGGAGTTACTATGAAATCCGATTTATCTAAATTCGCGACCTGTTTCGCGATGATGGCGCTTCTGGTGTCTTGTGCACCGACGTCAGATAATTCTCTGTTAACGGATGATCCTTCGAATCCAAACTCTCACACGTTAAATACCGATCCGTCGTCTACGGAGCTGCAGTTGGTGTCTGATTCTTATAATTTAGGGACAATCACAGCGGCTCGCTATGTGGAACTCAGTGGTGCTTGTTACGCTTCAACATTCCCCACTCATCGCATCACGGCGACTGTGAATGCTGCACCAGCCACAGCTTCCGCAGTTTACGATATGTCCAGCTCGACGGCGACGGGATATGGGACTTGCCGTAATGGTCGATTTAATATCGTTATCAAAGGTTCCGCTTTAAGAACCGGTACGAATGCGATTGTGCTGACGTTGACGGGGTACGATGCGAGTAGCACGCCTTCCACGAGTGGTAACGCTGTTGCCCGCTACACAGTTATAAGATCAGATTAAATTCATCTCTTAATTTTTTAGGTGCTTCCAGATTCTTGGTGCCAATCAAGATGGTGCCTTTTAATTTCAATTCACGGATATGGGTGGCTCTACGTTGCGGTGGCAGCGTGGGCGTTGTTAATTCTTGCAGGGTGCTGTTAAAAGGTGTCTTCATCAGGTTTTGCTCCTGAATGGAATTCGCCGTTAAGGCGGTCAGAATCTCGATGGCCAGCTCTTTCTTATCAGAGGCGGCCGGGATAGCGGCTCCCCATACTAACAGGGCGCTTAAGTCATCCTGAACGGTTAAATCGGGATTGGATTCATTCAGCGGAAGCTCGCTGGCGCCTTCAAGCTTGTCATTCAGAACCAGACGATCTAAGGGAAGCGTTAGAATCTTTTTTTGCTGAACCAAAGCCAGCCAGCCTTTGTCTTGCCAGATTTGAAAATGATTTAAAAGCAGATCTTCATCGTTTAACAAAAACAACGTCGTAGCCTTTTTGTCTTTAAGAAAATCCTCAAAGCTGGCGTTCCCCGTAGTTTTAAAGCCCGTCTTCATCCAGTAAAGAGGATAAAAATAAAGACTGCGATTCGTTATAACGGGATCCAGGAAATCAGGAGCGATCTTAAGTGACAAAGAATTTTCCGATGTCACAAACAAAAGATTTTGTCGGTTCATCGTGTGCGCCCAATAGGACGGCAAAAGCAGAATGTCTTGAGACGGAGAGGCGATCACTTTCGCTTGAATGGAATTCCAGTCGCGGGTGACCGTGACTTCGAATTTAATGCGAAGATCGTTTTCGAGTTCTTCCTGAATGCTTTTTGGAAAAAGAGATTCATCCGTCACCAGGATGCGAACTTTGGTAGGGCGGATGACATAGTCCCTAGAAATGCCTTGGGGCAGGTACCCGTGTAGGAAACCCACCCCCATGCATACTATAAATAGTAAAACCCAAAGTAAATTAGAACGCCTCATCGAAGGCTACCGAGCCGCTGATACCAGTTTGGTAAGCAGAAACACGTCTTTCGAAGAAGTTTGCAAGTTCTTGCATGTCTTGAAGTTCCATGAAGCCAAATGGATTTTTCACATTGTAGCGTGGAGCGATGTTCAGGCTTTCAAGGCGTTGGTCAGCGCAGTACTCAAGATATTGGCGCATGTCTTTTGGTGAAAGACCGGCAACACCCAATTGCAATACGTCGTTTGCAAAGTCCATCTCACACTCAATAGCGTCTTCAAGCATTTGCGTAACCATATCTTCCATTTGAGAATTGAAAAGATCTGGTTCTTCTTTACGTGCTGTTTTGATCACTTCGATAGCGAAAGCCATGTGCATGGATTCGTCACGGAATACCCAGTTTGTGCCAGATGCCAGACCTTGCAACAAACCTTTGGAGCGCAAGAAGTAAACATATGCAAACGCTGCATAGAAGAACAAACCTTCAACGCAAGTTGCGAAGCAGATCAAATTCATCAAGAAGCGACGGCGGTCTTCTTTCGTGTTCAATTGGTCCAATTCGTTGATAGAATCGATCCATTTAAAGCAGAAATCCGCTTTCTTTTTGATAGAAGGAATATTGTCGATGGCAGCGAAAGCTTCCGCGCGCTCATCTGGATTTGGAATGTAAGTGTCTAGCAAAGTCAGATAGAACTGAACGTGCAAAGCTTCTTCGTACAATTGACGAGACAAGTACATACGGCCTTCTGGCGCATTCACGTGCTTGTAAAGATTCAATACAAGATTGTTTCCAACAATCGAGTCACCCGTCGCAAAGAATGCCACCAGGCGAGAGATCAAATGTCTTTCTGCTGGTGTCATTTTTGAATGAAGGTCCACAAGGTCCGTAGAGAAATCAATTTCATCCACTGTCCAAGTGTTCTTGATACCGTTTTTGTACATTTCGTACATAGTTGGGTATTTCATCGGACGAAGAGTTAGGTTAAAGCCTGGATCTAAAATCATAAAAAGTCCTTCAAGATGTTTCCCGTCCCCAGGGGACGGGAGTTACTTCAGCTTTCGGCCCTTCCGGGCCTAAAGCACTGTGGCCGGTGGGCCTACTGACAAGCTTCGCAAGCCTCTGGATTTTCCAAAGAGCAAGCAATCACTTCTGAATCTGTGTAAGTTTTCTTAGGAGCGGCTTCCTGAGTAGTCGCAACTGGAGCTGCATCCATTGTGTTTGCAGCAGCCGTCGTCATACCCATACCGTTATTAGAAGACTTCACAGTCGTTTTTGCGATCTTAGTTGCTGGACGAGAGCGCAAGTAATAAGTCGTTTTCACACCTTTCTTCCATGCGTACATGTACATAGAAGAAACTTTACCGATAGTCGGGCTTTCCATGAACAAGTTCAAAGATTGAGCTTGGTCGATGTAAGCGCCACGGTCTGCAGCCATCTCGATCAATGACTTCATTGGGATTTCCCAAACCGTACGGTATAGCTCTTTAAGCTGTGGTGGGATCGCCGCGATTTCATCAATTGAACCATCGTTCAATTTGATTTCGTTGCGAAGATCTTCATTCCAAAGGCCCATCGCTTTAAGATCTTGCACCAAGTATTTATTGATCTGCATGAATTCACCAGAAAGTGTTTCACGTTTGAACAAGTTAGATACTTGCGGCTCGATCGCTTCGTAGCAGCCTACGATAGAAGCGATAGTGGCAGTTGGAGCGATCGCGATCATCAAAGAGTTACGCAAACCGTGCTGTTTGATTTTCGCTTTCAAAGCATTGAAACGCTCTGGTTGAGAAGGCGTCACATTCCAAAGGTCGTATTGCAACAAACCTTTAGCTGCTTTTGTTTGCTCGTAAGCACCGTGAGGTCCGTACTTTTCAGCCAATTCGCAAGAAGTTACTAGTGCATTGTAGTAGATCTCTTCTTGGATTTTTGCCGACAAATCACGGGCTGCTTGAGAATCAAAAGGCAACTTCAATTGGAAGAAAGCATCTTGAAGACCCATCACGCCCAAACCCACTGGACGCCATTTGTGATTGGAATCCTGAGCCGTTGAAATAGGGTAGAAGTTAATATCAACAACGCGGTCCAAGTACTTCACAGCTGTGCGAACAGATTTCGCCAGTTTTTCGAAGTTGAACTGACCGTTTTCAACGTGTCTGCCAAGGTTCACAGAACCCAAGTTACAAACCGCTGTCTCAGAGTTTGAAGTCACTTCCAGGATCTCTGTGCAAAGGTTTGAAAGATGGATCACATTACCAGCTTCACCAGTTTGGTTGGCTTTCATGTTAGAAGCATCTTTGAACGTCATCCAGCCGTTACCAGTCTGCGCCAAAGTTTTCATCATGCGAGAGTAAAGGTCGCGGGCTTTGATTTGTTTAGAATATTTTTTCTCAGCTTCAGCTTGTTCGTAAGCCGCTTCGAATTCTGGACCATAGGTGTCTACGAAATGAGGCACTACACGTGGGTCAAACAAAGACCACATGCCGTCAGCTTCAACGCGTTTCATGAACAAATCTGGAACCCAGTTTGCCAAGTTCAAATTGTGAGTACGTTTAGCTTCGTCACCTGTGTTATCGCGAAGTTCAAGGAACTCTTCGATATCAGCATGCCAAGTTTCCAGGTACACACAAGCAGCACCTTTACGTTTACCACCTTGATTTACTGCAGACACAGAAGAGTCCATAGTTTTCAACCAAGGAATGATACCGTTAGAGTGACCGTTTGTTCCTTTGATCAAAGAACCACGGGAACGGATGCGAGAGTAAGCAACTCCGATACCGCCCGCAAATTTAGAAAGCAAAGCGATGTCTGTGTATTTTTTGTAGATAGCTTCCAAGTCATCTGTTGGAGAATCCAAAAGATAGCAAGAAGACATCTGAGGACGCAAAGTTCCAGAGTTGAACAATGTCGGAGTAGAGGCCATATAGTCATGAGAAGAAATCAAGCGATAGAACTCGATAGCTTCCTCAACCGTTTGAGCCAAACCGCAAGCCACACGCATAAAGAAGTATTGAGGTGTTTCAAACACCTGACGTGAAGTTGGGTTTTTAAGCAAATAACGATCGTAAACAGTTCTTAGGCCGAAGTATTCAAAACGGTCTGTGCGGTAAGGTTCAATCGCCGCGCAAAGAGCTGCTTTGTTGGCTTCTACGAAGTTTTTAGTCGTCTCAGACAACAAGCCGGCTTGGAAGCCGTAGTTTACAGAGTCTGCAAAAGACTGGATTTTTTGAGAGCGAACTTCCTCATCAATATAGATACCCAAAAGACGGGCAGCCAAACGAGAGTATTCTGGTTCTTCACCGATCAACAAAGAGGCTGTTTGGATACAAAGATTATCCAGCTCATTTGTTGTAGCGCCATCATAAAGACCGCTGATTGCTTTTGTAGCAACGCGAAGTGGGTCGACTTGAGTCAAACCCTGGCAATTACGAGTCACACGTTCAACGATTTTCGTGACGTCGACTGGTTCAAGAGTTCCATCTCTCTTTTTAACTCTCATGATGTGAGCTGTTGTTTCCAACATGGTGCAAATCCCCTCTGCCCAGTTCCTTTTGGGCAAAAAAATCCCGCCGCCGTATTCTGCCCCTCGCAAAATCCGTCGCCGTTAAATATAATGATGTAGATTGGTTGAGACTGAGCGCTAATCCATTAGCTTTAAGTTTTGAGGTCGCTGAAACATAAGTTTTGCTTCATCAAAAACGTCTACTACCTCCCTGTGTGAACCCCTATATCTAGGGGTCGGTCCCGGGTGCCTCATCAATAAGGCGGGTATCGATCTCAATTCCAACTGTGTAATTCTTTCCGGAAAGTTGCAAGAGTATTTTTTGAAATAACGCTGATTTTTTTGTGACGTTGCTCATCATTTAAGCAGATATATCCTAGCGATTGACACGTCTGTCCTGCGAAAAAAGAGTGCAAGTGACCCCTGTTCCCCGAGTGTAAAACCAAGGTCTAGTGCTAAATGCTCGATTTTTCATTCCTCAGCCTGAAATTTACCTGTCGTGATCTTACAGAAACTTAAATTGTGCAGAAACTCAGCACAGGGATGCGTCCACGCGACGTGATTTTTTTAGCAAAACCGCCTGAGCGGAAAGATCCAACTCCGAATTCGCCTGAAAATATTGGGACTGATAGGATCCGTTGGCGCGCAAGTGATCGATGATCGCTTGATGCGTGCCCATTTTATTTTTCGTCCAATCCGGTGCAACCAATTCATCCCAGCGAGACGAATAAGCGGCCAAACGGTGCAGGGCAAAGCGCGGCGACAAGTGTTGCAGGAACAATTCCACGCGGCGAGTGTAAGTCACCTGATCAATCGGAGAGAACTCTCCGGCGTGATACATGCCTTCCAGCGGAGTGTTTTTAAGAACGTGCAGATTGTGAAGTTTCACATTGGTAATCGGAAGAGTATTAACGATTTCCGCTGTCTTGATTATACGCTCATCCGTTTCGCCCGGGCTCCCAAAGATCAAATGGATCCCTAAATCCACTTTGGTATTGTCAGCAATTTTATGAATCGCTTCAACGGCTGCTTCCGCCGTATGACCTCGTCGCATGAATTCTAGTTCATCATTAAAGAAGCTTTGCACGCCCATCTCGACCGCTACAAAAGACTTTTCATGATACTCATTCCACAGATCCATCACGGATTTAGAAAGGCAATCGGGACGAGTGCCCAAAGTGAAACCCTTCACCCACGGATAAGAAAGTGCGATATCAAAATTATTACGAAGAGCCGACACCTTGGTGAAAGTGTTGGTGTAAGCCTGGAAGTAAATTAAAAAGGCCTTGGCATTGTAACGGTCAGCGATGTGGGCATGGTACTTTTCGATCTGTTCGCGAAGCTCCATGGTCATGGCTTCAGCGTTTGCGGCCGAGCCCCACACATCACAAAACACGCAGGTCTGCATACCCTTTAAACCCATACGGTTCGGGCAATTATCAACCACCGTGACGGGGATCTTATAGACCTTCTCGCCAAAGAGTTGATTGTAGTGCTCACTGATAGTGTGATAGGGAAGTCCCAACCAGCCTTTTTCCATAGGGCGTTTATGGGTTTTATTTTGCGGGAAGTCAATGATTGAGCCAAAACCACTGAAATCATGGGGCGATCTGGGGTTTGAGATCGAAATTACCAAGGATCAAAGCCCCACTTTGCGTCTATTGGAATCCTTAGATCCGGCAAAACCCTATGGCGAATCCATGCATCATTCTGGCGGTGCTAGCACTGAGACGACCCATCTTTACGGAAATGTGGCCGCGGATGTTTTAGACAAAGTCGATAATCCTCACTTTATGGTGGTGGGACTTGGATTAGGCTATATCGAAATGAATATCGCCCGTGAAGCCATCAAAAGAAATAAATCTGTGGGTCTTATTACCAGTTATGAAAGCATTCCTGAGCTTCGTGAGTTCTTTTATCTGTGGCTGCACGATCAACACTCAAAACTTTCACCAGAAGTTGCCGCCGTTTACGACGATGCATTGATGCACGTTTTGAAAGGCAGCGAGATTTCGGTCGGGGAGTTAAAGTCTTTCTTGAGGAAGCATTTTGTAAGTCTCGCAGATATACAGGGTTCTCTTCATGAAGATATCAAGTTCGTGTCTCGTTATCATGGTTTTTTCTATGATGCCTTCAGTTCGAAAACTCATCCGCACTTATGGGGCCAGGAATTTTTAAATCGTCTGCTGATGGAATCTTCTGCGGAACAAAGTGTCCTTACGACTTATGCATGCAAAAGCAATATGAAGCGCGCACTGCGAATGCAAGGATTCGTCGTAACTGAGCGGCCCGGATTTTTTTCCAAACGAGGTTCGACCTTAGGATCAAAGGGTTTCCCAATTGTTGATCAGTAAACACAAATTGTTTGCTAAATGACTGTTTCCCCGTGCAAGCTATCCGTGCATGAAAATCAAATATCTGGTTCTTCCCTTATTTTGTATTGCTGGTGCTGTGGAAGCCAAGGTTGCACGCCTGGTGACTTTTCCGATTCCTTTATTTGTGGAAAGCAAAGATAAAGGATCTTTTCTAAAACTCACTCGTGAAATTGCCTCTCGCTCTCAAAGCAAATTTAAAGTCGAGGTTTTAACTTCGAACAGAGCGAAACTGGCATTTTCAAATGGTAAAGCCGATGGATATTTTCCGGGAATGGATAACTCCGTACCTAAGGATGCACTAAAATCCACTCCTTTTTATATTCGCACGAACTATATATTTTATCGCGAGAAGCGTCCTTATAAGACCTTCAAAGAACTTTACGGAAAAAATGTGGGGCTAACATTTCGCTACCACTATCCCGCAGAGATCCAGGAAAACAGCAAAGTGAAATTCATCTATGCTGACGACGATGTGGCAAACATGCGCAGATTAGCGGATGGAACTATTGATGCTTTTATTGTTGAAGAGCGATCCGGCCTGCGCGCCTTGGAGTTAAGTAAAGTCCAAGGCATCAACTACAGTCGCGAAAACCCGGTATCGAACCAGGATTGTTATTTTGCTTTTAGAAATGATGAAGAGGGGCAAAACCTGCTGAAAGAATTTAATACGGTTTTGGAACAAATGAAGGCTGATGGAAGTCTACAGAAGGTTCTGAAATTAACAGAACCCTCTGTGATGAAGTCGAACTTATAATTCGCAAGGGGAGACTCTTTAGTTGGCCAGAGGTACTGGAACCAAATCAACCGCGAATCGGGCGCCTTCTTTGTATTCGTACTTAACGTTACCAGAAAGCTTCACCGAGTTTGAATTTGCATTGAAAGTCCAGCCACCGTTTAATTTGTTCGGGATCAACTGACCTTTGCCTTGAGCCAAAACGTCAGGCGTGCCGTAACGAACACGCAACATCAATTTACCAGATTCGTCGACACGTGGGATTTGACTTAGGAAAATTTGTTTTTCCAAAGTTTTAACTGTGATCGAATCACCCATGCGGCCCAATTCAGAACCAAAGTTTGGTGAAATGATGCTCATGATATATTGGTCACGAATCTGTTTTGCGTTACCAGCACCTATATTTGCAGCAACGATCAACTGCTCTAAACGCTCCGGACCAAAACCAGAACATTTGCCGTTATTTTTCTGACCCGTAAAGCACTCTGGGTGGTAAGTCGGCATAATACGCAAAGCGTAGTCTTTCGCGCTGTCTGGATCTTTAGCGTCTACCAATACACCGTAAACAGAGACTTTCTCTTGGCGACCCCCTTTGAAGTCGATAAGAGTCTGAGCCATTTGCTCAGGAGAGACACGAGAAGAAGCATCATCAGCGTCTGTCAAAAAGATCACAACCAATTGAGCATCTTCACGGAAAAAGCCTTCATTAACCGCACCACGGCCGCCTTTTTCCAAAGCTGCCATAAGAGGGGAGAAGAACTCTTCATTCTCTGGTCCGCCATCTTTCAGAGCAACAACACCGATTTTCAAAGTGTTCGCCAAAACAGCTGCTGAATCTTTTTTCGTTACATAACGTTCTTTCGCCGAAGTCCCCGCAATAGATTTAACATTACGAAGTTCACCGATAGAGTATGTATCTGCTTTTTTCGAATCAGCCTTGTCCCATTTGGCGTCCCAAGTAGAAATAACACCGATGTGGTAATCGATCATTTTATTGTTCGAGATACCATTCGTGAAACGGTTCAAGTTCTTGATCAAGTTTGCTTGCGCCGATTTCATCGAGTCCGAGTTGTCAGTTACAAACAGGATGTCAACGCGAGGGTTGAAATCAAGCTGACTTTGACCGCCGTCCTCTGTGATCCAAGTGATTTCTGGTTGTTGGATCTTTGGATAAACCGGAATTTCCGGTTGTTCGGGTTGTTCAACGTCCGGATAAACTGGAAGTTCAACTTTAGGCTGTACCAACTCCTTTTGTGCAACAAGCGGAGCTGATGGTTCAGCACAAGCTGAAAGCAACAAAAAGGCTGAAAGGTAAATGCAAAGAGCTATAAGTGGTTTCACATTTTTCTCCTAACATTTTGAGCACAAGACTTAGTCACGACGTCGTATTTATCCAATTCATCAATCCAAGGTCGACCGTCGTCTTTAAACACCAACTGATCCACGTTTGTATCTTTGAAATCGTTTTTCGTGTAAGCCGCATCCGCGAGTTTTTGATCCGTATGTACACGTTGAATCGCTTCAACTTCCACCAGATTCAATTTGCCGATCACGCGTTTGTTATCCGCGGTCTCATTGTTAGCCAGCTCTTGAAGGCGAACTTTCATTTTAATGAAAGCTTCCTTGTTGATTTGGTCCAATTGAGTTTGCAATGTACGTTGCACGTTTTTAGCTGCCAATACTTCCATACCTTTTTGACTAAGCTTAAAACGCAACATCTGTTTTTGAAGTTCAACGTCTTTATAGTAAAGAACTGGAAGCTTTAATAAAGATTCGCCCACTTCAGTTGCTTGCAATGGGAACTTATCTACCTTTTTCAAAACAGTCAGGAAAGCGTCGTTAAAACCTTCCTTAGTTAAAGCTTGAACAGATGCGATGCGATCGCGCTGTTTCTCTTTAAACATCTGCGTTGTTTTGAATACGGATTTATAATCACAAATTTTTAGTTCAGCCAAAGATTGCAGCAAGTACGCTTCAGAGTTCACCACTTCCGCAAATTGCGGGCTCAACAAAGTTTTGGATTGAGCCAATGCTTTTTCAGAATCGTTTTGACGGAAATGCGCCCAGCCTTTTTCCTCTACGATTTGAAACCAGTAGTCTGAACCACGGGGAACTTCATTGTATAGGGCCAACGCTTGAGAGTATTTACCAGCTGCAAACAACTCACGGGCTTTTTGGATTTTCTGTTTGATTTTGCTATCGCTAGCAGAATCAATCACTTTGCCTTCAAGTTTATTGAAGTCCAACAACTTCAAAGTCGAATTGCCGCTTTTTTCAGACAAAGAATTCTCCAGGGAGTTACCCCAGTCCTTCACTGAAAAACGCTCAGCAGCCAAAGCGTTGTGACCAACACTTAAAGCTGTGACCATGAGAAGTTGAGAGACAAAAGCCGTTTTGGAAATCATAACATCCATCCAAGACCAAGGTTACCAGTGACTACGTTCAAGTTACGTTCACCTGTTACTGGTTTGTCGTTATAATTCATGTAACGAACTTCAGCTCTTGCCGTCAGATGCTTTGTGATCCAAGCACCGATACCAAGACCTGCTGTGTAAACTGCCGTGGAACCGCTGGACAAAGTGATTTGACCACCGCCACCCAGCAAGTACATATCAAACTGAGTCACGCCAACATCCATAAAACTTGTTTTACCATAGATTGGGTACCAGTTAAGGACTGCCATCACAGAGCTTTCTGGGTAGTCGATATCAACTGCGTAAGCACGACCACCAGCTGCATAGTTCGCTTTGGCTTGTTCAAAAATACGTTTACCTTCTGGAGATAAAGAATTTCCGTAGTCAAAGTATCTTGCGCCAAGGGACCAGCGTGGAGTGATGTGGAAATCAAGGGCTGCGCCCAAAGCTTGGGTTTTCGTGTAAGCGTCACCACCGAAGTTCATTCCGTAGTTAACACCGACTTCAAGACGGTTGCGTCTGTCAACGATGCGCTCTTGAACGATGCGAGAACGGCTCTCAGATTTGATGTTTTGAGCCATGTTCATCAGCTGTTCGTTACCACCCAAAGAATCGATATCAGCAGTCACGTCGCTGTTGTCATTCACGCGGGACGTTTGAGAAGTCGCCGTCGCTGCTTTTTTCACAGCTTTCTTTGCCGGAGCTGCGAAAGCATTTTGTGAGCTGAGCGCGATAAACAAAACAGTTGCAGAAAGAAGTTTAAAGTTTTTCATAACTATTTAGCCTCCGCAGCTTTAGCAGCAGTTTTAGCAGGAGCAGCGCAAAGTTTTTTATCTTTAGCTGCTTTGACAGTTTTCAAAGCGTATTCAGTCACATTAGAAACTTGACCATTCAACGAACCTGTCGCTGACATTTCGATAGCACCCTTCAAGGTTTTTGAAGTCGCATCACAAGGAACTTCCCAAGTTAAAGTACATTCTTGTTTGTTGCTGCCAACAGCAGATGTTTCGCAAGAAACTTGCGGGTTGCCTGGCAGACCAGAGTTTTTAGATTCAACAGCAACGACCGCGTTTTTGCTGCTTGAAGAAACCGCGAAACGCAGAGTTACTTTTTCGCCCGGGGAAACTTCCAAGCCTTGTTTGCCAAGACCGGAAACGTCGAAACGGGGAGCCGAGATTGTTTTTGTGTAAACGATTTTAGTTTGTACAACTGATTCAGCAGTGGAAAGACCATTTGGGCTAAAAGCTTTTACGCTGAAACGAACGCGCGTGCCGTTAGCTTGCAACATAATAGTACCATCTTTAGCCAATTGAGGTTGAACCGCGATATTTTTAGTATCGAAGATCAAGTTGATTTTCCATTTTGAATCACCGAGGTATTCAGCATCTTTTTTATTAAGGTCTGCGATCACATAACGAGAACCATCAAGTTCCAAGAAGTCGTTCCCCGCTGTGATAGCGTTTGCATCGTAGCTGATAACGATACGTGGTTTTTGAGAAGATTTACCATCGATACCTGGAACAGTGACTGTGACAGAGAACGGTGTTAATTGGTCTTCAGAAGTTTCAGCAGCGATACCGGATACTGTTAAAGCACTTGGAGCCACTTGGTTTTTAGTTACGAACAAAGTTTTATCCAGTTCGTTGATCATACCTTTAACCGCATCGGCATTTTTCGATGTCCCAGCATTAGTCACTGTTGCAGTGAATTTCACAGGGATGGATTTTAAAGATTTGCCAGCGTCTACAGTGTACATTGGAGGATTCCAAGTCAGAACGTAAACGTCTTTTTCAGAAGAAGGCTTCAAAGAAGCACCTTCAGGCAGGTTGGAAGCAGTCAAAGTCACTGCAGCACCTGGAACCGGAAGGGAGGCGCGGATTTTATACGAAGAAGAAACGCCTTCAGAGAAAGTCATTTCAGAATCAGCCGTCAGCAAAATCATTGAACGAGTGATGTCTGTCTCTTTAACTTTAACTTCGACTTCTTTTTCAACAACAACTGTCTTAGTTACTTCAACTGGAGAAGGTTTAGTGACTACAACGGTCTCAGTGATTGTTTGAGGCTTATCAGGCCCCATCTCAGTGATCGTTTTTGCTTGAGCGCGCATTTCTTGAAGATCCGATGAAGGATTCTTCTGCCAGCCATCACATGCTGTGAGGGCCATTGCTGCTGGGATTGCGATCATCAAACTTTTTACCGTCTTCATATAAACCTCTTTAATACTCGTTCAATTCTTAGCGAGCCGAAACGCGCATTAATTCGAATGGGTAAAGAACATCTACGTTTACTTTTCCAACTGGTTTCGGGAACTGCCATGATTTCATTTTAGCGATCATGCAGTTTTCAACCATTGCCGAACCCAGAGAACTTTGAGCCACTTTAGCTGTTGTGATGCGACCATTTGGACCGATCACGAAGTCAACTGCCACACGACCACCGATTGCGGGTTGGGCTTGAAGACCTTTTTCATAGCAATATACGATTTGACCTTTGTTACGGTTGATAACCGCGATGATTTGGTCACGGTCCAAACCGCCTTCAACAGTCGCTTCCGCATCAAGGGGAAGACTGGAAGCCGCTGTACCACCAACCATATTCATCTTACCGTAACCCGCACGACCGCCACCAACACCACGAGTGCCGTAGCCGCCAGCGCTTTCCGCGCGACCACCTTCACCGGCAGAACCAGCGATCAAGCCGTTGCCTGGAAGGTAACCTTTCACTCCACCACGACCTGCAAAACCGACACCGCCGCCACCGTTACCGATACCAGCCGAGCGAATGGCTTTCATGGAGTTGTTATCAAGACCTTCGTAACCACGAGTGCCTTTTGGAGTTCCACCAAGAGCCGCCAAAGCACCGACGCGTTGTACGCTCTTCGCTTTGTTCGTGTTCACCGTGTATTTTTTAACTTTGATAGGCTGTTTCTTAACCACTGGTTTATACACTTTGTTAGATGGCTTGATTTTCTTCTCAGACATCTTCACGTGTGGAACCGGTTTGTTTTCAACAACTTTAGGAGCTTCTTTAGGAATAACGATAGTTACCAAAGGAGCTTCATCTTTTTTAGTAAAGTATTTTGCGGCGATGAAAGTACCCATCATGATGATGCCGACAATAACCAAGTGAGTAAGGGCCGTGCGAGTCAACATTGTCTTTAGTTGCTCTTCATCCTGCTCTTCGTGCAAAGAGTACTGAGGGCTTGTAACGTCATCATTGCTTGCCAGGCGGATGCGCCCTAGGCCTGCCAAAGATTCACCTTTAGCGCTCAACTTAGAAAGATCGATCTTTTTAAGTAGGCTATAGTCGATGTCATTGTCTTTAAGAACTTTCAAGTCTGCCAAGGCCTCAACGCGGCGTTGATCCTTAAGGTACACGATGTTCAAGGACTCTGAATCAACCGCAAACGTGCGGACTTTTTGTCCCGCGATGTTTTCTAGAATGATTAGTTTTGCTGCGTTCATGTTACGTCCTAGTTTCTTTTTAGATCGTCTTGGATTCTGTCGTTAAATTCTTTTCGTCCAGCCAAAAGATCTTCCAATAATTTATCGTTTTCTACCGTGGCTTTCGTATTCAGAGAGCTTTGGTATTTCCCGCGAAGGGCACTTCCATCGAACTTAAAGGAGGTGCCTAGTTGCGGTTTGTTCCCTTCGGCCTTCTTAGCTTTATTTGCTGCTAAGGCGCCAGGGGTACCCAGCATACTCAGCAAGAAGGGCGCCAACAAAATGAGTGTTTTCATAGGCTTTTTCCTCTCTGTAATTGATTTAAACGGCCTTCCAGGTATGAAGCCATCAGGGGATGGCCCATTTTTGTCTCTAGAGTTTTAAGTTTTACAATCTCACCTGCGTTATTAGGCTCAGCTGCCACTGATTTGCGCGCGGAGGCCAGATCAGACGCTGTTGCCTGTGACGAATTTAGCGCATCGGAAACAGCTGACTTCATTTTGCCACTCGCTTGCAATTGAGAGATGAGAGTCATCTCGCGTTTTAGGATGTTTTGGATTTCAGGACGGGCTGTTCTGTAATCCTGAGCCATTTGCGCCAGGGCCTGAGAATTGTTAAGAAGGTCTGATTCACGTTGTTCCGCGAATTTCGCCTTCATCAGGTAAGGTTTGGATTTGGATTTCAAAATTCCTACGTATTGAGCTTGCTCTTGCGGAGTCAGACCCTTAGGCATAGGAAGATTCGACAAATCACGAACCATTCTATCATTTTCGACAGACACGATTTCCAAAGCCATCAACTGCGCCGTGATGTCACGAGTGCGATTGGCTTCTTGAAGAAGGTTATCCGCCTTCGCCAAAAGCTTGATACGCTCCGTGATGTCTCTTTGCATTTGCTTATCAGATTTCGTCACGATCATGTGGGACGCGATCTGATTTTTAAAGTTCAATGCTTTGTTATAGAAAGGCTGTTTTTGGATGAATTGAGCTGCAGAACGGTTTCTGATCTCTTTCATATCCAATACCGATTTAAGGCTGTTGCTCATGCCGTGACGAGCGTAAACCAACAAGGCCGTGTCATTCAAAAGTGAAGGACTGCGACGAAGTTCTGTAGATTGAGCTTTCAATTCTGAAGCCGGGTTGCCAGACATAAGAACCAGACGGGTGCGCATGATCATAGCGCGGTCGCCTTTGATACCCAATTTTAAAGCGGCACGGTAGTGACGTTGGGGATTCATATTGGCAAGGTCCGCCAATGTGCCTAAACGGAACTCACGGTCTTTTTCAGAAACTTTAGGCATTTTCAAACGAAGAGCTGTCTTATAAGCATTCGCAAAATCCAGTTTCTTTTCGTAATAACCAGTCAATTGCTCAAGGTAAGCCTCTTTTTTAGCAGCTGTTACATCAGAAGCGATCAACTTGTTCAACGCTTGAACGTAAACTTCTTCCTCGCCCAGTTTCAGCGCCAGGATGCTTTCATTCGTATAGAACAAAACTCTTTCTTCAGATTTGGCTGAAGAAAGATTTGTATTCGTAATACGTTTCAAAACCGTGCGCATGTCAGATTTGCTGGAGTTTGGATTGTTCGCCACAGCCGCCGCTTGATTCATCAGGGCTTTGCGGGAAGTGGCTTCAAATTCCGCTTTGTGAGCAGGAAAGATCACAGCGTAATTCGCTGCCAATTCTTGGATTTGCTCGTCGTTTTTTAGTTGTGCCAAGCTGTCCAAAGCCAAGTCGGCAGATTTTTTACGAAGTTCGGCATTGCCTTTTTTATCCGTCGCCAGATCATTGAAAGCGACCGCCGCTTCTTTCAATTGTTTTTGTTGGTAGCTTAAATAAGCCATTTGGTAACGAACTTCGAAAGTCTTGCCTTCATCTTTACCTTTTTTAAGGAAGTTGATGTAAGCCGCTTTTTGAATGTTAGGGTCGTTGGATTTTTCACCCGCCGCCACCTCATTCAAAAGAGCATTTTGACGTTCTTTTTCAGACAAATCCGAGTTGTCGCTGATGGCACGGTACAATTGCGCTGCAATAGCTGGTTTACCCATATCCATTGCGACTTGAGCGCCACGAGTCGTCATCTCCGTGTCTTCTGGGAAAGTATTTGAATAGATCACATAAGAGTTCAAAAGATCCTGGTCAGGTTTCAATTTTTTAGAGCGGTGAAGTTCCGTGACATAGGTCTTCATCGTCTTTTTCAACTCTTCGCATTTAGATGCGTCTTTGCATGTGTTTTTAAAAGACTTGGCAGCCTTGGCAAAGTCTTGAGTCGATTTACCAGTTTGACCACGGTCATAGTTGATTTTCGCCATGCGCACGAAAGCTTCCAAAGTTTCGGCGTCGGTTAAACCTTCTTGGTCCATGTAGCGGCTCAAGATATCAGCAGCTGCCTGTTTTTGACCCACGCGATCCGCTTCTTGAGCAAAGTTTAAAAGCAATTCTTTACGTTTTTCTTTAGGGGAAAGGACCTCATAGCGTGCGATTTCTTTCACAGAGATATTTCTGCGCGCATAGAAAGTACCTAGGTCACGCACGATATCCGCATGGAAAACCGGGTCGTAAGAAGCACCGTTTTCAGTATCGCGAGTGATTAATTCAGGCTTAGAAAGCAAGCCTTCCATGATGGAGATCGCTGACGCAAGTTTGTCGTCATTGAAATCACTCCAGGCCATGTTGTATGTCGCCAAAGCGCGGTTTTGAAGTTTTTTATCTTTAAGAGCGATCACGTAGTGAGCTTTCGCCTCTTTAAATTTGCCTTTTTGGAATAGCAAATCGCCCAGTTCAGCATGGGAGCGGGATACAATATCAGCAGAGATAGATTTTTTCTTAGCGTCTTTTACGATGCTTTGGAAAAGTTCGATGGACTTGTCATTTTGACCAGCCATTTCGTACAAGTGACCCAATTGGAACAAAATTGGACCATGTTCATTGAGCTGAATTTTAGCCAGGATATTTTCATAAATCTCGATGGCTTTTTGACGGTCTGCTTTAGAGCCTTTGCAGCCGTCACAGTTCGCTTCAACTTCTTGCATAAAGCGCGTACGTGCTCTTTCAGCTAAAGTGTCTGCCAAACGTTGTTGCGTTGGTACCCACGATGGATCTTTGCTGTCCATCGCTTTTAAAACGCGCTCCATCTTGCCGACGACAAGATCTTGCGTGTCGGAGTTCATCTTTTCTGCGCGAGCGATCTGTGTAAACAGAGCGCCTGCCAGAATCGGACTGATAATTAGGAGGCGTTTTAGTGTTCTCATTGTTTTGGTACCACCGCAAATTTAAGTTTCTCGATACCTGCCAAAGATCCCGCTTTAATGATTGGATCCAAGTCAGCGTATTTCATCTCGGTGTCAGCTTGGATCATCAACTCGATTTCTTCCTTGGAGTCTTTTTTCAAAGTTTCCAACTTAGAACCTAACTGGCTGCCAGCGACGCGTTCGTCGTTGATGAAGTAGTTGCCTTTTTCGATTCTCAAGATCGCCATTTCTTTATCCACACCTTGAGCGTGTTCTGCGATGGGTAGATTCATTTGACCGCTTTTAACTTCGATACCGTTTGATTGCGTACCGATCAAAAGATAGATCACGATGATAGAGAATGCGTCGATCAATGATGTTAACGGAAGTGCCAAAGCCAACTCGCGACGCATGAAGGATTTCTTCTTGCCGCCTGGTTTCAGCGTTTGTGTTTCCATCAAAGGAGAACGTTGTTTGTTAGCGTTTACAAATGAAGTTCTCATAAAATTACCCTAGTGGGGACAAGCCCACGCCTTCGAATGAGTTCTGCTTCAATTTATCCATCACGCGGATCACATCACCATAATTAGTCTGTGCGCCGGGACGAACCACACTTGTTTTAAGATCTGGCCATTGTGCTTTGTAGGCTTGCAAGCGTGCTTCAAGACGTTGCAAATCCACTCCTTCAGTTGATCTTGCGATACGCTCTTCCAAAGCTTTCGCTTTAGGAACATCACGCAAAGAAAGTTGCATGCTGCCGTCAGCCTCCATCGTCACCCAAAGAGACGGTGGGTTTACGGCACCCGCTGTGGAGTTGTCGCCAATAGCCTGCTTCGTATCAAGAGTCCCGATTTGCAACCAAACCGCCGTCAAAAGCAAAAAGCAGATGAGTACGGAAAGAATATCCAGAATCGGCAGGATATTGATTTCGAAGTTTAATTTGTCGTTACCGTTACCTGATGCGCTCATAAAGCCCTCTCAGTTAGTTGTCTAAGATCTACTATTTAAGTGCTTTTTCTTTTTTGTCAGAAACCGGAGCGTAGTGGTAACCAAGTTGGATGAACAAATTCAATGCTGCTTTGTTCAAATCTTCCGTCAAACGAGTCGCTCTGTTTTGCAAAACCGCGTACATGATCAACGCTGGAACCGCGACAACCAGACCGTAAGCTGTTGTATTCATCGCAAGAGAGATACCTTGAGACAGGATCGCTGCTTTTTCAGCTGGGTTCGCATTCGCGATACCGGCGAAAGAGTGAATCAAACCTGTGATCGTACCCAAAAGACCCAATAGAGTCGCAACGTTGGCAAACATCGCCAAGAAGCCGATGCGTTTTTCAACACGGCTGGATTCTTCAAGAAGAACTTCGTCCATTTTAAGTTGGATCTCTTCTTTACCACCCATATCCATAGCAGCTTGGATGCCTGCAGAGGCCACAACGCCCAATGGTTGAGTCAAACCGATTTGCATAGAGCGACGTAGTGCCTGGTCCAATTTGCCGGCTTTAATGTCGTCTGCGATCGTTTTAGAGATATCCTTTTGATTTACTTTACGATTCATAAAAAGTGCTACAGAGCGCTCAGCAATAATAGCAACTGAAACGATTTGAGCAGCCAAGATAGTCCACATCCAGATAGCATCAGCAGAAGTGAAACCGCGACCAAGTGACATTAGAAATTCCATGTATATCCTCCGGGGTTAAAAGTTTTCCCGTAGCCTTATGAGCAAGGCCAGTGCCATAAAAAAGCATCCAGGTAACAGGTACTTGGCTCAATTAGAGACGTCTAAAACGTCACTTTGTGACGGAAATTGTCGTCACTTTGTGGTGCTCCATAAGATTCGGAAAGGACTGTTTTTTTGCTAAAAACGAAGATGAAATCGTCCAAATGAAAGGCAGGGTTGATCTCAGATTGATACAAAGTTTGGGCCGCGAAGAAGGGATTCGGAAAATAAAAAACCCGATCTTTGTGGGATCGGGTTTAAATCTGAATTTAGATGGATCGGAGAGCGTGCTGGACTATTCTAGGTGAGTTCTCTGCATGATGTTGCGATCACATTTGCCAGTGAAAGCGTGATCTTTCGCGCGCTCTTTCGGTGCGTTTTCAAAGAAGCGGCGAATGCCTGGAACGTTGACGGAAGCCATTTGTGCCATTTGCGCTTCAGATGGTGTGTGCGTTTCGCCCATCTCAAACAACAAAGACCAGATTCCATGCTTCCAGTAAGCGTAATCTTCAAAAGCGCCATCTGCTGCGTAAAGCATGTCTTTTGAATTACCAACATCGTAACCACTTTCAACAACGGCATCTTTGCCAAGCTGAATGAATGTCGCATCATCTTTCGTCATCACATCACGAGTTGAAAAACCCCATGGATAAAGAACCGCTGGCCAGTGAGTGTGAAGGGTTGCCGAGCTGATGATATTTTTTTGATCGATAAAGTTTGCCAAAGCTTTTGTGGACTTGGATTTAAACGGCTGCCCCGAGATGCAAGGACCTGGGTAGTCACGATTCTGGTCGACTGAACTCATGCCGCCCAGACGCTCATAACGCGAGCGAGAGTTAAAACCCGGAATATTTAAAACCGGAACGATATAAACTGTATGCCCCTTGATAGGATTTTTCGCGAACGCATCCGCAGCACCCATTGCAACAGCAGTAGAACCATATTCATTACCATGGTGAGTACCCACGATAAGATCTGCAGTCGGGCCGTCGCCAATTTTGATACCAACAATGTTTTGCCCGGAATCATTGGGACCCAGATCAATCAACTGAGTCGTTGTGGGATTTGCAGCCTGAATCTGTTGCAAAGTCTGAACGACTGTTGCGTAGTTGTTCACGGGTGCATTCGAAGGAGACACTAAGAGTGAGAAAAGTAGTTCTAGCATGCATATCACGATGAAGACTACAGACCAGACTTGTCAAAAGACTAAGCTGGATCCAATTTGAAACTGGACTTAGAGCTGTGAATGCTAAGACAGACGAACTTTAAGAAACTGTCGCAAACTTTCGCACGTACTCAATAACGGAGGACTTAAATTCCTCTGGAAGTCCCACGAAACGCAGTCCCGCGTAACCGTCATTCCCCATGTAAACCACTTCACAGGTCGTCGTGATCGTTTGGTAAAGATTCGGGCTGGTTAGAGTCGCAAAAAACTTTTGGCCAATTTGCAGGCCTTCAGCATCGTTAATACCCAAGCCACCTTCGCTGATGGAAATCACGCGGCACTTAAGGGGTGGTGCGGTTTCGCTGGGTTCAAATTCCAATGTGCCCACGATCGGAACGCGAGGATGAGATCTGCGGCTGATACCTAAATCGTCCACGACCTGTTGAAGAGCGTAAACTTCTTTCCAAGTTTTTCCGCCGTCTGTAGAGATGTCGACTTGTGACAGGTCTGTCAGTTTTTTAAGGGCGACAATCATGTCAGCATACTTCATTGGCTCTTTGTTAATTTTGCCTTCGATGCGAGTCATCCAGACTTTGCTTTGATCACCAGCAGGTGTGGAAGGAGGAAGATCTTTAATTTTAGTACGCCATTTGGCAGGAGTATCCCACTCGCCCTGACCACGGCCCCAGACAAGGGGCTCTTTGAAGGATGCAACTTGTGATTCAACTTCTTCTGGTTCAAACGGTCCTGTAACTTGTCCCTCGTTTAAAATAAACCAAATTTTCGACATTGCGAAGACACCCTTCTGAAAACTGTATTGCCTTTATTACAGCGAAAGGTATATCACTTTGTCTAGGAGATTTACGAATGAAGTACATTATCGCGGGCACCGATCGCCCAGGTTCCAACACTCTCAAGCTTGCTAACTATATCCAAGGGATCTACAAGTCCCAAGGGGAAACAGTCGAGATTATCGATCTGGTGGAAGTGAAAGAGCATCTCCACACGGGGCCTCACTATGGGAAAGAGCATTCAGGATTGCAACCTTACCTGGATAAATTGGTGGCTTCGGAAGGTTTGATTGTGATTTGTCCTGAATACAATGGTTCCATGCCCGGGGCTTTGAAGTACTTCATTGATCACATGAAATTCCCAGAAACTTTTGAATACCGTCCGGTGTGTTTCATTGGCTTGGGTTGGATGTTTGGGGGACTTCGTCCGGTTGAACATTTACAGCAGGTCTTTGGATACAGAAATGCCTTTATTTATCCAGAGCGCATCTTTATCACCAATGCTCCAAAGGTTCTGAATGAGCAAGGGGAGCCTCAGGAAGAGGGTTTGAAAAAGTTGTTAGTGAAGCAAGCGACCGGCTTCCGAAACTTTGTTTCAGCACTTTCGGCCTTCAATCTCGACGCAAACTCAGTTATTGCGTCAAAGAAGTAGTCGTCAAGGAAGTGGGCTGGCGATTGTCAGCCACACTTTTCTCGTTCAATCGAACTTCAAAATAAACCAATCCTATCAACAGAAGCACTGCCAATGCCCACTTGGAGTGAGTGAACGTGCGAAGAACAGAACTTTTAAGATCACCAGATCGAAACATAAGTTTACTCCCTGAGTTCTTATTTTCTCCCAAGCCCTAAAATGAAGGCAACTGACTAACCAGTAATGTGAAGTGGCGCGTTATGACATGTGGTCCAGCTGCTGACAAGAGCTTCGCGATTCCCTACACTTAGCTGACTTACACTTTGGCTGTGCCAAATTAGAGATCAAAACTAAACTGGAGTTGCGACATCGAACACCAAGACCATGGTCATAAGAATACCAATCTAGCAATGCTTTCATTAGCTGCTTTGGGCATCGTCTTTGGGGATATCGGTACCAGCCCCTTGTACGCTTTACGCGAATGTTTTGGTGGCGAGTACGGACTTGCTGTTTCTCCTGAAAATGTGGTCGGCATTCTGTCTTTGATCGTGTGGACGATGATCATCACGATTTGCGTAAAGTACATGGCCTATGTCATGCGCGCAGACAATAAAGGTGAGGGTGGTATCTTATCTTTGATGGCGTTGGCAGTGCGCTCTCAACATACCAAAGACATCACTCATCGCCGCTGGATTATGACAATCCTTGGACTCTTTGGTGCGGCTTTGCTTTACGGAGACGGGGTTATTACTCCGGCCATTTCAGTATTGTCTGCGATGGAAGGTTTAAAGATCGTCACCGATCAATTTGATCCCTTCATTATTCCCATCACAATATTCATCATCAATGCTTTGTTTTTAATGCAGCGATATGGAACCGGAAGAATCGGGGTGATCTTTGGACCGATTCTGTTGTTATGGTTTACGACGTTGGGTGTTTTGGGGATGAACAGTCTTCTGGATAATCCTTCGATCCTCGAAGCGATGTGGCCACAGCATGCGGTGGAGTTTTTCTTTCGTAATGGCGTGCATGGTTTCTTGGTCCTGGGTTCGGTGGTCCTGGTCGTCACGGGTGGTGAGGCTCTTTATGCCGACATGGGACACTTTGGTAAAACTCCCATTCGCATGGCTTGGTTCTTTGTTGCTTTGCCGGCGTTGCTTTTAAATTACTTCGGTCAAGGTGCTTTGCTTTTGACGAATTCAGATGCCATTTCAAATCCGTTTTATATGCTGGCGCCGAAATGGGCCGTCATTCCATTGGTGTGTTTAAGTACCACCTCTGCGGTGATTGCATCCCAAGCTTTGATTTCCGGAGTGTTTTCGATCACCCGTCAGGCGATTCAACTGGGTTTCTGTCCACGTATCAATATCGTGCATACTTCTTCACAAGAGATCGGACAGATTTATATTCCAGCCATCAATTGGTCGTTGTTCGTGGGTGTTGTGTGGTTAGTGCTAACATTTAAAACATCCAGCAATCTTGCTGCCGCTTATGGAATCGCGGTAACAGGAACTATGGTTATCACCACCATTCTTGCTTACGAGGTCGCTCGTCAGAAATGGAATTGGAGTTTCTTTAAGGCTGCCGGAATTTTCGGTATCTTTGGTATTATCGATATTGCGTTTTTCGCAGCGAATTTCCACAAAATCCCACACGGTGGTTGGGTGCCCTTGGTGATCGGTGCGGTGATTTACCTGCTGATGACAACTTGGCAAAAAGGCCGTCAGGTTTTGTTCCGTCGTTTGAAAGACCGCTCGATGCCAACTGAAGATTTCATGTTGAAGCTTTTGCGTGAACCGCCAATTCGTGTTCCAGGAACAGCCATTTACATGTCGGGGGATCCTTGGGGTGTACCTGCACCGTTGTTGCATAATTTAAAGCACAACAAGGTCTTGCATCAGCGTGTGGCGATCTTAACGATCCAAACGCGCGAGGTTCCGTTTGTTTCCAAGAAAGATAATATTTCGATTCAGGAGATCGTTCCAAATTTCTATCGTATCCTGGCTTATTACGGCTTTATGGAAACACCTAAGATGAAACACATCTTGGAAGCTTGTCGCAATCGCGATATCAACTTTAATGTGAATGAAACCACATTCGTTCTGGGTCGCGAAACAATTATTACGACAAAGGGGCCTGCGAAAGCCGATGAGCTTCATATGTCTCATTGGCGCGAGCGTTTGTTTGCGGTGATGTCTAAAAATGCTCAACGTCCGACGGCCTTCTTCCGCATTCCACCAAATCAGGTGATCGAAGTCGGTATTCAAGTCGAAATTTAAGTTTCTCTTAACTCAGCTGCCATGGTGTCTTTCATTATTTGCCCCGTCAGCAGCTGAGTCAGTTCATCTCTTGCGCGCAGCCCATCCTCATAACCAATCTCCATGAGCGTCTGCACGTACTCTTTTTCAAATAAAAGAAAGCTGGAAAGCTCTGCGGATTCATCTAAGCCCCCCAGTCCTCGCAAAAGATAGCGAATCATGCGCGGGAGTTCCTGTGCATGTTGAGAGGCGATTTCTGAAAAATCACGAGACGGGGAGATCCATAACGTATCAATGTGCTTTACCGTCAGATGTTTTCTTTGCGAGTGTCCGATCTTGGATAAAGCCAAATTAATACGCTCTATTCGTTCAATATCAAATTCGATCCCATCGCTCATAAGCGCGTGAAGTAACACACTCGCAACACGTGCCACACTGGGCATCTCCGCAGGCGCAACTTGTCGTGAGGTAAAACATGTCTCCTCGCGGCGTCTGACACCGATGGCAAGCAGGCGCTCGGCTCCCATGTAAATGGCGGGACCGCAGGGGCTGAAGTTCCGAATCGACCCATCCCCGAAATAGTTGGTGCCCACTGCAATCGGCGGGAATAAAACCGGGATGGCGGCTGAAGCCATCACGTGATCCACGTTGATTTCCGATCTCGTTGCTTGTCTTCTGACTCTTTCCCATAATGGTATCTCCGTGACACCTTGAATGAAGGTGACTGTTGATGATGTATGAAAATCCAAAGCTGAAATTCCCACTCCTCTAATGAGGCCTGAATCAATTTTCTTTTGAATATTCTCGAACGGACAGTTTTTGGAAATCAGTTCTCTTAAGGGTTTGGTGTTTAACAGCGATTTTCCAGGGGTTCGCTTCATCCCGCCGCTGGCCAAATCCATCACCCAATGAAAGGCAATTCCCGTCAGTGAAACAGGATCTGAGGCAAAGACATCCTGACTTTTCAGCGAGCCCCAAATTCCGCGCAGCGTTTCGCAAGCTTCTGAAAAACTCCCCGGGTGAGCTGTTATTGCACAAGCATTGATCGCTCCTGCACTGACGCCGGTGTAAATTTCAAAGGGATTGTCGATTGAAAGTTCTTTGCAGATTTCTGCCACAGCTGCCAATACGCCGACCTGATAAGCTCCTCGCGCGCCTCCACCAGAGAGAACCAGGCCTAAGTTCGACATAAAACAAGACTCCTTTTGGACTTGTGAGAGAGGTTGAACTTTGAGAAACTGTACACGAAGACGAGGCCGAGATAAGAATTACGATTTTTATCCGCTCCATTGAAAGAGCAAATTGACCTCGCTAAGGGCGCCGACGGCGCCCTTCTTTTTTTCTCTAAGGCGAGCGCGAGTTGCGATACGCCTCCTGTTCAGCGCGGCGCTGAGATTCCAAAAGTTCAGATAATTGAGTGCGACGATTTTTAACGGTGCGATCGATTTGATTTAAATAAGTCGCCAAGTGGTGAAACAGATTTTCAGTTTGCGAATCCGTTTCCAGCCGGCCTTCCTCGCCCTTAATTTCTTCAATCAATCGATCTATGATAAAGAGAGCGGCATTAAGGTTGACGCCCACATCATGCAGAAATTCGGTTTCTTCATACAGCTCGCGTTCTACCATAAAGGGCTCCCTTCAGAAACACATCCTGGCTGAATTATCCGGGCGAGACCGCGCCCCCTCAACATGTAGCATTACAAAAAGGCGCTTGCCGCTTTCCTGGCATGCATCGAGTCCGATCCGTCGCGTGAACATTTTATAACCCTGAACTGGAGGCAAAATGAGCTTAGTTTTAGTAACAAGTGTGAAAACGATCCTGCTTAATTTTTAGGCTTCAGTGCGTCTTCTTATCGGAAATATTAGGTTATTGTCAGGATTTGGTGTTGAAATAGGACCAAAGTGCTGGCACCTTCATTGCTTATATTCAAATTGGATCCATTTTGGGACCACTTGGAGCGGGTAGATGAATGCGTAGTGAATGTGAAACGACAGCCATCTGCAAGCGACTTGAATAAGAAATAAGAAAACAAACTTAATAAAAAGTATTAACGATTAACAAATTTCTAACAGAAAAAGGGGACCACACAGGTGAAAAAACAAATTCTTTCATCACTTATTTTGGCAGGTTCTTTGGTAGTAGCAGTTTCTGCTCAAGCTGAAGAAAAAAACCAAAGCGCAAACACAAGCACAGTTAAAGTAACTGACGTTCAAAAAAAGGACGAGCAAACTAACGGTGACTTGGATAACGAAATCACGAATGCGAAAATGCGGGCGGATTCTGGTTCTAAATCCATCTGGTCTGTATCGACTTCGTGGTCTTACAACGGTGGTAACCTTGAGCAACCATTCGGTGCTGAACGTCCGAACTACGCTGGCGAAGCTGGAACACAACCAGCAACAAACTTAGTTGGTTCTGTTGGTATCAACTACCGTTTGGATAAAAACTCTGCATTGAATTTCTCGACAGGTCTTTCTTTGTACACTCCGTTCCAAAACAACTGGGAAGAGACTTCAAACCAAAATGGTAACAGACAATTCTCTATCGCAACTCCATCATTGGGTTACTCTCGTTCATTCAGAGCTATGGGTATCCAACAAGCATTCAGCTCTAGCGCTTCCTACGCAACAGATGCTTACGATGTTGATACATTGAAACTTTTGGGTGCATTGAGCGTTGGTCACACATTGCTTTTCGAAATCCCGAACTCTAACTGGCAGCCAGGTGTTGCTCTTGACGTAACTTACAACGCCTACACTGAAGGCGCTGACAATGTTGATACTATCCAAAACCGCGGAACGAACGTTCACGGTGGTGGTCGTACTGACTGGGTTCTTGGTTTCTATCCATTCGTTGAGTACGCATTCAACGATATGTTCTCTTTCAGAACAGTATTCCGTCCATTCATCTTCTCTCACTTCAGATCTGATGATGGTACTGAATGGTTGAGAAGCTTGTACACTCAATCAGTTGGTATCGGTATCGCGGTAACTCGTGACATCTACCTTTACCCGAACATGCAGTTCGCTCCTGAATACTTCACAGCTGATAAAACAAACGTAGGTATGTCAGCTACAATCAACGTATTCTAATCTTAGAATTACAGTTGAACTTAAAAAGGCAGCCCCTTAAAACGGCTGCCTTTTTTTATTTCCGGAGAGCATGCCGTTCGGTTCAGATAGAATTCATAATAATCTGGCTGTCACAAAAAGACGTATTCGATATTTTCAGCGAACAATATTTCATTTCTGCAATTTCCACCTCCGCAGCGGAGGTGGAAATTGCATGATTGCCATAAACCATCAGCCCAGATGCATAAGAACTGCGCGTTTTTGCACAAATAAAAAATTCCGGCACTTTAGGTGGTATAAAAGGCACCTGCGGACTCGCGTGTGAAAAGGCGCCTGGTGACTCGCGCGATTTTGCATAAAAACTGTGAAAAGTTGCCTGCTGGTTTTTGCATAAACGCAGCGTTAACTAGGGGAATAAAAAAAGGCTCCCTTATTGGAGCCTTTGAAGTTTTAAAGCTGTGCTGTAGAAGTGGCCGCTGTTTCTGGAAGAAGCGGAAGAGGATCAATCGGTCCGCGGTTTTTGCGGATTTCAAAGTGCAAGTGCACTCCCGTTGCGCGTCCAGTTCTTCCCATGGCCCCAATGACTTCGCCTTTGCGAACTTTTTGGCCTTCGGAAACCAAAATCTTGTCGAAGTGAGCGTACAACGTTGCCCAACCATCGCCAGACTCGATTAGAACCATTTTTCCGTACCCTTTAAACTCACGACCTGCATAGATGATTGTACCGCCTTGGGCAGCCAATATAGGCGTTCCTTTAGGGGCGGCTAAATCGATACCCAAATGCGGGCGGCGTTTATTAGGTAAGAATCCACGAGTCATGCGAGCAGCGTCCACCGGCCAATCAAACGACTTATCCTGTTGTTCAATTGTCATAGGTTGATCTGAAGCCACTCCACGTGATTGGGAGGAGCCGTTCATGATTTCTCGGGAAAGGGGTGTATGAAAAGTCGTACAAGAACCCAAAGTTCCTGTCGCGATAATGCATCCTGCAAAGTTAACTAGCTGTTTCCATCCTGGTGTCATGTTTTGACTATAACGTACAAGGGCTCGTATCCAAAGGATTTTTTGCCCAAAAAAGGCATAAAAAATGACGCAAAATTATCAAATGTTAATTGCCCATTTTTCAGTCATTTCGCGCGGATAACCCCAAAAGTCGATGACAGTTTTAGAGTAACTTCTCAAGCCCTAAGTCTGTATGAAAATGAGAAGCTAAAAAGCAAAAAGGCGCACTCGAAAGTACGCCTTCATTCAATTTTCCCGAGGGAGAAATGGAATTAATAAATCGGGAAGTGCTTACACATTTCTTTTACTTCTGCGTGCACTTTGTTTTTCACATCCGCATTGTCTGCGTTGTTCAATACCTGCGCAATCCATTGGCCGATCTTCTTCATTTCTGAAGTGCCCATTCCACGAGTCGTCAAAGCAGGTGTTCCAATACGAATGCCGCTGGTCACAAATGGCGAGCGTTTTTCATTCGGCACCGTGTTTTTATTTACAGTGATGCCAGCTTCATCCAAAGCAATTTCAGCAACTTTACCCGTGATCTCGCGGTCAGAAAGATCAATCAACATCAAATGATTGTCAGTCCCACCAGTCACAAGTTTGAAACCTTGAGATAGTAGTTCTTCCGACAACGTTTTCGCATTCTGAATCACTTTACCACTGTAGTCTTTGAATTCTGGTTTCAAAGCTTCACCGAAGGCGACCGCTTTACCAGCAATCACATGCTCCAAAGGTCCACCCTGAATACCAGGGAAGATACGAGAATTCATGATCTTCGCTTTTTCTTCAGAGTTCGTCAGGATCATACCACCACGAGGACCCCGCAAAGTTTTGTGAGTCGTTGTAGTAACATAATCAGCGTATTCAGCCGGAGACGGGTGGTGACCCGTTGCTACTAATCCCGCAAAGTGAGCCATATCAACCAAAAGATCTGCGCCCACTTCGACCGCGATTTCTTTAAATTTAGCAAAATCCAAAACACGTGGATAAGCCGAGTATCCTGCGATGATCAAGCGAGGTTTTGTTTCTTTAGCGACAGCACGGATTGTGTCGTAATTGATACGACCTGTTTCTGGATCCAATTTGTAAGAGGCTGCTTTAAATAACATACCAGAGAAATTCACCGGAGATCCGTGAGTCAAGTGACCACCGTGAGACAAATCCATACCAAGAATTGTGTCGCCTGCTTTACAAGCCGCCAAGTAAACACCCATGTTTGCTTGAGAGCCGGAATGTGGTTGAACATTCGCATAGTTCATTCCAAAAAGTTTTTTCGCACGTTCAATCGCCAGGGATTCAACCGTATCGACATTCACGCAACCGCCGTAATAACGTTTGCCCGGGTAACCCTCAGCATATTTGTTTGTCAGGATAGAGCCTTGTGCTTCCATCACCGCTTTAGATGTGTAGTTTTCAGAAGCGATCATCTCCAGACCGAACTGTTGGCGCTCGGATTCTTTTTGAATCACGCCAAAAACTTCAGGATCTACTTGATTAAGGGTCAACGATGTCGAATTCATGGTAAAAGCTCCGATGGATGGTTTTTCGGAATATCTATTTTCAGCTGCGTTGCTCGTTGTCGACGTACAAGGAGTACGCCTTCCGCCTCGCGCCTTGTGAAAATTGATATTGCGAAAAACTGTTGTGCGTAAATTATCACTTGAACATAGCGAATTTGAAAGGCTCAACAACTAGTGTCGGTGGCCAATTTGTCGACGCGTTTTTGGTGGCGTCCGCCTTCGAATTTTGTGCTTAAAAAGGCTTTGACCATTTTGATAGCAAGGTCGGGGGCTGTGAAACGTGCGCTTAAGGCGATGACGTTCGCATTATTATGTTCACGAGACAGGCGCGCGATATCTTCATTCCAGCAAAGAGCTGCGCGAATATGCGGATAGCGATTCGCACGAATGGCCATTCCTTGTCCAGAGCCACAAACCAAAACTCCCATAGCAGGTCCGAAAGTAGGATCGGTGATTCCAGACTTCTGATTCAGGATTTCGACCTTTGTCAGTTCCTTGCAAACCTTGTCAGCATAATCAGGGTAATCGACAGAGTCGCCCGTCAGTGTGCCTTGGTCTTTCCATTCGATTTCTGGAAATGCAGCCATTACTTTAAGCTTTAAATCCAACCCAGCATGGTCGCAGCCAATATAAACAATCATGATAAATTCCTTGAAGTCGTACAAAGTAAAAAGCCCTGATTTCCCAGGGCTTTTAATTAGTTTTTAAATTTAGAGAAGATCATGCAAGCGTTTGTTCCGCCGAATCCAAAACTGTTGTTCAGGACGTTATCGATCTTCGCCTCACGTGCTTTGTGAGGGACATAATCCAGGTCGCAATCTTCACTTGGATTTTCCAAGTTCAAAGTTGGTGGAGCAATCTGATCGCGAATCGCCATCACACAGAAAGCAGATTCAATCGCACCAGCCGCACCCAACGCGTGGCCTGTCATAGATTTCGTGCTGGATACCATCACGTTTTTCGCGTGATCACCCAAAAGGTGTTTGATCGCAGCCGTTTCCAAACCATCACCCACAGGAGTCGAAGTTCCGTGTGCATTGATGTATTGGATGTCTGTTGCTTTAAGACCGGAGTCTTTCAAAGCCATTGCCATCGCCGCATAACCACCAGCACCTTCAGGAGCCGGAGAAGTCATGTGGTAAGCATCAGAAGAAACGCCATAACCTGTGATCTCGCAAAGAATTTTAGCGCCACGTTTTTCAGCGTGCTCTAAAGATTCAATACACAACATCGCAGAACCTTCACCCAGAACAAAACCATCACGGTCTTTATCCCAAGGACGGCTGGCTTTTTCAGGAGCATCGTTGCGAGTCGAAAGAGCTCTCATCGCAGCGAAACCACCCACCGCCAAACGGCAGATAGTCGCCTCTGCTCCACCAGCGAGCATGACATCAGCAACACCATCACGGATATAGCGAACTGCATCTCCGATAGAGTGAACACCTGAAGCACAAGCCGATGTAACAGAATAATTTGGACCTTTAAGTCCCAATGCGATCGAAACCTGACCCGCGGCCAAGTTTGTAATCACGCTTGGGATAAAGAAAGGACTCACACGTCCTGGTCCTTTCTCTTTCATTTTGATGGAAGTCTCTTCCAGGTTTTGAAGCCCGCCGATACCCACACCAATGATCACTCCCGTTGTTGCTTTCTCTTTTTCAGAAAGCTCCAATTTCGCCATTTCAATCGCCATTTTTGAAGCGGCGATTGAATAGTGAATGAACTCATCCATTTTCTTTTGCTCTTTTTTCTCGATGTATTGATCAGCATTAAAGCCTTTCACTTCACCGGCAAAAGTCACATCGAAGCCTGTTGTATCAAATTTAGTGATCTTAGCGATGCCAGATACACCTTTTTTAGCATTAGACCAGCTCTCCTCAATGGTATTACCAAGGGGAGTAACAGCACCAACGCCTGTTACAACGACTCTTCTTTGTGAAATAGATGGGCGTTCAAATCGGGATGTCATAAAGACCTACGCTTTACCTTTTTTTTCTAGGTAAGAAGCAACGTCTTGAACAGTTTTAAGCTTTTCAGCGTCTTCGTCTGGAATTTCAAGATCGAATTCTTCTTCCATAGCCATTACTAGCTCAACGATATCCAAGCTGTCTGCACCAAGATCGTCGATGAAAGAAGCCTCAGGCTTAACTTTATCTGGATCTACGCCAAGTTGTTCTACGATGATGTCTTTAACTTTTGGATGCAATGCCATTTAATCCTCCTAGTACATTAATCCCATTAAGTATTAATCAAATTTATCAAAAACAATTTCATAACCTCACTTCAGTCGAGCTTATAGTGAGTTAATTCGTATCCGCGGTCGCTTTAGCTTTGGCGGATCATCTCGCAAATGCTGTTCGCATTTACTCGCTCGCACCAGAGGTGCGCCTATTCCATGAACATTCCGCCATTCACGCTGAGGGTTTGTCCCGTGATGTACTTAGATTCATCACTCAACAAGAATCTCACAGCCTGAGCAACGTCAGTGCCTTCGCCAATTTTGTTCAAAGGTACTTTTTCTAAAATCTTCGCTTTCACTTCTTCAGGCAAAACGTCAGTCATTTCAGTCGCGATATAACCAGGTGCCACGTTGTTCACGCGCACATTTCTGGAAGCAAGTTCCAGCGCCACAGACTTAGCGAAAGCCACTGTGCCAGCTTTAGAAGCTGCATAGTTCGCCTGTCCTGCATTACCTGTTTGGCCGATAACTGAAGTGATATTAACGATAGAACCTTTGCGAGCCTTCATCATGGATTTAGTGAAAGCCTTGGTAACTAAGAAAGTACCGCGCAGATTTGTGGAAACAACAGAATCAAAGTCTTCTGCTTTCATGCGCAACAACAATTGGTCTTTCGTGATGCCGGCATTGTTCACAACGCCATCAACATCAGACCATTTTTCAAGAATGTGCTCGACCGCTTCATTCACAGATTGTTCGTTTGCAACGTCCATCTTGATATAGAAGTGACCTTCACCTTTAAGAGTGTGAGCAACTTGTTGTGCGGATTCTTCGCGAGAAGAGTAAGTGAAAGCAATTTGAGCGCCTTCGTCAGCAAGAAGTTTAACGATAGCAGCACCGATACCGCGGCTACCACCAGTGACGACGATTTTCTTACCTTGAAGTGAATTTCCGCTCATGAATATTTCCTTAAGTTCCAGCTTCAACACGTGTCGAAGTGCCATCGATGCCGCTTAAAAAAACTAGGGTAAAAGCTCATCGATTTTTATGCGAGTCCACTGTGTCTGAACTCGAAATAAAGCTCAAGAAATTTCAATGACTCGTAGCTTTCAAAAAATCCTCAATAGTTTTGAGATCTTCCATGCTAGTTGTGGTCATTACTTTAAAGAATTCGCCATCAATTTTCTTTAGCAACCCTTGGATAACTTTTCCGGCGCCACATTCAATCACTTGCGAGTGACCAGAGGCCTTTAAAGTGTCCATGCTTTGCATCCAGCGAACGGGAGCTGAAACTTGGCGGATCAGATTTTCACGCAGGACAGCGCCATCCGTTTCAAACTTCGCGTGGAAGTTTTGAACGACGGGGAATGCAGCGGTTTTAAATTCCATCGCGGTCAAAACCAAACGCATAGTGTCTTCGGCAGGTTTCATCATTTCGCAGTGGAATGGTGCGGACACAACTAATGGGATCAATTTTGCGCGCTTCGGAGCCTCAGCCCAGATAGCTTCTGGTTTAAAATTATCTTTCAACCAATTGATAGCTTTCATGGAACCAGAAATAACGATCTGGCCAGGGGAGTTGAAGTTCGCTGGAGAAAGGGGGCCAAAGCCAGAATTTTTCACTGTCCATTGGCAAAGGGTTTCAACTTGTTCTGGTTCAAGACCAAGAACAGCAACCATGCCACCTTGACCCACAGGAACTGCAGATTGCATCGCCTGTCCGCGAGTGCGAACCGCTTGCATGCCTTGTTCAAAGCGAATTACGTCAGCTGCGACCAGAGCCGCATATTCACCAATCGAGTGTCCCGCAGCGGATTGAACTTTCAAGCCGAACTCAGAACGTAAAACTCTTTGAGTCGCGGTGGAAACCAACAACAATGCCGGTTGAGTGTTTTCAGTCAAAGCAAGATCAGCTTCCGTGCCTTCGAAGCACAGTTTTTTCATGTCTTGTTTTAGTGCCTCAGAGCCTTCTTCGAAAGTTTCTTGAGCGATTTTGAAGTTATCGAATAAAAAACGGCCCATGCCAGGTTGTTGGCTGCCTTGTCCGGGAAATACCAGAGTGAACATAATTTTAGTACCTCAAGAGAACGGAACCAGACGTCAAGCCGGCACCAAATGCCGTCAGCAAGATCGTTTGACCACGTTTGATTTTTCCATTTTGAACGGCCCAGTCAAAGGCCAGCGGGATAGAAGCGGAAGATGTATTACCTGTTTCATGCAAGTAAAGGATCACGCGCTCCATTGGAAATTTAAATTGATCTGCAACAGCCTCAACGATGCGCTTGTTCGCTTGATGCGGAACGATCCAGTCCACTTGATCAGCAGACATTTCGTTCGCTTCCAAAGCCTCTTTACAGCAAAGAGCCATGGTGCGAACTGCGTTCTTAAAGATCTCGCGACCTTTCATAGAAACATAGTGCAAATTGTTGTCTAGGACATATTGAGATTGCGGCATCAAGCTTCCGCCACCTGGAAGTGTCAGAAGTTCTGCCAAATCGCCATCCGCATGTAAGTGCGAAGAAGCGATCACGTTTTTATCGCCATCAGCTGCACGGGAAAGAACCCACGCACCAGCGCCGTCACCGAATAGGATGCATGTTTCACGGTCTTTAAAGTTCACAAAGCGAGACAGAACCTCAGCTCCTAGAACCAGAACGTTTTTGTACATGCCAGTGCGAATGAATTGGTCAGCAATAGAAACAGAATACAGGAAACCCGAGCAAGCGGCATTCAAGTCAAAAGCCACGATATTGCGGCAGCCTAGTTTACTTTGAACGTAACAAGCTGTGGAAGGCATCTGACGGTCACCAGTAACGGTGCCAACGATGATCATATCAATGTCTTGAGCGGTAAGATTTGCGTCTGCAAGAGCTCTTTGTGCGGCACGAAGGCAAAGGTCAGATGTGCCTTCACCCTCGGCTGCGATATGGCGGCGTTCGATCCCGGTGCGTTCAACGATCCATTGATCGGACGTCTCTACCATCTTCTCCAAATCGAAATTTGAGAGAATCTTTTCCGGTAGATAAGAGCCAATCCCTGCTACACGAGATCGATAAATTCCTGCCATGGATATCAACCTAACTCTAAGTTATTACTTAGCTGCGCTGATTTGTTTGCCTTTGTAGTACAAAGCGCCGTCAGCACCTTTAGTTGCACGGTGTGGACGAACTAGTTCACCAGTTTTTTTGTTAACAGCTACTGCTGGAGCAGACAAACCGTCATGAGAGCGGCGCATATCACGTTTAGAACGGGATGTTTTCTTCTTAGGAGTTGGCATTTCAAACCTCTTTTAAATCTAACAATATGGAATCAGAAGTACGGTAATTTATATAAACTACAATAAAAATCAAGTCTTTAATTAAGCTTTAAATTCTTTAAAGCAGCAAAAGGACTCTCTGGCTTTTCTACAGGCATTTCTTCGTTGTAGATAAAGCCGTGTTCTGGCTCAGGATTTGTGTAAATCGAGCACTCCGGATTGTCTTCTTTAGGACATACCGGATTAAACGGAGTTGCCAGGGCGATCACTTCATGAAGGTATTCAGCCATATCAAATCCTTGGTCTTCGTATTCACAGAAGTCCACTTCGCCTTCAGGGATATCGCTTTGGTGATTCACCTTGGAGTATTTCGAATTACGTGGCTGATCTTGCTTAGGGATCAGGATTTCGTGGAATTTTGCGTTAATAGGCAATTTAATGTCGTTACCGCAACGAGAACACTGGCAAGGCTCTTTGGTAACGATTTTTCCAGTCATATCAAAGTCTTTGGAGTTCAACGGACGAATCGTAAACTCTGCAGTATAGGCTTCTTTATCGATTAAATCGGCCAAAACGGCGTTGGCTTCACCTGTTTGGCGAGTCCAAACGTACGTAGCGCCATCTTCAGGAATTCCAGCAAGATTAATTTTCATAATAAGTACTCCGGCAAGCGCTCCTTTCTAAAATAGATGGGGCGCTTGGTCAAGAATAGAATGGGCAGAGTGGAGTCCTTTTACGGTCTGAACAAGTCTTTTGCAGCGGGAGTGGACTTAATCTGCTTGAGTTCCTTCATCTGTTTTACCAGAGTTTCCCAGCGTTCCGTCGTCATGGAGCCCAAAACTTGTCCTTTGACCTCAATTAAAGGCTGTTGAATCTGAGCCGCCTTATTAAAAGTCTCTAAATCCAAAGCTTTGTTCATTTTAGCCATGATCTGATTGGTTTTAGCAGGATCTTTTAGATAGTTCGCCCAACCTTCGCGAGTGGCTTCGACCATCTTTTTTACCAATTCCGGATTTTTCTTAATCGTCTCTTCCCGTGCGGCAAGGACCACTACATACGGATTAAATCCTTCATCGGAAACCAGGAAGCTCTTTATTTTTGCGCCGCCTTTTTCTGCAGCCAAGGGTTCCGTGGTGATGAAGCCTTGTTGAGAAAATTTCTTATCGCTTAAGAAGTTAGAAACTCCCCCTAAGTAAGGAACGACGTTTGCTTTGGGTTTTCCGAACTTCTGGACCAGATATTGATGATAGGGGAGGCCCGCTTGAACAGCCAGTGTGCCTTCACTGCCATAAACCTCTTTCAAAGATTTAAAATTGTTCTCTGCATGAGTCATGATGATGTAAGGAGCTGTTTGATAAACGGCGAACAAACCCACGACTTTGTTTTTTG
This sequence comes from Bdellovibrio sp. HCB185ZH, assembly GCF_047302455.1. Taxonomy (GTDB): domain Bacteria; phylum Bdellovibrionota; class Bdellovibrionia; order Bdellovibrionales; family Bdellovibrionaceae; genus Bdellovibrio. The sequence goes on from NZ_CP178624.1 coordinate 500,004, forward strand.
GATTGCGATCCTGAGAAATCACTATTTCATCAGCACTGACGATGGCGAAATCAACTTTTCCATTAGCCAGCATCTGCACTGTTGGTGTGCCAGAACCGCCTTCCTGAATGGAAATACTAATTCCATGCTTGATGTAAATACGTTGCGTGGCTGCTTCGTAAAAGCCTCCAAATTCGGGTTCTGGTTTCCAATTCAAAGCCAGTGTGACATCTGTGGCCGCTGTACTTTTTGTTTCAGCAGCAAAGGAACTAGCTCCCCAGAAAATAAGCGACGTCAAAAGAAGTGTTTTCATAGATCTCCTGTGGAATAGGGACGGTATTTCAATAACAAGCGATGAATCAATGTCAGAGCACCGATCATCAGTAAGCCCATTACCGATAGCAAAATCAAAGCACCAAAGACAATATCGACTCTTTGTTGAGTTCTGGCAGCATCAATCATCGCTCCTAAACCACCACCTGCGACAAATTCACCGGCAATGGCCCCGATAATGGAAAGCCCTGCAGATATTTTCAAGCCGGAATAGATATAGGAATACGCCGCGGGGAGTTTTAGTTGCCACAAAATCTGCCAGGCATTCGCCTGATAAATTTTAAACAGATCCAGTTGTGCGGCTTGAACGTTTTCAAGTCCCATCAAAGTATTTGCGATAATCGGAAAGATCGAAACGATGAAACTGGAAGCAATCACCGTAGGTGCCCCAAAGCCGAAATAGATCACTAAAAGCGGAGCCACTGCAATGATAGGCACCGTCTGAAAAAACACTGCAAAGGGCAAGATAGCGCGTTTTAAAAAGCTAGAAAGAGAAAACATCACAGCAAGTGCGGTTCCAAAGAAAATACTTAGAATCCAACCAGCCAGAGTGTTTTTAAAAGTCTGCAAAAACGATGTAACATAATCAAATTTCATCTCAATCAAAGTTTTTACGACAGTTTCTGGTGATGGAATTAAACTTTCGGCAATAACATTTTGCTTCACTAAAACTTGTAAAATGCAGGTGATAAAAAGAAAAAATCCCAGGGCTGGTAACATGCGTTTCATCGTCTCAATCCTTCAGACAATGTGCGGATAATTTGATTGAACTCCGGAGAGGTTCTTAGTTCATCGACGCGCTCTTTTGGCAGATCTAATTTCTGATCTAGACCAATGTGTCCGCCTGCTGCATTCATTAAAACCACTCGTTCAGACATAAAAACGGCTTCAGACAGCGAGTGAGTCACGAATAAAACCGTGATGCCTTCTTGATGCCACAGATTTCTTAATTGAATCTGCATTTGATAGCGGGTGAATTCATCCAAGGCTGCGAAGGGTTCATCCATCAAAAGCAATTGAGGCTTTGTAACCAAAGCGCGCGCGATGGAAACTCTCATCTTCATGCCGCCAGACAATTGATGGGGAAATAGATTTTCACTGTCTTGAAGATTCACTTTGCTTAAAGCTTCCAAAACGCGGGATTTGATTTCGTTTTTGGAAATCGCTTTAAGTTCTGGACTGATCTCAAACGGGAGTGCGACGTTTTCAAAAACGGTTTTCCAGGGCAATAGATTCGCATCTTGAAAAACGAAACCGAAATGATTTGCCTGGGTGTTTTGCACGCTTCCGGCCGTTGGCGATTCAAGGCCCGCTATCAACCTTAAGACTGTAGATTTTCCGCAGCCCGAGGGCCCGACCAAAGAAATAAAAGAACCCGCAGGGATCTGAAGATTGAAATTCTTCAGAACCTCTTTCCGGTCGAAGCTTTTCTTTAGATTTTGAAGCTGAATCCCTGCAAATGCTGACATTTTAAACCCAGTCGTAATTAAAACTGATGCTGATGCGCTCTTTAGTGGCATCGTTGGCTGGAACTTCATGGCGAAGCCAGCTTTCAAACAGCACCAGATTGCCTTCCTGAGGTTCTATAGAGTGATAACGTTGGTTATGCACCTTTGCGCCGTGTTTGCGAGGTGGCGATGCCATAAAAGAATCCATGCGCGGATCTTCAAACTTAATCGCGGAGCTGTTTTTCGGTGTTTGCAAATAATAAGTCCCGCTAATAACAGAGAGCGGGTGAAGATGCATGGTGTGAATCACTGATGTCGGCATGATATTCACCCAGCAAGAAGTCATCTTAAGTTCTTTGGGATTAATATCCATTTCCAGATGCTTCACGAATTTATAAACGTGCTTATTGATGGCCTTCTCCAGATCCCCAAAGGTGCTGGAAAATTGATGAAGCTGAGCCATGGATCCATAAGAGGTGTAACCGCCCTTATAGTTTTTCTGAGACCAAAGCTGACCCTCTTCATCGATTTCTGCGATTTTATAGGCTTCTTGCTTCAGATCCTTGTTCAAAGCCGCCATTTTGGCTTTCTCTTGGAGGGGAGAATAGTAAACAAACGTGGGAAAGAGGGCTTTGATCATTAATTCCTGTCCAGTTCTGTCCAATATTGAGACGAAATTCCTGTCTAATATTGAGACTTTAGGCTGAAAACGAGCTCAACGCAAGATGCCCTGTTCATTTCTTTTACGGGCGCCGCGCGCGGAAGGTCACACCCCTGTGCCAACTCGTTTTAAAGCCCGTTCCAGTTGGCACCGGCGATGCAATAGTGAGTGGTATAACCAAGGAGTGAATTATGAAGAAGCAAGTAATGATCGCAATGATGACTTTGATCCCAATGACTTCTTTCGCAAAAGTTGCTGATTTCGGTTCTATGATTTCTGAAAACGCAGCAGCTCAAAAACAGCTTCACGAATCAGTTCGCGGCAATCTTCAAGAAACTCGCGAAATCGCTGCTAAACCTGAAGCTAGAGAGAAAATCGTGATCGTAGAAGCATCTAGCACTTCTTATAATTCACCAACGAACAAAGATTTCATGCGTTTCGCTAAAGAGAAATCCGCAGCGCAACCAGCACAAGACAAACAATTCGACCGTCTTGCGAATGAAATCCGCTCAATGGATCAATAGTATTTAAATTCAATTCCCCAACCCCCAAATTGTGCACTCCTTAAAGCGCTGGTTTCCCCCACCAGCGCTTTTTTCATTGGCGGATGAGTGCACTTTTAATGGGTGACGGCGGAGTCATTTGACTTAAAGAATAAGCTTCCGAAGCTCTTGTTGAGAGTAAACGTAATCAGCATAGACCATCGTGTTTGCGATGTTTCTGTGTCCCAAAGCGACCTGCACCAGGCGTAAATCCTTGGTTTTTCGATACAGTTCAATCGCAAAAGTATGCCTTAAAGAGTGGAACTTTTTTGGGACAGGACGATACATTTCCCAGATTTGATAAAGTCGGGGATATGTGATCGGAAAAACTTGGTGACCACCTTGTTGCTCCGCGAACCGATGAAGTCGTTCAAAAATGGCTGAATGAATCGGGATTTCTCGGTCATTTGAGTTCTTAAGACCCCGGATAAAGATGCTTTCATCGTAGGGGTTCAGATCTGACCTTTGAATATTGAGGATTTCCTGGGCCCGGGCGCCCGTCTTTAAACCCACCCAAAACATCAGACAATTGCGTGGATCTTTAAGCTCAAAATCCGTGAGAATTTTTCGCAAACGTTCCACCTCGGGTTCGAGGAGATATTTGTTCTTGTTGAGTTGATACCGAGGTGCGGGAGCCATGATTCATCATTCAAAAGTTAAACGGGGTCTGGCAATCAGTATCTCGTAACGCGTTGCATCCAAAGTGTTGATGGGTAAAATATTTTTGTTTATACACCCTGGACTAGACGTGTCGAAGCGAATACGCCAAAAACAACCATATAAAATACCCAGTAAATACATATACATAGCACTATAGCTTATGGCTATAAGCTATAGTCTGAATTGAAAAAGGGGTCTATAGGGGTACCCGGGACGGATTCTTTTGTGGTTTCAGAGACTTAGCTTGACTCCCTGTCGGGAACTTTTAAAGTATACATGTATTTCGCAACGTCTTTCAATGTGTAACACAATACTAATATTGCAAAACACAACAGTCCGGGAGGCTTTAAATGGATATGGAGACCCAGGGTCTGGTCTTGGACCCCCTCGAGGCAGGGGAGGACTCTCTTGAAGCTCCCCGTTCAAAGACCTCTTTAAGGATGCATTATGAGGCTCAAGTTTCGGTTCTTCGTCGTCAGTTGGGGGATTTGGAATCGATTCGTTTGGGTCTTGGGCTTTCGCAACGTAAAATGAGCCAATTATTGATGGTCGATCCAAGCAGTTGGACTCGCTGGACAAAGCAGGGTGATGAAGCTCCCCCGCATATTTGGCGCGCCCTTCAGTGGTATTCTATTTTGAACGAAAAAATCCCGGGTTTAACTCCGCAATATTTCATGAATCAAAGCCCCCAGGTCCTCCATCAAAAGGCTTTGCAGGAGTTGGAATCTGAAAGAGCCGAAAGACAGGCTGAAATGTCGGTTTTATCGCGCAAATTGGATGGTTTTTCCGCAGAAAAACAAGCTTTAAACGCAGAAGTCGTAAAGCTTAAAAAAGACCTTAAATTTCATCGAAAAATCAGTATATTCATTCTTTCGTTATCGCTCACTTGGGCCGCCGTCTTATTAGTTTGGAAATTTATATGATTAAACACGATTCAATCCGCCTTTTAGCCACTGAAAAAATCGCAGCTGCGATTCAAAAGATGGGTCATGACCTATCAGCAGATGAAATCTATAAAGCCCTTGTTGAGCCACCAAATTCCGATATGGGTGATTTGGCGTATGGTTGTTTTATTTTGGCGAAATCTTTGAAAAAAGGCCCTCCGCAAATTTCTGGTGAATTAGCTGCTAATTTAGAATTGGATTCCAACCTTATCAAGGCTCAAGCCGCTGGACCTTATTTGAATCTGACTTTCGCTCCGCAAGCATTCGGCGAGAAAGTTTTGAATCCTATTTTGACAGGCGAACATTTTAAAAAGGCCCTTGTTGAAAAAGCACCGAAAACAATGATCGAGTACTCTCAACCAAATACCCACAAAGAACTTCATGTGGGTCACATGCGTAACTTGTGCTTGGGTGATTCTATCGTCAGAATGCTTCGATATGCCGGTCGCGAAATCGTTTCTGCCACTTTCCCAGGCGATATGGGAACTCACGTGGCGAAATGTCTTTGGTATATGAAAAAGCACAACCAAGAACCGGTTCCAGCAACTGGAAAAGGTGAATGGTTGGGCAGCATGTACTCCAAGGCGAATTTGCTTTTGGAAGATCAAAACGGAACTCCCCAGGAAGATTTAAATCGTCAGGAATTAACTGCGATTTTGAAACAGCTTGAAGCTGGAAAAGGCGAATACTTTGACCTGTGGAAAGAAACTCGCGAGTGGTCCATTGAATTGATGAAGTCCGTTTACAAATGGGCAGATGTCACTTTCGACGAATGGTACTTTGAATCTGAAATGGATGCTCCAAGTGCAGCATGGGTTAAAGAACTTTATGCTGAAGGCAAGTTGGAAAAATCTGAAGGTGCAATCGGTAAGAATCTAGAAGCTGAAAAATTAGGCTTCTGTATGCTTTTGAAATCCGATGGCACAGGACTTTATGCGACCAAAGATTTGCTTTTGGCTCGTCATAAATTCCAGGACGTACAAATTGAAAAATCAGTTTACATCGTCGACATGCGCCAGGCTTTGCACTTCAAACAAGTCTTCCGCGTTCTTGAAATGCTGGGCTTTGAGCAGGCAAAGAATTGCTTCCATCTTCAATACAACTATGTGGAACTTCCAGATGGTGCGATGAGCTCGCGTAAGGGCAATATTGTTCCTTTGAATGATCTTGTTCGTAATATGGAAGAACACGTTAAGACTCAGTACTTGGCTCGTTATAAGGACGAATGGTCTGAAGAAGATGTGAATCTAATTGCTGCACAAGTGGCGAAAGGTGCAATCTTCTACGGAATGCTTCGTATGGATACAAATAAGAAAATCGTCTTTGATATGAACGAGTGGCTGAAACTTGATGGCGAGTCTGGACCGTTCATTCAATATTCTCACGCGCGTATTCAAAGTTTGTTGCGTAAATTCCCGCGCACTTTGAAAACTGTGAACTGGACGTTGCTCACTCATCCGGCAGAAAAACAAATGATGCAGGCTTTATCTGGATTTAACACTGCAGTTGCACAAGCTGCGGAAAATTATAAACCGGCTGCGATCTGTACTTATTTATATGAGACGGCTAAGAAATTTAACGTTTTCTATCACGAGTGCGCGATTGGAACAGAAAAAGACGAAGCGATTCGCGAAGCACGTCTTGCTTTGAGCGCCGCTGTGGGCGCGACGTTGAAGCAAGGTATGGCTGTTCTGGGAATGCCAGCTCCGGAGAAAATGTAGAACAAAAGGCGCTTCGCGCATTTTGTTGTAACTGAACTGAGAGCATTTAGCCCAGCGCATCTAGTGCTGGGTGTAAGTGCTAGTCTTTTTACTCAAATGGAACAATGATCCCTAGGCAATTCTAATTAAGGAGAATTTTCCATGGGAACGTTTGAGTTGATCTCTAAACATGGTGACCACGAACAAGTGGTATTCTGTAATGACCCTGCTGTGGGTCTTAAAGCTATCATCGCTATTCATAACACATCTTTGGGTCCTGCTTTGGGCGGTACTCGTATGTGGAACTATAAGAATGAAGATGAAGCGTTGGTCGACGTTCTACGTCTTTCTAAAGGTATGACTTATAAGGCTGCGGCATCCGGCTTGAACTTGGGTGGTGGTAAAGCAGTTATCATCGGTGATGCTAAAACTCAAAAATCTGAAGGATTGTTCCGTGCTTTCGGTCAATTCGTGAACTCTTTGAATGGTAAATACATCACGGCTGAAGACGTGGGAACTTCCGTTCAAGATATGGAACACATCTACATGGAAACTCCATGGGTGACTGGTATCCCGAAAGACTTCGGTGGCTCAGGCGATCCATCTCCATACACTGCACACGGTGTATTGATGGGTATCAAAGCTTCTGCAGCTGAAAAATTCGGCACAGACTCTTTGAAAGGTATGCGCGTAGCGGTTCAAGGTCTTGGTAACGTGGGTTCCAACCTGGTTAAGTACCTTAAAGAAGAAGGCGCTGAAATCATCGTTGCTGATATCGATATGGCTCGTACTAAAAAGATCTCTGAAACTTACGGCGCGAAAGCCGTCAGCTCTGACGAAATCCTTTTCACTGAGTGTGATATCTTGGCTCCATGTGCTTTGGGTGCGATCGTGAACGATCAATCCATCACGAAGTTCAAGACTAAAGTAATCGCTGGTGGCGCGAATAACGTTCTGGCTGAAGCTCGTCACGGTGATCAATTGAAAGAATTGGGTATCTTGTACGCTCCAGACTACGTTATTAATGCTGGTGGCTTGATGAACGTATTTGTTGAGCTTGAAGGCTACTCTCCAGAGCGTGCTTTCGAAAAAACAAAACGCGTTTACGACAATATCGCGAAAGTTTACGAAGTTGCTAAACGTGACAATATCGGTACGCACACGGCTGCTGACCGTTTGGCTGAAGAGCGTATCAAAACTATTGGTCGCTTGAAACAACGTCACCCAGGTAAATCTTCTCGTTCATTCACGACTTTGAAAGAAGTTTACAACCGCTAATTCAGCGGCAGCTGACAGAGGCAGAGCGCCGGTCGGCGCGAAGGCTGAAGCAGCTTTTTGAAACGAATTCTAAGGGCTCGTTGCCATTCGGTAACGGGCCTTTTTATTTTAAACGCAGTGCTTCTGCAAAAACCAGCAGGCACCTTTTGAAAGGGTTGACTCTCAAGGGTCCGGGTTTAACAATTATTCGGTCTAAGTATTTATTAACAGCGAGGAATTATCTTGAGCACGAAGATTTCTAAAGAAGATTTGAAGAACCCAGACCAAGTTACAAAAACATTGAGACAAGGCTTTGTTTGGACAACAACTCACTCCAAAATTGTGATCACTGCGATTTTCGCATTTGTAGTTATCGGAGCGGGCGCATCTTTGATGAGCTATCTTTCCACTAAAAAGGAAATCGCCACTCAGGAAAAATACTTCTCTTTGGAAAAGTCCTATACAGAGAAAAAACGTGGCTTTGAAGAAGCGGCCCGCGCTGAAATGATGGCAGCGACTGCAAAAGACAAAAAGGCTGCTCCAGCATTTGATCCAAGCAAAAAAGCCAGCGGCGACATGCAAAAAGACTATGGCACTGTAATGACAGGCTTTGAAGCCTTGATCAACGAAGCTCCTAAAACAGTGGCTGGTCAAATGGCGGCATTGAATCTCAGCGATATCTATTTGTCTTATAAGAAATATGACGAGGCAGCGGCAGCTTTGAATAAAGTTGAAGCGGGTTTGAACAAGTCTGATCTGACTTCAGGTCTGGTTTGGATGCAAATGGGTAACGTGCTAGCTGATAAAGGCGATTGCAAAGGTGCTATCGAAAAATGGAACGTGGTTACCGCTTCTAAAGCGTTTAACTTTGCCCATGACGAAGCGAAACTTCGCCAAGGTCTTTGCTATGAGACTTTGAATGACTCTGCAAAAGCAGAGCAACTTTACACAGAAGTTTCCAACACAGCAGATACACAAAACACAGATTCCATCTCTTCTCGTGAAGCAGCGAAATATCTTCGTTTGTTGAAAGCGAAAAAGAATCTTTAGTTTTTAGGTAAGGGCGACCATGAAGTTTTTGATTTTTGGGGCTTTGGCTCTTTTTATGATGGGTTGTACGACGATTGATCAGTCCGTAGATAAAACTATGGAGCAATGGCGCGCGCTCAATAACAGCAAAAGAACTTTCGAAGTGAAGACTGCATGGGTTCGTCAAACAACTCAGAAAGATAATCTGGGCTTCCGCAAAATCAACCGTATGACTCCGATCCTCGCTGGCACTCTGGTGATTCAGGGGAACGGTATGGATGGTATTTCCGCTTACGGTCGTGAAGACGGTCAGTTGAAATGGCATCTGCCGGTTAAAAATGGTGTCGAGCCCAGTGCGACGTTGATTCGTGATCGCCTGTTCGTGGGCGCAAGCGATGGGAATTTTTATTCCATCGAAGCCAGCACGGGCCGCGTGCAATGGACTTTTCCGACGAAATCAGAAAACTTGTCAGAGCCTTTGCTTGATGAAGGTATTGTTTATTTCCTAGCGGGAAATAACGTTCTTTACGCTTTAGATGCAGCCACAGGCCGCCAGGTTTGGTTGTATTCCCGTCAAGACACGTCTGTATTCTCGATTCGTGGAGGCAGCAAGCCTGCGATTAAAAACGGCGTGATTTACATCGGCTTCTCTGATGGGTCCTTAGTGGCATTCAATGCGAAATCCGGGGCGGTGACTTGGGAGTTGCAATTAAACCGTAACAAACGTTTCCGCGATATCGATGCCAGTCCGATTTTGGATGGCGATCAAATCTATATTGCGGGATACGACGACAAGCTCTATGCCGTATCCGCAGCAAAAGGCGAAGTCTTGTGGCGTGTGGATCAAGGTGGATACAGTTCTGTAACCGTGGCTGGTGACCGAATCTATTACCCAACCACCACGGGTGAAGTTTTAGCTTTGAATAAATCCAACGGCCAAAAGGTCTGGAGCTTTAAAGTTAAGGACGGTATCGCCACTCAAGTAAAAGTCTTCAAAGGCATTCTGACCTTCGGTGAATCTCAGGGACGCTTGCAGTTCTTGGATGCAAACACAGGTCAAGTCTTGGGAGATATGGAGCCAGGACGTGGTATTTTGTCAGCTCCGCAAGTGGATGAAAAAATGGATCGTGTGTATTTCATCTCTGGTGAAGCCAACCTGTATGCGATTGATGCACAATGGGTTCGTACAATTAATTAGACTTGTTTACACTCCGTTCTCAACGGAGTAGCGGGGAGTGAGACGATGAGAAAATGGTTAACAGCAATTGTTCCAGTCCTTATTTTGGCAGCTTGCTCTCATGGTGACTGCCGGGGCGAGAAAATGAAAAAGACTCAAGCCGAAGCAGGAGCTGCCGTGGAAACTTCAAACACATCAGATCGCGTGAAAGTATTTAAACCAGATGGTTCTTTGCAATGTGGCCAGGGAAAACGTATTCCTTTGGCAGATATGCAAAAAGACCTGGGTTCGGTTCAAGTTTACTCCAGCAAAAATGCCAACGACGGTATGATGCGCATTCAACTTTGTGGAAGTCCCACTGGCAATTGCAATGTGTACGAGATCGATCGTAAAGATCTAGCAGCCGCTCAAAAAGCGGGCTTTAAAGAGTGGACGGCGGAGTAGGTTATCTCCCCGTCTCATTTTGATACGTCTGGTGAGTATACGACCAGATGCCAATTCTTGCGAGGGGAGTGAATCTCCCCCGATAAATTACCTAAAATCACATAGTTAACCGAGCACCCTCTTTGCAACTGGAACACACTGAGGTGTCGTGTGCGCTATTTATTCGTATTGGTATTTATATTCAATATTGGGTCGCAGGCTTTCGCAAATTCATCGCGAGATACTGCGGTTATTGAATCCGTGGATAGATTGCTGGCTGTCGATAGACTTCAGTACTACATCTTAAATTTGGCTGATTTTTTAAGTAATAAACGTGATCCAGCGTTGATTAAGGCTCTTTATTCGATCACTCCTGAAGACATTTATAAAGCGACGTCTGATGCAAAACTTCTGAACACCCCAGCGAATTGGGATGGTGTTATTTCCGCGATTCTTAATAAAAAGAATCCAGAATTAAAGGCATCTGCTGCTGATTTGAAATGGGATTATAACTTCTTTAAAAACAAACTTGCGACCAAGTTTACTTCCGAATCTCCAAAAGCAACTAAAGGCGTGAAACCTTTGGCTTTGGATTTTGCACAAGCTCCTTTAAATGAAAACCTTGAAGAGCGTATTGAGTCCAAATACCTGATGGATGTCGAAAGATATATCTCAGAAAAAACAACCCGCGCCTTTGTCTGGGATGCAATCGTAAACGAACGCAATATCTCATTCATCATTGGGGATCAAAGAGACTTCACAGAAACAGTTGAAAGAAACGGTTTTGAGATCGTTAAAGAGATAAAACCGATGGCCAGGAACTACAACAAAATCTTCTTGGCTTTTAATCCAAAGACACAAAAGCACTTTTATATGGTGAACTTGATCTCCGGCGCAGATCGTATCTTGCACTTTGTTGATCAGATCAAAGCTTTGAAATTTGAAGGCAAAACGTTTGCTTCTAAAAACGGTCAAGTCTCAGTTTATGGTGATGCGGAACGCTTCCATGAAAAACAGACCGTGATCTTAAAGGATATTTTCAAAAATCTGCCTGTGGCGGATAAGGTTTTGATTGGTCAAAAAGGAGCCTTTGAAACAGCCATCAAAGACGCTGGCATGCTTGATATCGTAAAGGTTCAAGCATCAGACCTTTTGAAATCTATGGGCGTCGATAAGGCTTCTCAGGTTTCGAAGTTTAACGGTATGGCTCAACGAGCGATCAAAGAATCTTCATTTCAGCTAGACGCGATTAACAATAGCAGCATTAAGATTGAAAACGTATACGAAAAATATGCTGATAGTATTCCTCGTGCATATGCACAGTTTACATCAGAACAAGCCAGCCACGAATTCAGTGATTATCTTTTGGAAGACTCCAACGGTCAGATTAAACGTTGGCGTGTGTTTTCCGCAGTCTGGGGCGACGAGATCGTTCCCATTGCTAAAGCTTTAAAGGACACCGGCCATAAAGATATCGTTTACATCGGTACCGCGGGCGCTATGGCAAATAAAGGCATTAAAGTCGGGGATGTTATCCGAGGTGGTGTCGTTCAAACGCATTCAGGCGAAAAATTAGCCTTTACCCAAGGCAATCTTGCACCCACAGCGCAAGACCGCGTGGCCGTTGTAGGTCAAGTTCATACTCCCTTTGAAGAAACAGACTCCTGGCTTAAAAAGACGGCTTCAGGATTCGATATTGTTGAAGTTGAAACAGGTTATTTACGCGAGATCTTGGGTGCACAAACCAAACTTGAAGCTTATTTCCTGATCTCTGACGTTGTGGGATCTGAAAATGAAACGCTGGCGCATGCAGCTCAGTCATCATCTCGTCGCAAACGCAATCAATTGAAACTTTTGGAAAATCTGTTTGTTCAAAACGGAATTCGCGCACCGATTTCTAACTATGAACCGATTCCACAAAATCCACGTTTTAAGGCCTTGTTCCGTAAATTAACAGAACTAAGCCCAAGCCGTGACGCTGTATCAGTGTTCCAAATGGCACAAACGGCGATTCGTGCTGGTTATACTGCGGAATCGGACCTTTCTGTGATCATGAAACAACCTAATTTCAAACGAGCTGATTTTGATTTCTCAATGAAGAGTCTAGGAAGCTTGCTTGCAAATACTCAGCAATCTTTGCCTCGCGGTCAGGCTTTAAAAGTATCCAGCGAAGATATTATGAATGGAACATTCAATCCAAAGGTTAAATCTGCGGTTTACGTGATCGCACCGGAAGGAATGACAGCTGAGCAGTTTAAAACTTATATTAATCCAACAAGTTTAGACTTTGTGAAAAAGTACTTCGATATTCGCGTGGTTGATGCAAAAGATTCAGCAGCCTCTGTAGGTCGATCAGTCTCAACTTTAAGTTCAGATGTTTTATTTGATGTGTATCGTGATGTGTTGGCTAAATCTGGCTTTGGTTTAGAGGTTGATATCTCTGGAAACTATCGCTTGAAAGAATTGACAGGATCTCTGGGGGCACCAAGATGTTCAACAGTGTTTATGTGATCCTGGCGATTCTTTTAATTCATTCAATTGGTTTTGCAGGGACTCCGCCGCAAGCTCTGACTTTTGATGAAAGTATTAGAAAGCTGTCGTTTTTGATTGGCGATAATATGAGCCGCAAACATGGCGGCGGTATATACGACAATCAACTGGAGCTGCGCGAAGCCGCAGTTACCGGTATAGAAAAAGTACCGTTGATCGATAACGAAAGCCACAGCCGCATCGTTTCTAGCTATGGTTCTGACGGGCTAACTATCCGTTTGCAATACGATGAAACCGTCGAAAAAAAGCCGGAACTGTTATTTAAGAACCTGTTGCTTTATACACGCCTGACTCATTTTGATTTAGGCGCGGATATTCGTGTTACGGACCGAGAATTTGATAAAATGTTTTTTGAATCGCCCCATACCTGGGCTGAATTACAGTTTAATAGTGAAAAGGGGAGTCTGGCAGCTCGTGCCCGCCTGGCCCATATTGAAAACGATCTCTTGAAATCTTCCTATGCTCAACCGACTGCTGAATTTTTGGAACAGATCTCTAAAACTTCGGGGCGTGTACAAAGAGTTTTACCAACCTTGATTCAGGAATCTACAAAAGAAACCCAAGAATTGGACCAACTGGCTTTAAAATCAGAGCGTCTGCAGAAAAAATCAACGGACACATGGAGAAATCAAACCCAGACTTTGGAACAATGGGAATCCCAGGCAGATAAACTCAATGATTTGATTTTAAAAAATGATCGCCAGGCTGTGGCGCAAATGATTTCCGATTTCTTGCCTTGGGCATCAATGACTCCTTCAGAATCCAGCGCCTGGAGTTTATGGCTTGAAGCCATTCGTCATCCTGATTTGACAAAATCTACTGTAGCATTTCGTGGTGTCGATTATGCGACTGATAAAATTCAACGCGTGAAAATGCCAGATGGTGAAACACGCGTGGCATTCATGTCCACCTTATTGACCAAGAATCAAGGAAGCTATACCAGACGTTTAAGATCTCTTTCCGTAAATCGTTTGCAAAATGGCGACCTGGCTTTTGAAAAATACAAAACGGGTGCTTCAGTGATTGGTATTTCTGATCAAATGACAAATCATGCACGAGAACCTAAAAGCTCTAGTTTCTTGTCTTTCACCTATGACCCTTGGGTTGCCACTAAGTTCGTGGGCAAGAAAAAGATCGTCGATGAAAAAGGTCAGATGAAGCATACTCCGAACGGCGGGACATTGGCCGTAAGGATCGATAGTCGTCGTTTATTTCCAAATATCATGTCGGAATATCCAGGTGAGATCGAATTGCTGGCACCTTTAGTTATCTTTCCTGATGAAGTCGTTGAATATAAAGAAGGTCCTTTCATGGGACAAATCAACAACGACACTATGGAAGTATTCCTGGCGAAGGTAGCGCAAAAAACAAATACGAACGTCACCATTTGGACAGATCGTGCGGCAAAGAAGTCGGTGTTTAAATTCTATTTCAAACGCGATGGATATAAGTTTATGGAGAACTTCCTGCCAAATAATCCAATATCTGCGCCATTGTGTTCACGTATTTTCAAATAACCATTGAAACATAATGATAAATTCTTAAGGATGACTTTCAATCAGGGTCCAGGTGTTAAATCTGAACTCTGATTTCACGTTTAATCCATTTGAATTTGCTGATTAATTCGTTCCGCATTTCAATCCTGTTCATTAAGAAAATGATCCGAGCTGACTTTGAAATGGAAATTTACAGTTTGAGTTCGATGTTTGAAATCAAACTTAAAATTTCCACAAATAATTGGATTCAAATGAATGGATTAAAACTAGCATTTTAGAATCTCAATTTTGATACAAAGAATTAACGATTTAATTCCTTCGAATTTACATCGAAATATCTACCTAAAGTGATGGTATTAAATGGTTCGTTTTAAAACATTCAAAAGGACTATCCAATAAGTAAGGTTTTTGATGCGTATTTGGCTTTAATTAAACGATCTTGAATCAGGGCATATCAATAGACCCATAAAAAGGTATGCTTAAAGATGGTCTTTTAAAGGATGATTTTAAAAGCATGGCTAAATAGTCGAGTTCGTAGGTTTAAAGGCGCTCAAGGATTGAGTTTAAACAGTAGAAATTAGGCTTAAAGAATCAGTGGGATTGATTCATTAATTCAGCCCAAAATGGGGGTGTTTTAATTGATCTGATCACTGAAATAGATCGGAAGCCCATTAAATACCAAATCAAATATACAGATTATAAGGTCTTAAGAAGCCCTCTAATCAAATCAAACACACATATACCGTTACATAATATAACTTATCAGAAGCTTTTATGGGTGTCTTTCCAGACCCTTTTTTTCGGATCCATATAAGGCAATGCTTTGAACCTTTTAGATTCAATACATACTAAAAGAAATAATCCACAGAACCTTGCGGTTGTTCAAGCTCTGATGGTCGGATTCTGCCGACCCAATAAATGTTCTGGATGCCTGAAGGATGCGTATCAACCATTTCGAATGAGATCACCGAGGATGGTAAACTCTCTCCATCTTTACATTTAAAATTAATTCCTCTGATCATTTTGGCGTTGCGAACCAGATCAAAGACATCTCCTTGATATCTTTTAGAACCCTTTGGAGCCAGTAGACTATTGATCGAAATTCCCGAGATTTCGTGGGTTTCATACCCCAAAGTGGTGGCAAATTTCTGTGACACATGAATCAGCGTTAAAGTCTTCTGATCTGCGACGGTAATCATTTCATCTTGCTGCAGCCAGAGTTCGATCTGCTCAAGAAACGTAAATTGACTCGTGTAATCTTCAATAATTTTCATTATGGAGTATCGTTTAGAATCAGGATCTTGGATTATCGTGACAGTCTCCATTACAAACAGACGCTTCCCGTTTTTTGTAAGGCGCCACGTAAATCGGACCCCACCCAGGTTCGTGATTTCATAGGGATCAGAACTGAAACAGGAATCCAATTTATCCAAAACATCGGCCTCGGAATAACCCGTTAAATTTTCTATATTGCTGTTCCAGAGTGTGATTCGATGTAAATCATCTGTCATATAAGCACAAACGTGTTCGATTTTTCGAATATGCTCCGCAATTGAATTTCGCCCTATCATACAATCCTTTAAGAAAAATACTTTACAGGCAGAACATTAGATAGCCCATCGGCTCGGGTCAAAGAAAGTTTTTTACCAACTTATTATGATTGAATATAATTACAGGTGCAATAAGTTGCAGTTTCAATTTTCCCTATAAATCGTTTTTGGATTAATATGTAAGTGTTTTTTATGAATATTAACACTAAAAATTCATTAAAAGGGTGAGTTCTTGTCCCTCTCCGACTATATCAGAAAGAAAAGAATCGACGCGCTTCTAACTCAGCAAGAAGCAGCCAAACTGTTGGGATACAAAAAATCTCAATTCCTTTCGAATCTAGAACTTGGAAATCGCAAACCGCCATTAGAAATTTTAAAGAAAATGTGCGAAGTCTATAACATTCCGTATGAAGAAATGCGCCAAGAATACATTACTAGTTCAACCAGAGAAGCTGGTGAGAATGCAGAAAAAAAATGGGCAGAATCCGATAAGGGAAGCTCTAAATATAAATAACAATTATTTCGAATAACTTTTTAATCTAAAATGATGTGATTGTTTGAAATCACTACAGTTGTGATTGGATTTACCAACTCCAAATGCACATGAGGTTTGTGAGGACTGTGAGTACCCATCAACGAATTGTTATCAATTCGAAAGCGGCGTTTTCCATCCGCACTGACGAAAACTCCGCTGTCAGACTTCCCGATCTGTTTATAGCCCGATCCCATCCATTGTGCGCCAAGCTCCAAGGCTTCAGATGAATTCACCGTAAAGCGACTTGTGTAATTGCCGTGATTTTCGATGGTTTCGATCAAGATCTTATTCACAATCTCGGCATTTATGGGTTCTACCGAAACTCGTTGTGCGGAATCAAAAACCTTTCCGCACTGATTCGCGGCCAATGCCGACGTCGCAAACACGACCAAGCTGGCAACAGTTAAAAGCAAGGTACTCAGAATGATCTTCTTTAAGCGGAGTTTAAAATTCATCATTTTGCTTTTAGCGAAAATCAGGCCCACGCCAAAATGAAGGTAAACGCTCTAGATCCATTCCTGTGCAGACAGCCTAGACAGTTGCCGTTTTAGGTACGTGGTCTCGCCTTTGCAAAATCATAAATCACTATGGTGAAGTTCCTTCGGTTTGGTTTATATTCGAAAGCAACGCTTTGGCTGTTTATATTCTATACAGCTGTCTTGCCAATACGGGCTCAAGCCGCCCATAGTTGTGAATACGTCTTCGCAGAAGAAGTTTCCAGCGTTCCGCGCGTATTCTATAAGCGGATTATCAGTAAAAGTCTCTCCGAAAACTCTGCACAAAACACCCAGACTAAACAGCAAATTGCAAAATTGGCCGAGGCTGTTTTACATGAAAATTCCCGCATCATTGAAAAAGCCCGAACTTACAATAAAGTTCATCTGACCGACTTCACAGTGGCAGATGTTAAATTGATGCCCGGAAATTTAGTCGATGGTTACGGTTTGTTTATCGTGAAATTAATCAACAAACATGACGGTGATATTGAGTTTGAGCAAATACGTTCTAACGGCCATGCCGCTTTTTTGGATAGATCTTTTCAATTCCGTGATGGAATTTCCAATAATCCAGTGGTCCGTAGATTCAAGGCGTCTTACGTCGATGAAAATGGTTTAATTAAAACGGTCGATCAAGGGGAAATTTTAATTTCCAGTCTTCCCGACCAAATTCACCTGTCACGGGTGATGACTCAAGCCGAGCGCGAACAATGGGTGGATGGGAAGCCTATTCAAGTAGGCCCCTTTGGAGCGAGAACTCATTTTGCCATTAACTATTTCAAGTTTCAAAAACAAGAACCTTATCTTATTCCGTATTCAAAGGCACAATTACTGGAGGCTTATCGCCGAGGTGACATTGAAATCAACACTTATGATGTGATTTCTCGTTATGAATTATGGCGGGGTAAAGTCGACCTTGAATTCGAGGTCGTGTTTACGGGCTTAAAATCCATGGAAACCTTGCGACCTCTCTTACAGGAAACTCTTCGTCAGGATATATTGCAGTTTAAATAAAGTCCTATTGTGTGTGGTAAAGACGAGCCTTAATCTCCGCAATGCGCTCTTCAACAAACGAAGTTGGATCCGGAGCTGATTTAATTTTTCCAGAGGTATAATCCAGCAACGCAGCCTCGTAGTACGGTTGAGCATCAGAATATCTTTTTAGATCATAATACGTATTGGCAATATTTAGATTAGAAACGTCGTGAAGCTTCGGGTTGGTTTTTGCCTTTTCCTTAAGATCCAAATACAATTCCAGCGACTTATTTAAATCTCCCAGGTAATTGTAATAGGCAGCTTCCTGAAATTGTTTTTCTTCTGGTGGATAAAAATCTTCAATCATCTTTTTTACGATGTCTTTGTATTGATCTTTAAACTCGGGCTTTCTTAATTTAGAGCGTAAAAACGAGATCAAACTATCCACCGCACGATTATTTCCTGCCGCCTTAAAGTCCTGATACATCTTCATCGGGTCATCACCCAATACGCAATTTTCACCTTGGAAGCACTTCAGTACAAAGCTTTCGAAATTGCCGACATTCAAAGTGATCACCGAAGCTTCGGGTTTTGCCGTATCATGATAGATCACTTGATCTGTACCTGAAGGCAATTGAATGCGGGTGATTCGATTTTCAGGAATAACCGGCGGCTGAGTAGAATCAACTGTGGATCCTGGCTCCCCCGCCTCGGTCCCCGTTTTTTTCGGAAAGAAAATCACAGCGAGAACAATTACGACGATTAAAATCACGAACAAAATAATGGCGGTTTTTTTGTTTTTCATAAATTCATGATGAACCAGTTTTAGCTCAAGGTCTACTGCAGCTGATTGAATTCGCCTTGTTTTTCCCGCAAAAGCTCCTGGACAGAACGAATCACTTCCTGCTGACCTTGTAAGTTTCTTTCCGCCTGATTGACTTGAGATTGCGCAGACATTTGCCCATAACGAGTTTGTCGATAGGCGTACTCCAAACGTTGAATCTGATCACGCAATGAATCTATTTGCTCCTGAATATCGGCCCGGGCCGCTGCGTTTTCAGATGCTATTTGCCGGGCTTGCGCCTGTGCCGTCTGTGTCCGTTCCAAAGCTTGAGCTGAAATCTGCAGCCTTTGAACTTTCATATCCTGCAACTGTTGGGTTTGAGCCGCGAGCTGTTGCTGCAAAATACTAACATTTTGATCGCGCAGGGTCAGATAGTTTAAATTGCCCATCCAATATTCAAGGTCTTCTTGAGTTCTGCGAATGATCGCCTCTTGATCCTTAATGTTTTTATCCATTTGTTCGGTGTAAAAGCGTGCGGCTGTATTTGTTTCGGTGGAAATGCGCTGGACCTCGCGCTGAATTTCTGCCTCATTAAATTGATCTCCCCGAAGAGTGTCAGTTAAGGACTGGATCTCTTGATTCGCGGTGCTGATCTGATTGCGATAGTTAAATTCAGCGCGATCGGGGTTGGTTTTATTTCGAATATCATCCAGATATTTTCGTTGCGTATCGAGCTTTTGGTTTTCTTGATACAGCTGAGTTGAAAGATCCTGAATCTCTTTTTGCAACTGAGTTTTTCGAAGGGAGTTGTCGACAGCAGGCTTTTCAGTCACGGCCGCAGTACGACGACGTAAAAGGCGTTGGGTGTCGTCGTTTTTTTCGTTCACGATTTCCTGTGTTCTTTTTAGCTCTTGGCCAAATTTAGTAAACCAGACACCAAAGCCGATCACTAAGACCACTACTAAAATGATCAAAGAATTTCTTGTCACTCCTGCCGCCTATACCGGAATCTCCACAATAGAACGGATTCCATTTCGTGCTGTCATGGCATGAACAACGGCTCGCAAGCCCATGATAGTTTTTCCTTGAGCTCCAATGACCTGACCTAAATTGTCTTTTGCACAATTCACGCGATAGACTGTCGTCTTGGGACCCACATAGGTCGTGACGGTGACGGTGTCAGGCTGATCGACTAAAAAGCGCACGACTTTTTCAATCAACTGCCGGATTTCCTCGCGGTATTCATCTGCATTGATATCGTCACCCTTGATGCGATTTTCTTCTTTAAAGCCTTTATATGATTCCATATCGTTCATTTCAAAACTCCTCTAATAAAATCAGCAGCTCCCTGACGATTGAAACTGCAGTGATACCCGTAAACAGGAGCCCACTGTGCCTGGAAGCTATATTTTTTTGCGATGTTAACAAATAACTGTGAGCCCTCTTGAAAACCGAAGTTGTCGCCTCGACCCGTTGATACATAATAGGCTGGCTTTAAAATTCCTTGAGGGTAAGACTCTGGCAGCTTTAAAGGATCGTGGTGATCCCAATCCTCCCCATCAACGATAAAATGTTTTGAAATATCAATCAGGGAGTCGACCAGAAATCCTTCAGCACGAGTGCGCTGTTTATAATCAGCAATTTCCTGACTGCTTGAATAAGGTCCAATCACCGAAAGAGCAGGACATAACAACAGAGCTTTGGAGAAATATCCAGGCATCCTTAATGTGGCTTCGGCAGCGTTAAAGCCCCCCATCGATTGGCCAATCACCATGCGACGACCTTGCCTTAAACCACCCACCTCGTTTTCCAAAAAAGGCAGGATGTGGTCTTTAAATAAAGGCAGGGTTCTGGATTTTACATTGTCTACCAGCATCCACGCCGGACCAAAAGAGATGGTGATGATTGTGGGTTCATAACCCTTTAGTAACCAACGTTTTGCAATGGAGCGCGTGTCGCCCTTATTAAACCAGGATTCCGCGTTGGCTGAAATGCCATGAAAGAAATAGACGATGTCTTGATTGCGAGTGCGATCGACTTGGTTGATGCAATATTTGAAATTGACGCCATTCAGATTTTTCGAAGAGCAACTATAATCCAAGACACCAGCGACAGATATCTTTAGATATAGCAAAGTGAAGAGCGCTGAAATAAACGCAAGTCTTCGCACTGGAGCCTCCATTTGAAATAGGCTCCGTCATGCGAATGTTGAAATCAATTTGCAATATCGAAATCTTCGCGAACTCTGTGTTTAGACACGAGAACTTGCTCGCCCGTATTTAGGCATTTTAGATAGAAGTGATTGTATCCCGTGTTGGTGATCACAAAACGACTTGGGGCTTTTGGCGAAATCTTTTTTGCCAACACCGAACCAACTTCAAGGTTTTCATACTTTTTTAAAAGCTTTTGCGACACTTGTGCACGATAAACGTGAAGGGCGACGGCTGCTACCAAAAACAAAAGAGCTGTCGTTCCACAAACAATCCAATGAAACTTTCTTTCCAACAATAAAGTAAAAGAAACTGGCGCCAATACAGACACCAAAACGATCGCTGCTGTCAGGCGGCGTTCCTGTTTTTGATACTTTCTAAATTCGTCGGAAAAAGTAGAAGACATAGACAAATCCCTCTCGATAAGGAGACTCTTATAAAACCACAAAAGGTTAAGAATCATCGAGTCCAGAAATGGTTAAAGTTTTGTTGAAGATTTATTTCGCCGCCCCGTGTCCCTTGCTGACAGTGGCAATTCGATGAGTTCTCCTGATTGAACTCAGTGAGGTTTTTATGCAACTTTTAGTTACTCTCTTGTTCGCGCTCCCAAGTTTCGCCTCCACTCAAGCACTGGATAATCCTGTGTGCCCGGATCGCGTTGAACGCGGGGGAAGCATTCAAGTGCAAATGCGCCCGACATCGAACGGAGACTGCTTTGTATCGATCAGTAACTATAAAATCGATAACATGTTCTACCGTGGATATATCTTTGCAGCAGACGGCAACCTGATGGTTTTTAACTCTTTCGGTGCAGGTCCAGTTTCAGAAACGACAGGAGCTCGCGAATTTTATACTTTCCCCCGCCGTCAGAAATATCCAACGTTTCTTTGGGACCAGGAACAAGGCAATTTGAAAGTCACCTCCACCACCGGAGACGAATATTACTTCGATCTGGAGTCGGCGCAGTTAAAAGGCCACAGCAAGGCTGAGGTCCAAGTGGCACCGGAAATTTCCAAAAACAATGCCGGTGGAGTGGAAATCAAAAACTACAAAGGTCTGATCCTGGATGCAGGATTCAAAATGGGTTCTGCACCGACCAGCAACCCTCGCAACAAAATTAAATTCACCGATGAAGTGGGAAAATCCTGCGAACTTATCGTCGGGGATATTTTCAGTTACCGGGAAGATGGTGACCCTTACGTGAAGTTTTCAGATAAAAATCTGAAAAACTTCCTTAAAAAGAAATGTTCAAAACTGAAATTTCCGACTTTGTAGGAATCCAATAAAAAAGGGGAGTTACACACTCCCCTTTTGTTTTTCCTGGACTCCCCTGGAGGTACGGACACACTTTTGGTAGCAACAACGCATCAAGAATGCTGCATCCTTGCTACCAAAAGTGTGTCCGTACCTTTCGGTTATTCTTTCAGTTTCGGGGTGACTTTCAATTCCACCACTTTGCCTTGTCTTAAAACTTTGAGCGTCGTTTCTTTGTTAGGTTTAACAGCTTGAAGCGCATAAACGTAGTCATAGATATTGTCGATTTTGGTATTATCAAACTCAATCAAGACATCCTTTTCAAGCAGACCCGCTTTTTCCGCAGGACTGTCCTTGGAAACTCCCGAAAGCAAAACGCCTTTCGTGCCTTCTTGGGTATAGTCTGGGATTGTTCCCACATAGACCCGGAAACTGCGACCCTCCATATTGTTTTGCGAGCTTGCGACCTTTACATATTTAACGCTTGGCTTAGAAGTCATCACGATTTGATCACTAAAGCCTTTAACTACACCTAATACTTTAACTAGACCTTCAAAGTTAATCAGATCCATGGTGTCTCGAGGTGTGTGATATTCCTGATGAGCACCGGTAAAGAAATGCGCCGTGGGAATACCCGCCATATAAAGAGCTAATGAATCCGTCGGCAGATAGGGGTCTTCTTGGGTGACTAAGGGTAACCGCGTTTGGGCTTCCACACGTTCTGCCATTGCATGCCAGGAATCACCGGAACCCAATCCCTGAACAAAAAGGCGATCACGCAGGCGTCCCACCATATCCATGTTCAGATATGCCTCGATGCTTTTGTTCTGAAGAGTTTTAGTAAAATGCGTAGAACCTAGATTGCCAAGCTCTTCGCCGGACCAAACCGCAAACATCAAGTTTTTCTTAAGCTTCCCAGGAGAAGTTTTTTGCAGTTCCGCATAGGAATGAGCCAGCTCTAAAACGCCAGCCACCCCAGAGGCATTGTCATCGGCACCACCGTGCGCGAGACCCGCTTCATCTTTTTTAGCCAGCGAACTCCCCGCCATACCCAGACCCAAATGATCTCCGTGGGCCCCAATCAGAACTGAAGTTTTAGCACCCTTAACCGGAATCTCCGCTACGACGTTAGTGCCTTTTGATCTTTGAAATTGCAGATCAATATTTCCTTTCAAGTACATGGAAGGAATTGGGAAACCCGGTTGGGGTTCGCCTTTATCTAAGAGAGCTTGTTCAGCCTTCAGATCTTTGCCTGCGTTTTGAAGCAACGTGGATGCAACCGATGTGGAGAGGCGAATGACCGCAATACTGGATTCTGAAAGCGAACCCTCAAATTTGATTTTGCCAAAGTGATCTTTCAAATCACTGAGTGGACCATGAACCGCAATCAAACCGATAGCGCCTTCATTTTTAGCCACCGTTACCTTGTGTTGCATTCTGGAATACAGATTCAAATACTGACGTCGAGTCGACGGCATATTTGCTGGCAAATCCGTCAGCACCATGACCCATTTGTTTTTAACATCCAAACCCTTATAAGAATCGTAGGCAGCCTCTTTGTCAGATGCAGGAGCCTTGATCCCGTAACCCGCAAAGACAATCGGCGCTCCACTGATCGGTCCAGTTTTAGAGAAAGACAAGGGCTCGTAATCTTGAGAAAGCTTGTAAGATGTCTGACCTTTACCAATCAGTTCAAGTAAGTTCTTATCTCCTAGACTCACACCTGAAGTAAATTCGAAGGATTGGAAATAAGTACCATTAACTCCTGCAGGTTTTAAACCCCAGGCTTTGAAGGCTTCAGCAATTTTATCAGAATAAATTTTCTCCTGGGTACCACCGGTACTGCGACCCGCAAACTCGTTTTGTGTCAGATACGCGATCCAGGTTTTCAGGTCCTCCACATTAATATCAGCTGACAAAGAAGCATGACTTGGATCCACTGGTGGGAGCTTTAAAAGACGGCGCGCTTGAGCATCATCCCATTTCGCCATCACAATCTGTGAATCACCTTTTTGATTGCGATGGGTCCAGGACAAGTGCTTACCATCTGGCGTGAACACCGGAAGACCATCGAAATCATCTGCAAAAGTCACACGCATAGGATCTGACTTACCCGCAGCATCGACGATGAAAAGCTCAAAATTCGTAAATCCTAAAGCACTGGACCCAAAGACGATGTAATCACCTGAGGGGTGAAAGAATGGGGCCCAAGACATTGCCTTTATATGCGTGATCGGCTTTTGTTCAGAGCCATCGACATTCATGGTGTAGATCTCAGCTGTCGTACCTGCAGCATTGAAACGACGCCAAGTGATTTTCTTCCCGTCAACGCTAAAGAATGGACCGCCATCATAACCCTTAGAATCCGTCAGGCGCTTCACCCCTGTCCCGTCGGCTTTCATGATATAAATATCCATCATGTAGGATGGGTCTTGCTCGAATAGCTTTTGATCATCGGCGGAAAGCTTCTCTGTGTATCCCGCTCGATTCGAAGCAAAAACAATGAATTTGCCATCTGGAGAATAAGCCCCTTCGGCATCATAGCCTTTTTCTTTCGTAAGACGTTTGAGATCCTTACCCTCTAGAGTTGAAGTCCAGATGTCGTAGTTTTCATCAAAACTCCAGGAGTATTTTGCTTTGACTGCTTTTTTGCGATTCTCGACCTCTTCCGCCATTTTCTTTTTCGTCTCAGGATCAGAATGCGTAGAAGAGAACATCACCTTTTTCATGGAAGGATGAATCCACCCGCAAGTGGTTTTACCCAACCCCGGAGACACACGACGGGTTTCTCCATTTTTAAGATCCATCACGTACATTTGATAGAACGGATTCCCGGGCTCTCTTTCACTTTGAAAGATCATATACCGGCCATCAGGACTGAAATATCCTTCCCCCGCTTTGGGACCCACAAAGGTTAATTGACGTGTTTCGCTTAGCAAATTGTTCGGGGAGTTTACGAATGAACCCGCGACTGCCCCACCATGAGACCCGGCGTGAGACCCTGGAACGACTGTTTTCATTTCTTTACTTTGGCAGGAGGAGATAACCCCTACAAAGACCATCAGACCCAGAACATTTTTAAGAAGCACTTTCACTTTATTCATAGTCTGTGTAGGCTAGAAGTACATGGGGAATTATGTCAATTATCTTAGGAGGATGCTTATGCGCGCAATTCAATGGGTTTTCATTATGCTAGTGCTAAGCTCCTGTGTAACAGCTCCATCAGAAACAAAACTTCCTGAGATTAAATACACCGACGAAATCTACACTCCCGTGCCTTTTGTGGCTCACGAAGGCAGCGGTGCTTTCAAAAATTACCTGGCGATGAATTTGGAGTACAAGGGTTACCAACCTCTGCTCAAGCAAACCGAAGATATTCTGAAGTCACCTTTGAAAAACCGTGGCGAAGCGCACATCACCGTGATCTCGCCTGTGGAATTTGATAAGGTCTTAAGCCGTCATTTAAAAATGAAGGACATCCATCAGGTGGCAGAGCAAATGAATCTGCAAAAAAGTGCGTACCACCCCCTATGTCTGGGAAAAGGCACCTTGAACATTCAGGGAAAAGAGGAAAGCACGTATTTCATCGTGGTGGAATCAGAGTCTCTGTTTAAGGTCCGTCAGGCCATTGAGGCTTTGTACATAAAAAAGGGTGGGAAATCTGGTGAATTTAATCCGGAATTGTTTTTCCCCCACGTGACTCTGGGTTATACTGAACGCGATCTACACTATGAAGATGGCGTGAAAAAAGACGCTGCCAGCTGCATATACAAATTGGAGCCTGTGCCCCGTTCTAAATGACTTTGACTGACCCGCAAACTCTTATTCCATGTCCTTATGAAAACACCTGCTCTGGTTGCCAGCTGCTAGACATGCCCTATGGCAAGCAGGTTGAAAGCAAAACCACAGAATTGAGTGGGCTTTTAAAAAGTCATGACTTACGCATTCCAGAAAAAATTGAATTCTTAAGTGCTGGCGCGGGATTTCTGCGGGACCGTCTGGATTTCAGCCTTCAGGACGGCCGTTTGGGGCTTTACGGAAAAAACTCTCGTGAGATTGTGGATATTGAAGCGTGCGCCCAGCTGTCTCCGGCACTTCAGGGCTGGTATAACGAATTTAGAAAAATCAAATGGCCTTTCACGAAGGGCTCCATCCGCCTGCGAGTGGGACCTGAAGGTCAGTGTGGGGTTTGGCTGGACTTTGCCAACGTCGACATCAAAGCTTTATTAGACGAGCAATCCATTCTTAAAAAACTTCAGGAACAAGCCTTTGTCGAGATCGGTCAACGACGTAAAATCCCGGTATGGAATGGTCAGGAATTTAAACTCAAAGATCCGGAACTGAATGTTTGGTTTACGACGTGGATGGGTGATTTTGCTGTGAATCTTTACTGTCATGTCGCGAGCTTTACGCAGCCAAGTCTTAAGGCAAATAAACTGATTGCGGATAAGATCTCCTCCTGGGTGAATCAATTTCCAAATGCTCGTATTATCGAATTCGGTTCAGGCATTGGAAATCTCACTTTACCAGCACTGACGACGGCAAAATCAGTATTAGCCTGTGAGATTGATGCACTATCTTTAGAAGGTCTTGAAAAAACAGTTCTTATGTTACCTTTTGAATTAAAATCCCACAGTCAGAAATTGACGATTTACCGGGGAGATTTTCAAAAAAAGATCCTGCAGGATTTCAGTCAATTTGATGGAGTGCTGGCAAATCCGCCACGCTCGGGTCTGATGGGATTCTTAAATCCCTTGGAAGAACTCAGTCACGAGCAAAGACCGCCGTTTTTTATTTATATGTCATGCTTTCCTGAATCGATGGCAAAAGATATGCAGCGTCTGCAGTCGTTTGGTTATGAAATCAAAGAACTTGCGATTCTGGATCAGTTTCCGCAAACAACGCACTATGAAGTTTTAGGCTTACTTCAAAGAAAATAAACGAAGACCGCAAAGTTTACCGGTCAGATCTCCACCCAAAATCAAAGAAAGCGCTGGCAGAGTCACAACACCCGTCACGACGATCAGTGTAGAACGCGCTAATACGCGCAAGACATAACGAGTTTCCAAGCGCTCATGGGGTTGACCCAATCGAATATTACAAGCCCATTCACCAATGCTAGAGCCGGTCAGCACACGGGTTGCTATCAAATACACCCACGCACTCACCGCATAGATTTCTGCAAGTAACATAATTTGCGATTCAGCATGAAAATAGTTTTTAATCACGACGCTGGCGTGGGTCTTCATCAATAAAGAAAACAGAACTAAAAAAGCACAGCTGATCGCAATCAAAACCAGGCCATCGATGACTGACGCCATCAGGGACCACAAGGCCAGGCGATAACCTTTGCGTTTGCGGGATGGGCCACCTTGAAAGCCCGTGCCGACGGAGAAATCCATGCCTTTGCGCGAATTAAAAAGGTCCTTTGATGGACCCCTTAACGGCACAGGGGCTTCTCGTTTCCGAGGAGCCCGCTGTGGATTTTCTTGTTTATTAATTTCTGTGTTGCTCATCGCTTTTTCTAGCGAACGCCACCGCTTGTCGGTGCGCCCTCTGTCGTTCCACCTTCAGATGGTGGTGGGTCAGGGATCACAACCGTTGGAGGAGTACAAACACCGTTAATCAAAGAGTTCGGTGGTACTTCACAAGCCGCTGGTGACGGACTTGGATCTGGAGTTTCAATCACAGTTCCCGGAGTTGTCGTCGGTGAAGCTGATGGAGACACAGACGGCTCAACAGTCACTGGCGTTTCGTAAACTGGATCTTTTTTGTCTTTTTTCTTTTTCTTCAACAACAACCAAGCAATCAAAGCCGCTGTCGCGATACCTGCACCGATGTACAAGCCTTTTTTCTTACACCAGCTCCACTCCGTACATTCTTCTGGAGCTTTATCAGCAGCACCCGCACCACCTACAACAGCAGCAGCAGGACATGTCAGTTTAACCGGACCAACTGCTTCGCTCTTCTCTGGTGGCTTATTAGTCGTCGTACAAACACACTGCTTGCTATCATTTTGATATGTGCCTGGCGTTTGTTCAGGACATGGATCTGGCGGCAATGGTGGAACTGTAGCAATGCCTGGAGGAGCAATAATTGTAATCAAGTCAAAGTAACGATCTTTCAAGTTTTCACAAGCATCGATCTGGTCTTTTTTAAGATCAGTGCGAGTCACCCATGAAGCTCTGTCCGTTGGATCCTTAACTTTGTTAGCTGTACAGAAGTCCGCCGCATTCATGTAATGAGCTTTCAGGCCTTCTGTATAATTCTCAAGTGACTTAACACAATCTTCAGAAACTTCTTTTTCACCGCTCAACTTACAAAGAGAAGCCTCTTTACCTTTAGCTGCAACGATAGATTGAATGATTTTCTCTTTAGCAGCTGCTGAATCAATGGGAGCCAACTTATTACACTGGCTAGTCGCTGAATTCAAAGCTTTGCGATCCGCTGTACGCTGAATACAAATTGGTGTTCCGTTGTTGTCTTTGAAACCAAAAATCATCGGGTTACATGGAAGATTCCCGCCATTAGAACATGTTTGCATGTCAGATTTGATTTTGTCCGAGAAAGGCAATTCTGCAATTCTAGAGTTCAAAGCTTCACGACCCATTGGCGCCGCAGCACAAGAGTTTTTGTCGTACTCAGCAACCCAACCCGAAGCCACGCAAGGACCTTGCGCTGCATTCGCATCTGGAAGCAACAAACTCCATACATATTGAATAGCATCTTGGTTCAAGATCTCATTCATCGCGCCTTTTTTACCAGTGCCTGAAGTGAAAACTTTGTCCGCTGCTTCAGAGGCAAGTCTTAGACGCAATAGGTATTCAGCCTGAGAGCGCGTCGTTTTAAGCTTAGCAATCTCACGACCTGTCAGAATTCTTCTTGCTGGATTCTTTTTCACTGGAGAAGACATTCCAGCAACTACCGGGCCTTCAAGAGACTTTTTAAGTGCCGGATCTTTTGCAAGTTTCGCTACGATTTGGTCAAAGTTGTTGTAACGTTGCAAGTCTTTCGCAGACAAGTATACGGAATTGATTTTTACAAATCGCTCTTCGTCACCTGTGAAAGTCATGGTCATTGTTTTGCCGTCTTTAGAAAGGAAGTTCAAACGAACTTGCTCTTTACCGTCAGCACCTTTGAAAGTTGTCGCTTCAACGGAAGGCATAGGTTGATCACCATTGATGCGCATCCATTGATCCATCTGGCTTTGAGGTTTCTTAGGGAAAACCTGACGAACACCTGCCCAGAATTCACCGACAGTCTGTTTCTTCGTTGTGATTTTCGTGTCTTTCAAAAACTGATTGATCAGTTGTTTTTGATTGGCCGCTGCTGCGCCTTGTGCGACTGGTGCCATGCAAAACGTAAATACGGATGCACTGGCAGCAAGTGCTTTAAGTGTACTAAACGGCTTCAATTTCAATCTCATAACGACCTCATAGTTGTGGTTCTTTTCGGTACATCACGGTAAATACTTAACAAGAACCTGCACTTAACTTGGATTCCCCCATGCAGTCTCATATCGAGATACGAGATTCATAGCATAGCAAGACCTTCGTCGATGCAATTCACGCTAAACAAACTATTTATCATGTTAGGGGATTTTCTTAAGAAATCTAAGAATTCAGTGAGGTCCTGGACTTTTTTTGACATAAAAAAAGCCCCCTGTGTTTAAGGAGGCTTAGTTAAGACCTATTGTTCCACGTCTTCCGGCGGCTGAGGGGTTTCAGGAGGTACTGGTTGCGACGGTGGTTCTTTCATTTTGCAGATCTCCACCTTCGTGCCTTTTTTAGTCATTGTGTAAAGCTGTTGAATTTCCAAATTCGTCAAAGCAATACAACCCGTTGTCCAATTATAAAAAGGATGAACCGCTGAAACCATGGCATTTTTGGCGGCATCATTCGGGAACCCGTGGATCATAATATCGCCCCCCGGAGAGCGACCTTTTGATTTCGCATAAGCGCGGTCTGCTTTATTAGGGTAATCGATATGAAGTCCCAGGTAATAAGCGCTCTCCGGATTTTTAGAGTCGATAGTATAAACGCCTTCCGGAGTTTTATGGTCACCTTCAAATTGCTTTGGTCCGTAGGGAACAGAACCAAACGCCACATCGTAGGATTTCAAAACCACATCATCACGAAGCGTATATAGCTTCTTACGATCTTTAGAAATGATAATGCGATCAATCTTTGTTCCATCAATAAAGAAGTTTTTAAATTGATCAGAAGTTAAGTGCTGCAACTGATCCAAACGCTCTATATCGTCACAGTAGGAGCGAGTGTCAGCGAATGCGAAACTGCCTGCGGAAATCAAAACGGATAAAACCAAAGAGAGTGTTTTCATGGTCGCGGTTATAGCGCAGCCCCCGTCCCCTGCAAAGCACTCTTCCGCATATTTCTCTTTTATAATTAAAAAGGGCTCCATTCGTAGGAGCCCTTATAAGTCATGATCTTTTTTCAAAAATTTTACTGCGTAAACGCTGAAGAAGAACAGGATTGAATACAGCTTTCTCGAGCTAAAACGACGCGTTTATCCGTACAAGCCGAAGTCCCTTTATGACGTACAACTGAAAGTGTACCTAGACTGGGTGTATAGTTCTTTGCGTTAAATTTCGCAAGACAAGCGTAGTAAGCATACTTCTGCAAACCCGCCTTCATCTTTTCACTCGTAGGCAAATAGTCTTTAGCGATAGAGTGATTAATCCCCACGCCTTCTTTACTTGGGGAGCTTTGCGCCACAGTAAAGTCAAAAACATCCGAAGTAATTTTAGAGCAATCACTCACTGTTTGCGCAGTATTAATACCAAAAGGATCCGCACCCACGCGATCAATTATAATCACATGCCCTGGAACCGCAACGATGTCCCCCGCCTTCAAGCTCATGGACGGAGTCACAGTGATTTTACTTAAACATGTCAGACCATTGCTTTGAGGCTCCACATAAGAAGTAGATCCCCAAGCCCAAGAATCGGAAGCTTTCAGTGCGCGACCTTCTTTTAAACGAAGACCCGCGGTTGCCATCGAAGTATAAACATATCCCGAGCAATCAATACCCAGAACACTCGTACCATCACCGCCGTTTTTAAATAAATCGATCGGTGAAGTCGTCGCAGTCGTCGCATAAGGCTTTCCGCCGTAGTCATAAATCAAAGGATTCTGACGCACGTTAAAGCAGCTGGATGCATAGGAAGTGACTTCCTTAAGATAAGGATGTGTTGCTTGGACTTGCGACAAACTGGCGATGACACGTTTATTACCGACGCCATCTGAATGTTTTCCTGTAATCGCAATACCTTTGATATCCGCCACAGAATCGTTCAGTGCAGGAATTTCCAAACTGTTACAAGACTGATAAGCCGTTGCTAAAGCCCAGCGCTCGCCAAAAACTGCCAGGGGCACACCGGCCGCGACAGCTTGTTTTTTATGATAGTCGTAATCAGGATTAGCTTCAATTTGTGGCGCTGTCGGCTCCACCGGAGTTGTCGTTGCACCGCCATCTGCTGATTGTGTGCTGTCAGCTGCCGGTGGGCATTCTAAATCCATCGCTTTAACTGTTGTTGCAAGCTGGTTGAAATTGCTGCGCACGCGGTCTTGCATATAAGAACGGAATGTCGTTGAACGATCACCCACGTCGATGGCAGACAGCAAACCGAGCAATTGCTCAGAACTTTCCACACGCTCACCCTGGGGAGCTTCTTCCAAAAGAGAATCCACCAACTGATCAAGATCTGTTTGAATACGTGACTGCTGTTCCGCGGTCATGCGGGGATTGTCTTGTGCAAGCTTCTCGACGTGAACTTTCATAGCTGACTTTAACTCTGTCGCAGAAGGAATAGATTTTTGTTCAATTAAATAGCTTTTTAAGCCGTCATACAGCTTTTCTTCCAATTGCTGATTTTTGCAGGCAATGTCTGAAACGGTCTGAGATGCCATACCATCAACGGCAACGGAATACTGCTGGCCACAGCCTGCTAGTAATACGGATGCACTCATAGATAATATTAGATTTCTCATGAAAAGCTTATCGGCGTACCGACGCAGCTTCCAAACACTTCCACGAAAAATATTTCTGCTCGACTAGACTAAAAATTAGTCACTATACTCATAGTTAACGAGGACAGCGAAATCATGGCAGAGAAGTTCATCAAAATTCATGTACTGTACGACATTCTTCAACTGGAAGGTTACATCCTGATTGGAAGTCTCCTCGCACTTGCGTGGCTTTTTTATAAGTTTTTTTTAAAAGAGGTCAGCGATGAACGTCACAAAAGTATTCGCAATCATTTCCGTATTTTACTTCGTCATTTCGTCATTCTAAGTTTTCTTTTTGTCTTATTTATCTTTATGCAAAGCTCTGAGGCTCAACTCGGAAGCATCAATCGTTTCACGCCTTACGTCGCCGTGATGACGTTTATCTGGGCGAACGTGGTTTTCGTGAAAACCGCGCGTCTCATGGTGCTCCAGTACCTTTTCCTAGGTTCGATGAAGCATGGTGTGCCATTGCTTTTAGTAAATATCTTTTCCCTGATCATGTCGATCGCACTTTTATTTTGGGGCATCAACCGGATCTTTGGTTTGGAACTGGGTCCTTTGCTTGCAACATCTGCTGCGGCCTCAGTGATTCTGGGTTTGGCGTTACAAGACACACTGGGAAATCTTTTTGCAGGTATTTCTTTGCAGCTCGATCGTAATTTTGAAATTGGTGACTGGTTGGAAATCACCAGTGGTATTCAGAAAGCGACCGGCCAAGTAAAGGAAATCTCTTGGAGATCGACCACTTTAATTGGTTTTTCTGATGAAGTGATTACGTTCTCAAATCGCTTTATGGCGAACGCCCAAATTTCTAACTTCTCCCCGCCTGACAATCCGATATTACGTCGGCAGGTCTTCCGCCTGGCGTATGGCTCGAATATAGAGCTGGCAAAACAGATCCTGGAAAAAGTGGTAGCGGGAATCGGCGAGGTACGCGGGATTCCGGCGCCTTGGGCCTATGTCTCTGACGCCAATGAAAACTGGGTGGAGTTGAAAATAATTTACTTTATCGACCACTATAGCGCTCAATACAGCATTGGAGATAAGGTTTATACCCGTGGCATCGCGGAACTGACGGCTGCAGGCGTGAATTTAGCTCGACAAGTTGTGGAGATTTCGTCTAAAAATAACCCCAATGTCACCAGTCAACTTTGAGCACCCGCTCGCCATTAAAATCCGCAAGCAAATCGTTCAGGCTTTGAACGATTTCAATATGATCGAAGACGGCGACAAACTGATGGTTTGCGTTTCTGGCGGCAAGGATTCCAGCGTTCTTTTGGCTCTTTTGACAGAAATTCAAAAACGTTCAGAGCGTCGCTTCGAAATTGAAGCCGCCATCCTAGATCAAAAACAACCCGGCTTTGATGCTTCTGCATTTAAACTTTGGATTGAATCTTTGGGTGTAAAACTGCACGTGATTGAAAAAGACACTTATTCGATCGTGAAAGAAAAATCCCAGGGAGCGACTTACTGCTCTTTGTGTTCTCGCCTTCGTCGCGGTATTTTGTACGACTACGCTCACAACTTGGGCTTCACAAAAATGGCTTTGGGTCATCACCGTGATGATATTGTTCATACGGCCCTTTTAAATATGCTTTACGCAGGTCAAACGGCAGCCATGCCTCCAAAGCTTCGCTCCGATGACGGGCGCAATATTTTGCTGCGCCCTTTGGCGTATGTTTCTGAGCGCGATATCGAGTCTTTAGCGGCTGACTGGGCCTTCCCAGTTATTCCATGCAATCTGTGCGGATCACAGGATGGATTAAAAAGAAATCGCGTAAAAAAATTAGTGCGTGATTTAGAAAAAGAAATTCCGAACATTTATTCGACGATTCAAAACTCTTTGGGAAACGTTAAGCCCAGCCAAATGCTTGACCAGGCTTTGTGGGATTTTAAAGGCTTAAAGCCATCGCTTTCTGAACCGCAGGACGCTCAGAAATCTTCTGAGCCCACTGCTTAACTTTTGGAGCGTCTGTGAAAATCTGCGGCTGCTTTTCCAGCATCGCAGCCACCCAAGTATACGTGCACATATCTGCGATCGTGTAGTTCCCGCCAGCCAAGTATTCATTTTTACCTAACTGAATTTCCAAAACACCTACGATACGTTTGCTTTCTTTTTCAAAACGCTCGATAAATGCTGGCACTTTAGGATCCATCGAATTCTGACCGTAATGGAGATTTCCAAAATTCGGTCCCACGGCAGACATCTGAAACATCATCCATTCCATCACATACGTGCGCTCATCTAAACCATAACCAAAGAAGCGACCTTCGTACTTGGAAGCCAGGTAATACAAAATCGCCGCACTCTCAAAAACCGTGACTGAATCTATTGCCGAATTATCGACAATCACGGGAATTCGTCCATTTGGATTCATCGCCAGAAACTCGGGAGTTTTTTGCTCGCCTTTTTTCAGATCGATTTCGTGAACCTTATAGGGAATCCCCAACTCCTCGAGCATAATCCAAACTTTGCGACCATTGGGTGTGTGAGCAGTATAGAAATCAATCATCGACGCCTCCTCGGTAATTTGATTGGAAGCCCCTTGGATGAAAAAATCAATGCCCAATACAGCCGACACATGACAATTCGGCCTCCGCATTTCTGCTTGTCATTTTCTAAGCATCGTTTACGCTTTTACTTAGGAGATAAAATCATGAATATTCTTTTGTGGGTTCTGCAAGTATTGATGGCACTGCATACGGGTCTGGGCGCTGCTTGGAAATTTACTAAAACTGCGGAAGAAACCAACCCGTCGCTCGCAATGATTCCATACGGAATTTGGATGGCACTGGCGATCATCGAACTTCTCTGTGCAGCGGGATTAATTATCCCTGGATATCTAAAACGCTACACTTCACTCATCTCAATTTCAGCCTTAATCATCGTATTTGAAATGCTGATGTTCTGCGCTCTTTCGATTTTTTCAGGAACTGTTGACTACGCCTCAATCACTTACTGGCTGGTGGTTGCCGCCATCTGTGGATTCATCGCTTTCGGTCGCAGAAATGCCTAGCGATCAGGAGTTCAGAAAACCGGCACTCATTTTACTTTTGAATTTGAAGGAGAAATTTGGTGCGAATAACTGGACTTGAACCAGTGACCTCTTCCATGTCAAGGAAGCGCGCTACCAACTACGCTATATCCGCACATAATTGGAACGTTAAATCTATACGGTGGTTCTGACATCGGCAAGAAATGGCACAACGCAGAACCGCCGCAGTTGATGAATTGCTTAAAGATCTTTATCGTCACTCCATGATTACCAACAAAACAAAGGCTTAGAAGTGAAAAAAGGACGATTAGAAGCGTTCAGCGACGGCGTATTAGCGATTATTATCACCATCATGGTCTTGGAACTTAAAGTTCCCCATGGAGATCACCTGGAGGATCTGCTGCCTCTGTGGCCGGTTCTTTTTTCTTACGTCCTGAGCTTTATTTATGTGGGGATTTACTGGAACAATCATCACCATCTTATTCATTCGATTGAAGAAGTGGATGGTCGCTCGATGTGGGCCAACCTTCATTTGCTTTTTTGGCTTTCGTTAATTCCAGTGACGACAGCCTGGATGGGCGAAAATCATTTCGGTGCGTGGCCGGTCTTTATGTATGGCTTGGTTTTGTTAGCGTCAGCTATTGCTTACTACCTTTTGGTGCAAGCATTGACCTCGGGGCCGCACAAAAACGAACATCTTCGACAGGCGATTGGCAAAGACTTTAAGGGCAAGATTTCCCCCGTTTTATATATTTCCGGGATGGGATTCGCTTTTGTAAACGTATGGCTTGCGTGCGCGATGTATGTGATTGTCGCCGCCATCTGGGTCATTCCCGATACACGAATCGAAAAACACCGGGTGAAATAAATAAAAAAGGCTGTTTATCAGGCAGCCTTTTTTTTCGCACTCTAGAAAAGAGCGTTGTTCGGTGTACGAGGGAACGGAATCACGTCACGGATATTGGTCATGCCTGTCACGTACATCAACATACGCTCAAAGCCCAAACCATAACCGGCGTGTGGGAAGCTTCCGTACTTACGAAGATCTGTATAGAAAGAATAATCTTCCACATGCAGACCGTGACCTTTCATACGGGACTCCAAGATCTCAAGATTGTCTTCACGCTGAGAACCACCGATGATTTCACCAATACCCGGTGCTAGCAAATCCATGGCGCGAACTGTTTTGCCATCCGCATTCAATTTCATATAGAACGCTTTGATCTCTTTTGGATAATCCGTCACGAATACCGGGCGTTTGAAATGTTCTTCTGCCAGATATCTTTCATGCTCAGATTGCATGTCGATTCCCCACTCAACCGGGAATTCGAATTTCTTACCGCATTTTTTCAAGATCTCAATCGCCTCCGTGTAAGTCACACGGGCAAAATCGTTATTCAACACGTTGTTCAATTTATCGAACAAACCTTTTTCGATAAATTGACTAAAGAATTCCATTTCCTCTGGGCATTGTTCCATCACATAGCGAATGATGTATTTGATCATCGCCTCGCCCAATTCCATATTCGCTGTTAAATCAGCAAATGCGATCTCGGGTTCGATCATCCAGAATTCCGCCGCGTGACGAGACGTATTTGAATTCTCAGCACGGAATGTAGGACCGAAAGTATAAATATTACGGAAAGCCGCACAGAACGTTTCACCGTTCAATTGACCGGAAACTGTCAGGTTCGTTTCTTTACCAAAGAAATCTTTGGAAGCATCGATTTTGCCATCCGCAGTTCTTGGAGGATTGTCCAACTTAAGAGTTGTTACGCGGAACATTTCGCCCGCACCCTCAGCATCAGACCCTGTGATAATGGGTGTGTTCACGTAAACGAAGTTTTGTTCTTGAAAGAATTTATGAATGGCGTAAGCAAGCACCGAACGCACGCGGAACACAGCAGAGAACGTGTTGCCACGCGGACGCAAGTGAGCGATCTCGCGCAGATATTCAAAACTGTGACGTTTGTTTTGCAAAGGGTATTCGGCAGAGGCTTTTTGAATCACTTCGATCTTTGAAGCCAATACTTCAAAGGATTGTCCCGCACCTTGAGACTTAACAACCTTACCAGTCACTACGATGGAACTAGCGATAGAAAGTTTTGCCAACTCTTCAAAGTTAGAAAGCTTCTCGTCAAAAACAACCTGAACACCTTTAAAGAAAGATCCGTCATTCAACTCGATGAAACCGAAATTCTTTTGGTCACGGATCTTACGAACCCAACCAGACATATGGATTTCTTTATCCAAGAATTTTTCTGTTTCTCTAAAAAGCGACTTAACCAGAGTTGTTTGCATAGAAGGCCCTTTCAACTGACCTTCTATGATTATGCAATTTAGGCTGTAAAATCAATATTTTAATCGCGAGTCAGGATGTTCCAGTCGGTCAGGTTATAGCGTCCCAGGACTTCCTGAAGGTGAGAACTTTTTCGAGCCTGAATAAACCAATCGGTCAACCCATCACCCAACAGCTGCACTTGAGGGTTTTTCTTAAGTCCCACAAGGACCAAGAAACTAAATCCTGTGATGGAAGTTGGATACAAGGTAAATTGGCCTTTATCGCGGACCTGGTAATAACGAAGGACGTTGTAATCCCCTAGTGCCACATCCATACGCTTCTGCGCCACGATGCGGAACATACGCTCCACAACATCAGAGCCAGAAAGCTTATTGATCTTAGTACCGGTGAATTCGGCCTCGATACGACCATCCTGCAAGCCAAAATCAGAATAAAGGATGCGCTGAGTTTCTAAGGATTTTGCATCAATGATATGGGGAGCCTTTTTATCTTTTTGCAGCAAAGCACCCGTGTAGTTCACACCCAATTGAGGTCCCACTACCAGAATATCATCCATATAGCGCACCACGTATTCTGGCGCGATAATATAATCCAGCTTACGGGATTCCAAACCTTGCTTTAAACGGTTTGAAGCAACGTTTTCAAGACGCAGCTCCACCCCCAGATCCCGGGAAACCTCTCCCAAAATCTCAAAGAGATAGCCCGTCCACACCCCGGGGCTTTTTTCACAGATATAAGGGCACAGTGGAGTCGTTCCAATTCGAATGATGCGTTTTTGATTGCGATCGAACTCTTCGTGAGGAATCAAACTCGGACGTGGACGCTCGACTTTCTTAGCCAGCTCAGGCTTCGGTACACCCATCCAACCAGGGTATTCGCCCAAGGACTTTTTAGTGATCGGAAAAGTTGGCACACGGATTTTACGATCCACTGGTTTTCCAGTTAGGACCTTCACCAGACTCCTTGCCGTCTCACGACCCAACTCTCCACAGAATTGAGCGGAATCAATAACGGTAGAGCGGCCCGCACGAATGTTTTCGACCGACTCAGGATCGCCATCGAAAGTCACATGTTTGATCTCGGTGCGTTTTTTAGCCTGAAGTTCTTTAACGATCTCAAGACCACCACCATCGTTCACGGTAAAAACAACATCGACACTGTTTTTATCAGGAAAATCTTTGAGGAATTTTTTAACGGCTGTTTTACCGGATTCAGGATCCACAGCCTGATAGACACCCACAACTTTGAATTTTGCATTCTGTGCACGCAAGGAATCAAAAAATCCATCCACACGCTCCGTGGTCGAAGAAACTGCGGGATACTCGAAGACCGCGATGCGAATTTGTTGGCCGGTCTTAAACTGGGACGTGATGTATTCGCCGTTATCTTGTCCTGCACGGTAGTTTGCACTCGTGATAAAAGCTGTCAGCTCTCCGTTTACGATGTACTGATCATAAGCGATCACCGGAATTTTTAAGGCGTTAGCTTCTTGCAGGGAAGAAGCCAGTGTTGAATTGTCCGTCGGTTGAATCACGATCAGATCAGGTTTTTCTTTCAAAGCCTGTTGCATTTGCCCAGCTTGATTTTCAATTCCCTTACGACCTTCACCGGCCACAAACGGAACCAGAACAATGGAATTCTTGCCTTTGTTTTCTTTGTTAAAGAGTTGAACTTGTTCCTCAAGGCCTTTGCGCATGGCAACCTGACCTTCGATTTTCATACTCCAATAAAGAACAGCAACCTTCCAGTCTTTGGCATAAGAGACGGAAGAAAAAAGAAAGGAACTAAGAATAAAAAAGCAAAGTGCGAATATAGATTTCACACTTTGATAATACCCCTAAATATTTTGCAGTTCAAAGATTAATAGAGTTCTACGCGATCGTTTTCTTTGAAGCCGGAACCACTGTGAATGATTGCAATTGAGCCATCTGTACCGAAGTAAGAAATCAGTTCCAGTGTCCCTTTTAAACGACCTGGTGCGCGTCCAATATGCGTCCCACTTTCTGGGTCGTAAATATCATCACCGTCTTCCATTACCTTTAAGAGATCTCCCATTTGCAAGCCGGAAATTTTTCCAACGTTAAGATAGATCCGATCCCCCTGAATGGCCGCAATACGACCTTCCCAAGAAATTTTATCCAGAGCTGCAAGCACCTGCGGAGAGAAGTCCAAGAACGCATCCTTCACGATGACTTCGATCATTTCTGGATTATTTTGCAAAAACTTGTCAGTCTCCACACGTTCCGCAACGCGAATGCCTTGGTCTTTCAACGTCACTGTTTTAACAGTGTTGAAAATCTCTTTCCCTCCGCGAGCAGTGACAACACGCACCTGTGCCACGACTTCAAAGCCCGTCGTCAGTTGTCGAACCACACCCACGTTATCGGATTTTCTTTGCACACGAATATCAAGGATACGGCCTTCTAAAACGGCATTCACACCCAATGAACTGGCAGCTTTTGCCACCTCCGTCATTTTGTAACCGCCGGCAGGATCCATCATTTTAGAAAGATCCAAGCTCAACTCGCGGCTGTCCAAGGCAATCAAATCACCGGAACGATTCAGGTCCGCAATGAAAGCCGAACGAGCACGGTCTCTGAAGCTTTGCGGTCTTTTATCGGAGACATCAAGGAATGGCAGAACCATCAGACGTTTTCTTGGTGAGGATTCGTCTTTCAAAGTGACCTGATTTTCATCACGCACTTCGCGACGAGGACCACCTGCGCGGTCCACAGTCATACATCCCACCATGGATATCACAACTGCCAAAGCCAATAACAATCTCACGAAAGGCCTCCTTATTGTGCCAGTCTTAGAACGATTTCTTCGCGATCTTCAGATACTTTCACCAGCTTCTTGCCGTTGACATCCAAAGCTTCCAATTTTGTTGCAAGCTCCGTCGAGGAAGCCGCAGTATCGACTTCAAAACTGACAGAATCAGAACTCACCAGACGTTCACGAATATTTTTTACCTGAGTCAATTGAGAGCGAATGCGCTCTTTCAATGCTTCCATCGAAGGTAAAGTGTGTTTACCGGTCACCGTTACGCGAATCACTGAAGTTCCGACAGAACCACGCTGCCAAGCTTCAAAAACCTGAGAAGCTAGATCGTTGGCAACAGCCTCTGCCACTTCGCGGATTTTTTTATCCACGGCACCTTCAAAGGAGCCTTGAACATCATAACGGCGAGACACGTCAGCGATAGGACGAGCATTGCTGACCTGAATAGCGGTCATGCGAACTTCCACGCGGTAACCGCCGCCTTTATCCGCCTTGTTCATCAAAACCTGACCGTCGATCAAAACAGGAGCATTAAAGTACTGAGCAAAGAACTGAGCATCTTCACCCGCCACTCTTTCGTTTTGAAAGCTTGCTGGGATATTGATTCCCAAACCCGCTTCCACAGGCTTTATCACGAAAAAGTTATTCTTTTGGAAAGAACTGCGCAAAGCTTCTTCCAAGGTGCGACCTTGTTTAATCAAAAAGCCCTGGCTTTTATCTGAAGAGTTTTGCCACCAGCGGTAATTACGACCTTCCACTTTATCAATGTAGCTGATAACTGGCAAAACCACGGGTACCGTGTCGTTTTCATTCAATAGGGAGTTCACCTGAAGCAGTTGTTTCAAATCCGACAATGACACTTTCATGTTCACCGTCATTTTAAATTCTTCGCCCTCTTGCGTGATCGCCGAAGGTTTTACAAAGGGAATATAACGACCGGAAAGTTTGATGACCTTATTGGAAATCAAAGCTTTGTTTTTGTTATAACGGTCATCGCCAATCAGATCGCGAATAACTTCTTCTGAAATTTTCTGCGCGGCTTGATTTTGAATGTCCGCTTTGGCCGCCTGAGGGGTCGTTTGTTTGGAAGTGCCTGAAAAGTTACGCTCAAGCAAATCTGCCTGCTGTGCAAAAACCAAAGAAGTAAACATCAAGAAGAAACTCATCAAAGCTGCAAAACGCATCTGTTCTTACCTCAATTCAATAAAATCCGTTCGTCCAAAAAGGGAGTGCACCCCTTCAAAGAATTCATTGCTGACATTGACTCCGGATCCCTCGCCTATATCCATCATCACACGGCGACTGACGTCGGGTATATCAATTTCTAGACTGACTGCCGTTGGACCTGGATTCTCGGTCATCAATGATTTTAATCGTCCATAATCTTCGTGCGGAATACGATCCAGCCTAAAGACCATGCGTTTGGTTTTCTTCAGGATATCTTCTAACGGAGACACTGAATCCACCATGATTTTAGCGACACCTTCCTCGACTTCAAGACCGCCACCGATGAGCATCGGACGCTCGTCTTTTAACATCTCGCCATTTTTTGCAAACGCATCAGGGAAGATCACTAACTCCACCGCTCCGGTTAAATCTTCGACCTTGCCGAAGGCCATACGCGTCCCTTTTTTGGTAATAAGCTCGCGAAGCTCTGTAATAAGTCCCGCGACCACCACACGTTTTTTAGCGGCATCACGGTTCTTCCAGTCCTTTTTAGCAGCCTGCATAGCTTCCCATTCCGGAGAACCTTGCGCTGGCATCTGGGCAGGTAAATCGATGATTTTACAAGAAGTAAAAATCTCGGACAAAGTATCAAACCCTTTCAAAGGGTGATCGCTTAGGTAAAAACCTAATACTTCTTTTTCGTAAGCCAGAGACGCCGTTCGGCTCCAAGGTTTAACATCATCCAGTTTTACAATCGTTTCCGCCGAAGGACCCAAATCGAAAAGGGACGACTGCCCCAGTTCACGGTCTTTTTGCAAACCTTGAGCACGGTCCAGGAATTTTTGATAACCCGCCATCAACTGAGCACGGTGCGCACCGAAACCTTCAAAGGCCCCGGCCTTGATCAAACACTCGATCACTTTTTTATTCACACGGCGAAGATCGATCGCATTAAAAAATTCATCCAACGAGTTGAACTTTTTGTCAGGCATGTTTTCACGGGCCTCAACAATCGCTTCCACCGCATTTTGCCCCACACCTTTGATCCCCCCCAGACCGAAGTAAACTTCGTCACCGTGGGCACCAAAGAAGTACTCAGAGAAATTCACATGGGGTGATTTCACTGTGATACCGCGTTTAGCAGCATCCTTAGAGTATTTTACGATTTTTTCTGTATCAGATAACTCGGTAGACAGAAGTGCTGCAAAGAACTCAACCGGATAATGGCATTTCAACCAAGCCGTCTGTAACGTAACAACCGAGTAAGCAGCGGCATGGGATTTATTGAAACCGTAGTCCGCAAACTTATACATCAGATCAAACAGTTCTGACGAACGTTCTTTGTTGTGACCTCTTTCGATCGCACCCTTCATGAAACGTTCACGGTGCTGATCCATTTCTTCTTTGATCTTTTTACCCATCGCACGACGAAGCATGTCGGCTTCACCCAGGGAGTAGCCGGCGATCTTGGAAGCGATACCCATAACTTGCTCTTGGTAAACCATGATCCCGTAGGTCTCTGACAAGACTTCCTTGGTATCTTCAAGCAAATATTCAACAGGAGCTTTACCGTGTTTACGATCCGTAAAATCAGGGATGTTCGCCATCGGACCTGGTCGATACAGTGATGTGATCGCGGTGATATCGGCAAATGAGGATGGACGGATTTTACGAGTGGCATCGGTGATGCCCTCACCCTCGAACTGGAACACCCCCGCCGTATCCCCACGGGACATCATCTCGAAAGTGGCCGTATCGGTCATCGGAATCATGCGCGACGTGATCGTCTTGCCACGATTCTTTTTGATATGCTTTAAAGCCATGTTGATGTGAGTAAGAGTCTTTAGCCCCAAGAAGTCGAATTTGATCAATCCGATTTTCTCGGCATGCTTCATGTCGTATTGAACGACTTGCTCGCCATCGGCACCTTTATACAAAGGCGCATGTTTCACCAACTGACCGTCACCGATGATAACGCCGGCAGCATGGATCCCCGCGTTTCGAACCATACCTTCCACGCGTTGTGCAAGGTCGATCAGTGTGGCAACAGTTGGATTCATCTCCATCATTTCAGTCAGACGAGGCTCCATTTCCAGAGACTCTTTCAAACTGATACCCAATTTATCTGGAATCAATTTAGTTACCTGATCCACTTCTGCGAAAAGCATTCCCAATACACGCCCGACGTCCTTCAACGCCGCACGAGTTTGTAGCTTACCGTAAGTGATGATCTGAGAAACCGAAGCCTGTCCGTACTTTTGAGTCACGTAACGGATCACTTCCTGACGACGATCCTGACAGAAGTCGATATCGAAGTCCGGCATGGAGATACGTTCTGGATTCAAAAAACGCTCGAACAGTAGGAAATTTGGAAGTGGATCCAAATCCGTAATTTTCAAAACATAGGCAACCAAGGAACCCGCACCGGAACCACGACCCGGGCCCACAGGAATGTCGTTATCTTTTGCCCAGCCGATGAAGTCTTGGACGATCAAGAAATAACCGTTGAAGCCCATGCGATCGATAATGCCAAGTTCATAATCCAGGCGTTTATAGTATTCGGGCTTTTTCTCTTCAGGGACGGCCTCACCACGTTCAGCGGCCTCTTCAAAACGCAGCAGCAAACCTTCTTTAGATCGACGGGCGATGTCTTCTTTCAAAGTCACACCTTCATCGGTCGGGAAAGTTGGTAAGTGATAAATCGGCTTACCTGCGTCGTCTTTAAGTTTGAATTTTACATCGCAACGTTCGGCGATTTGCAAAGTATTGCTGACGGCCTCTGGAATATCAGAGAAGAGCTCGACCATTTGCTCGGGTTTTTTAAAATAAAATTCGTCAGTTCCCAAACGGAAACGACCTTCATCACTCAAAGTTTTATTGGTCCCGATACAGATCAAAACCTCTTGGGCGATCTGATCGTCTTGAGTCATGTAGTGAACGTCGTTACTTGCAACCACAGGGACCCCTGTGATTTTAGAAGCTTCCAACAAGAAAGGATTGATTTGATCCCACTCAGGGACACCTGTTCGGCACATTTCCAAATACAGGCGGTCATCAAAGATTTCTTTCAGCTGACGGATTTTCGCAAGCGCCGCATCCGCGCCTTCTTTCATGAAGGCTTCAGCGACTTCGCCACGAAGTCCACCCGTTAAACAAATCAAATCCGAATTGTATTCTTTGATCACTTCATAGTCGATACGAGGTTTCCAATAAAAACCCTCTTGGTAACCAATGGTCGAAAGCTTACAAAGATTTTGATAGCCCTTGGTATTTTGCGCCAGGAACACCAAACGACGTGGCCCCTGAGCCACTTGATCGCGATCTTGTTTTTTCTCTAAACGTGATCCGGGAGCAAGATACGCATCCAATCCCAGCAGTGGCTTGACGTTGTTGTCTTTACAAGCAAAGTAAAATTCAACAGCGCCGAACATGTTCCCGTTATCCGTCAATGCGGCGGCAGGCATATTCATC
Source organism: Bdellovibrio sp. HCB185ZH (assembly GCF_047302455.1). Lineage (GTDB taxonomy): Bacteria > Bdellovibrionota > Bdellovibrionia > Bdellovibrionales > Bdellovibrionaceae > Bdellovibrio. The sequence goes on from NZ_CP178624.1 coordinate 544,753, forward strand.
GCGGCTGCTTTTTTCGCGATCGCTTTGACCCGACAAGCAGCTTCTAAAAGGGAGTACTCAGAATGGACATGTAAATGAACAAAAGACATGTTAAATTCTTATCTTAGCCAGCCCCTTTATTCAAATTAGGAGCCTTGCGTTAACCCCTCTGTGGGGATAAGTTTTTGCTCATCTTTGCCTTGACTCTTATAGCGCCAAAACTGGGGGAGCATAAACCCCGTCAGAACCACCATAACTGCACAAATTAAACCACCACTGGCAATACTCACAGGCACAGAATATTTCGCAGCGACCCATCCCGCCCGTGCATTTCCTAAAAGTGGCCCCGACATGTAAGAGATCATTTCAATCCCCGACAAACGACCGCGCAAATCATTCGGTACGGTTTGATTCCAAATAATACCGCGGAATAAACCACTCATCATGTCAGCCGCCCCCGCCAGACCTAAAAATAAAACGGCGACCCAAAGGTTTTGCGCAAAGCCCACACCAATAATGAAGACTGACCACAAAGTCGCAGCAATCACCACGGCTCGTCCATGATGTTGAACTTTCCCAGTCCAGCCACTGAACAAAGTCATAATCAAAGAACCCACAGCCATCGCCGAAAACAAGGCACCAGCCGCCGTCGCGCCTCCCCAATTTTCAGACATCGCAGGAAATAGTGCGACGGGGAAAGCAAAAACCATCGCCACGATATCAATCACATATGTCCCGACAAGCTCAGGTTTTGAAAGTGCATACTTAAGACCCGCTTTGGCATCTTCCAAAGGAGACACATCTCTTTTTTCCGGAGCCGGCATTCGGCTCATCATCCACAAGGCAATGAAAGCTGCCGCAAAACTCACAACGTCAAAGAAGTAAGCACCCTTCACGCCGAATTTTGCAATCAACACTCCACCTAATGCGGGCCCTACAATAGCGCCTGTGGCCCAACGAAAACTTCCTAAGGCGCCGACAGCGGGATAATCTTCCGGTGCGACGATTTTTTGCGTCATTGCTTCCATTGCCGGACGATGGAAACCCAAGACAGATTGGAAAATCGCGACCAAAACAAAGATCAAAGGAACGGAAGGTTTTTCACGACACGCATTCAAAGCCTGCGCAAGAATAATCAGTGTCATTATGATTTCAGAAGTCAGTAGAAGTTTACGGCGATCCATGCGATCCGCATAAGTGCCGCCCAAAATCCCAAAGATTAACACCGGAAGAAGTTGTGCCAACCCCAACATTCCGACCACCCAGTTATCCTTCGTCAATTCATAGACCTCATAAGGTATGGCAACATAAGTCACCATACTTCCTAAGAGAGAAACCATTTGTCCGAAAAATAAAAGGCGGAAATCACGATACTTGCGAAGAGGAGTCACATTAATAAGCATGAGACATAATAGTGTAACTCCCAGGGATTCGCAAGACTAGGCAACGTTTGAAAGCGCAATGATTTTACAGCGGTTGTGCCTTGAGACTGACGCCTTCGGGCACTGTCGCTTGGTCAAGATTCAGACGATCATTCACAACTGGAATAATCACGGTTTTATCCCCTTCACCGCCATTCACCACGATTTTAATTTGAACACCCTGAATCGCATTGGGGTCCGTACCGCCATCGATATTCCAAAGAGTCGCCACGTCGTTATTGATTTCAATTTTACCACTGTCAGGAATGCTGGAATTTTTCTCCATTGTGACGGACAAGATACTTGGGGCATATCCCTCCGCAACTTTCATATCCAGTTGAAGACGCTGATAAAACTTACCGACAATTCCCATTTTTACTAACGCTGTTTTCACCATCCCTGGAGCTGGCGTCACGAAATCCTGATCCCGCGTGCTATCACCACTGACGACACCAATATATCGTTGCGGCATCTCAGAGTTAGGCACATCCAGCACAAACGGATGTTGAACCGCGCCACCTCCCACCGAGAAGGAGTTAAAGGACAGAATCAGATAACCCGTTTTCACGTCATAGGCGCGATAACCGGTGGCGGCTCCACAACATTGCGAAAGTCCCGTGGTGACCAAACCGAACTCATGGTCGTAATCAATGGACGTTGCATCTTCAGACTTATTCCAAAGGGGAATTTGCAGATTATCGCCCGAGCGCACATCCATTTTTAATTTCCCAGTGATGCCATCAACATCCAAAGAATACTGAGTCGTTAATTTACTATCGACCAAATACAGATTTTGCGAACCACTCGGACCGTACATCACCAGCAATTCATAATTTTGTAAGACCTTTTTAACCTGACGAAGATTATTAAGATCTTTTACATAACCGAAAGCGGAAGTTCCCGCGGTTTGAAAGAAAATATGTTCCGCTGCAACCGCAACGACAGACATTGATGCCATAGCAAGCAAAACCCATTGGAAACGCTTCATGGGACCTCCATTTAATTTAAGTTCTTGAATGACTTAGATGTATCACGTTCCAAGTCATCCACCAGCTCCGTCGTTAAAACACATAGGTGGTGGTGACTACTTCCCGTTGAGTTTCGTCAACTTTTCCAGCGACAACCAATAAAGGTCTTGGACAGAGTCATACATCAGGGAGTACGTGGCAGGATAGCTTCCCGGTTTTGCCACATTTCTTGGTAGGGGAACTTCTTTGGTAAATTGCGGTTTTGTCTGCAAATAAGAAAGCGCCATCATGGGCTCTAAGAAAATCATTTCCCCGTTATAAAAGCCGTAAATATAAGTCGTGGTAAAGGGCTGACCATGGAACTCTGGCGAACGAAGATCCACCCAATGCCATCCCATCATCGGCACTCCGCCGGGTCCGGAAATGTAATAAGGAGGAATGTATTCCGGGATGGGTTGTTTCATGCAAGTCGCATTATCAGTCCCATCACACAGAATCATGTGTCGCTCATGTTTTGTAATAAAATAAAAATGAAAATCAAAATGTGGAACTCCATAGATTTCTTCTGGCACATGCCCCTGAGGGTTCCAGTTCATCGTGAAATGATCAAATGGGGGTACAGAAACTCCCTCGGGCAAATCAAGACTGTATTCATAATCATGACCTTTAGTTGCAGGCAGCCCCTGCAAACATTTTCCTGAAAACACCAATCCCAATGAAGCGGTCATGCCAGATTCATCCATCTTCACGAAACTTGAGGCTTGCCCCTCTCCGATAGTCACAGCCGGCCCTGATATCACCGTTTCCGAATGAGCAGCTAAGGAAAAAAGAAACAAGAAAGTAAAAATTGATTTCATGATGCCTCCAAGTCAGAAGACTTTTTAAATTCTACTCCCCGGATTTTTTCCCACCAATACGGCTGTGCTGAAATTCAATTTGCATTGCAACATCCCGGCCTTGCAAGAAATCGGGAGTAAGAGTTTTCTATAGGCACAACGACATCGCTAACAAGGAGTGATTACCTATGAAAAAGACACTCGTCCTGGGAGGACTGTCTCTGTTGTTCGTGCAATCTTTAGCCAGCATTTCTCTGGCTTGCAATGGACCTATTAAATGCGCAATTAAAACTTACAATGGTCGTTATGTGACCGCGGTCGGTGGCGGCGGAAGAATTACAGATGTGATTCATACCGATGCCAAAAGAATTGGATCTTGGGAAAAGTTCACGTTTGAGGATTCATGTGACGGAGAATCTTATATCAATTATGGAATCAAGACCGTGAAAGGCTATTATCTGACAGCCGTCAGCGGCGGTGGTCGCATCACTGATGTCATTCATTCAGATGCCACGAAGCTCCAGGCGTGGGAGAAATTTAAAACCATCTCCATCGGCGGTGGCTATTATGCTTTGCAAACAATCAGCGGCAACTATGTCACAGCTGTGGGTGGTGGTGGACGGATCACAGACGCAATTCACACCGACGCCACTCAGATCGGAAACTGGGAAAAATTTAAATTGGAATGCGGACTTCAATAAAAAAATGGCGGATCAAATCCGCCTATTTAAGGAGGTAAATATGGTTCAGCAAAGCGATCTTTCGTCTCAACCGCAGCAGTCTAATAAAAATTCCAATATCGTGGGTGCAATCACAGCTTTGGATTTTTCTGAAACAAAAGAAGTCCGTGAATTTCCGTTGGGACGTTTGGAGCTGCTGGATTTTAATGGCGCTGTCGTGGGTCGTGCGACTTTACAACCGGGCTGGAAATGGTCTGAATCTGTAAAACCCATCGCCCAAACTGACAGCTGTCAAGCTCCACACTTTCAGTATCATGTCGCGGGAATTTTAAGAATTAAAATGGATGACGGAAAAGAGATCGAATGCGGTCCCGGTGAAGTTTCACTTATTCCTCCGGGACATGATGCTTGGGTCGTGGGCAATGAACCTGTGGTTCTTATCGACTTCCAGGGCATGGTGGATTATGCCAAGCAAGAGCACACCCACCAGCACTAAATAAAATTATTCCCACTCAATCGTGCCGGGAGGCTTACTGGTGACGTCATAGACCACGCGATTCACACCTTTTACTTTATTCGTAATCAGGTTTGAAACTTCGCGCAGGAAGGTGAATTCGAACGGATACCAATCCGCCGTCATGCCGTCACTGGAAGTCACCGCACGCAATGCCAAAACATGGTCATAGGTTCTGGAATCACCCTGCACGCCCACCGTTTTCACAGGCAAGAGCACGCAGAAAGCCTGCCAGATTTTATCGTACAAGCCATGTTTGCGAAGTTGCGAAATATAAACATCATCCGCATCTTTCAAGATCTGCAATTTCTCAGGCGTCACTTCACCCAAAACACGAATTGCAAGACCAGGGCCCGGGAAGGGATGACGCCACAACAGCTCTTTCGAAAGCCCCAGCTGCGCCCCCATTGCACGCACTTCATCTTTAAAAAGCTCACGTACAGGCTCTAATAGTTTTAAATTCATTTTTTCTGGCAAGCCACCCACGTTGTGATGAGACTTGATGGTCACACTGCCACCGATAGAAGAAACGCTTTCAATGACATCCGGATACAGCGTTCCTTGAGCAAGCCATTTAATGGGAAGTGATTTATCGTAGCTCTTATCAAACACTTCAATAAACACGCGACCAATGGCTTTTCGCTTATCCTCAGGATCTGTTTTTCCAGCCAGGGCCGTCATAAATTCCGTCGAAGCATCAACGCCGCGAACATTCAACCCCAAGCCCTGATAGCTTTGCAGGACATTTTCATATTCATTTTTGCGAAGCAATCCATTATCGACAAATACGCAGTGAACACGATCCGCACCCAGCGCTTTCGTCAGTAACGTCGCAACCACAGTGGAATCCACACCGCCACTTAGCCCCACCAACACATGATCATCAGGAGCAACCTTTTGACGAATGTCTGCCATCAAATGATCTTTGATATGTGGAGCATCCCAGTCAGCAGGGGCTTTACACATATCTTCGGTAAAATGTTTCAATAAATCCAAACCATGCTCTGTGTGAGCCACCTCAGGATGGAATTGCACCGCCAGGACGTTCTCTCCGCGCATCGCGGCCGGATGATCACCATCAGAATGAGCAATGACTTTAAAGCCCTCAGGAACTGCTTCAACGACGTCACCGTGACTCATCCAGACTTTCTGTTTTTGCGGGACACCTTTTACGACTTCAGTCCATGTTACATAATTAAGGCCGTACTCACGATGCTGAGCTTTCGTAACTTTACCACCCAAAGAATGAGTCAATAATTGCATTCCATAACAAACGCAAAACAAAGGACTTATGTTACGAAGTTCCTGGATATTTCTTTGCGGAGATCCTGTTTCATAAACCGAATTCGGTCCGCCGCTAAGAATGATTCCATAGGGTTTCTTTTTGATGATTTCTTCTGTGGGATATTGGTAAGAATGAATCTCAGAGTAATATCCCATTTCACGCAAACGGCGCGCAATCAGCTGAGTGAATTGCGAACCGAAATCCAAAATGATAAATCCACGTAGCATAATGATTAACTTTCAATTCTATAGTTCGGAGCTTCTTTGGTGATGCTGACATCATGCACATGGGATTCACGCAGACCCGCAGCACTGATTTGGACAAATTTTGCCCGTTTTTGTAGTTCATCAATATTGCCTGCGCCCAAATATCCCATACCAGATTTCAAACCACCCACAAGCTGATGAATAATTCCCGAAGCAGGCCCCTTGTAAGCAACTTTTCCTTCGATACCTTCTGGAACCAATTTCTCATTGTCTTCGATATCCATTTGTCCGTAGCGATCTTTTGAACCACGAGCCATGGCTCCAATGGAACCCATGCCACGGTAAACTTTGTAACTACGTCCCTGGAACAAGATTGTTTCACCTGGTGACTCTTCAGCACCCGCAAGCAGGTTACCGATCATAACGGTGTTGGCGCCCAACGCTAAGGCCTTCGTGATATCACCAGAAAATTTAATACCGCCGTCGGCTATAATTGTTTTGCCCGCAGCCTTCGCAACACGCGCACAATCCATCACCGCAGTAATTTGCGGCATACCGACACCAGCCACCACACGCGTTGTACAGATGCTTCCAGGTCCCACGCCGACTTTTACAACGTCAGCGCCCGCATCAATCAAAGCTTTCGTGCCATCCGCTGTGACAACATTTCCGGCAATGATAATGACGTCTTTATATTTCTTAGAAACATGTTTCACCATGTCCAAAACATTTTTGGAATGACCATGAGCTGTATCCACACACAAAACGTCGACACCAGCTGTGACCAAAGCTTCGGCACGCTCCGCAGAGTCAGTTCCAACGCCAATGGCAGCGCCTACAAACAAACGACCGTGATTGTCTTTCGTCGCCTGCGGATAGTTCTTGGCTTTTTCGATGTCTTTGATTGTGATCAGACCTTTAAGTTTACCCTTTGCATCCACCACCGGAAGTTTTTCGATACGGTGTTTTTGCAAAATCTTTTTCGCTTCTTCAAGCGTCGTTCCCATTTTCGCCGTGACCAGACTTTCTTGAGTCATCAGGTTGCGAATCGGTTGATTGAAATTTTCTTCAAAGCGTAAATCACGGTTTGTCAGAATCCCCACCAACAAACCATCCACTGTGATCGGAACACCACTGATCGAAAATTTTTCCATCAAATCTAAAGCTTCTTGCACCAGATGATCCGGCCCCAATGTAATGGGATCCATGATCATGCCGCTTTCGTATTTTTTTACTTTTTCAACTTCAAGCGCTTGTTTCTCGATCGAGAAATTTTTATGGATGATCCCCAAACCACCAAATTGAGCCATCACGCGTGCGGTGCGGTTTTCGGTGACCGTATCCATGGCTGCCGAAACAATCGGCGTATTTAAAAATTTATCCCGTGCAAAAAAAGATCTTGGCACCACATCTGTGGGAATAATTTCTGAGAATTGAGGAAGAAGTAAGATATCGTCGAAAGTCAGTGCTAAAGGGATTTCACGTTCCATAAAAAACTCCTGAGATCATTCTCTGTTGAATCAATTCAGAGTTCAACAAGAAGACCTTCAGGGTTTCGTTAAGACTAGACCTCGTCGTACCATGTTTTATAGAGGAGATAATTGTCTGCTGACTTCTCCAGCAAAGCGACTTCTTCATCCGTTAAAGCGCGTTTAACTTTGGCAGGACGCCCCATAACCAGACTGCGTGGAGGAATTTCGGTGCCTTCTGTCAATAAAGACCCGGCACCAATCAAGCAATGCTCTCCCACTTTTACGCCATCCATCAAAATAGAACCCATACCCACCAGTGTCGCACGACCGACTTCACACCCGTGCAACATAACTAAATGCCCAATAGTGACTCGATCATGCAATGTCGTTCCATACTTTCCGTATGTTCCATGAATCACGCTGCCATCTTGAACATTCACTTCTTTGCCCAATTTAATCGGCATAACGTCACCACGAATGGTCACATTGTACCAAATGGATGAACTCTCGCCGATTTCGACATCACCAATGATGCGAGCGTTATCAGCGATAAAAACTTTTTCAGCGACCAACGGTGTTTTGCCACGTGCTTTGACGAAAGGACTGCTCATAAAAACCTCGAAACCAATCCTATCATAGAAGCTTAGCGATAGAGGGAAAATTTTTGTGCTGGCTGCTTATACGAGGCGTTCGCAGGTTCCGATGTCACCAGTCGAAAACCTACCTGAGGAGAACCACTCCACACATCGCCACGACGACGCGCACCAGGATCTAAGTTAGAACAAAAAGAATCCGTACACAGATAAGAGCCACCTTTTTGCACACGTTTTTTATAGGAGGGATCAGGACCTTTTTCTGAACTTTTAGGCCCCTGGGGATTGAAGGAAACTTTATCTCCAACCATTTTGAAATAATCGGCACGATACCAATCCGACACCCACTGCCAAACATTTCCAGTCATGTCATACAGTCCATAGCCATTCGGTGGAAAGCTTCCCACCGGTGAAAGTCCCTTAAAGCCGTCTTCGGCCGAATCAAAATAAGGAAAATTTCCCTGCCAGGTGTTCGCCATGAATTTCCCCAGCGGCCGAAACTCTTTGCCCCAGCTAAAGGGCATTCGATCCAGTCCACCACGCGCAGCATATTCCCATTCCGCTTCCGTAGGCAGTCGCTTACCACGAAACTGAGCATAAGCCTCAGCATCTGCATACGAGACATGAATCACGGGCATCAACTCACGCCCACGTAAATCACTTCCTGGCCCCTCGGGGTGTCGCCAATTTGCACCCGGCTGCCAACGCCAATAAACAGAACCCGAAATTCCTAAGTCCGTACGTTCAATGCGAGGACTAAAAATAATGGCTCCCGGAACCAGAAGTTCCTGTGGTAAATCCGGATAATCCTTAGGATCCAAGCGTCTTTCCGCGACCGTCTCATATCCCGTCTGCTCTACAAAATCCATAAAGTCTCGATTGGTCACCAGATACTGATCCATCCAAAAGCCGTCGACGCGGACTCGATGCTGAGGTTGTGCATCGATAACAGATGGATTGTCACTCCCCATCCAAAATTCCCCACCAGGAATCCAAACCATGCTTTGACCAAAATTTGGATTGGAGGGCTTCATCGCCACTTCAGAATCAGGGACCGAAGTTTCACGTGCGGCAACGGCACCGTCTTGAGTCTCTGATTGCGTCTCGGGGGTTTGCAAATGAGTGATCGCGGTAGAACCACCGGCGAAAAGCCCCAGAGCTAAAAAGGCGGAGAAAAAAAGAATCTTAGGCGAAGACTTTGTAAGCATGACCGAAGCCTTTCATACAAAACTTTAAAAGATACTTTTCTAATTTTCGTTTTTTCCCCATGTACGGTCGATATTTATTCCGACACAAACCAGACTAGATCACCTGCCTGCAAAACCGTACCAGCAGAGGGTCCTAGAATTCTTTCCTTACCGCGCTCCACACAAACGACCAGGATTTTTTTAGATTCCCTAATACCACTCTCGCGAATGGTCTTGCCTAGATAAGTCGCTTCATCTTGAACGACGAAAGAGCCCATACGATACTTCGGTGTTTCCGCTTCCTGCCATCTGTGATTTTTTTCTTGTTCCACCTTGTGATTTAAATCCAGCAATTCCGCCTCGCTGCCGAAGCAGACGATTTTATCAAAGGGCCAAAGAATAAAATCCCCCGCAGGTGCAAAAAATCGACGAGTTCCACGGATGACGGAAGCGATGGTCACAGAATAATTTTCTTTAAATTTTAATTCACGCAAGGTTCGCCCTGCCCATGTGGAATCCACTGCCACTTCGAGAACGCTGATCGAAGCATCCCACGGCAGGGCAAGGTGCGTGACCTCATCGCGTTTAGAAATCTCTTCGCGCTCTTTTTCGGTCAGATTAGACAGGAACTCCCCTTCGAAAAGCTTATAAACTTTTTCACCATATCGGTAAGAGAGAACACCCATAACTAAAACCGAACCGATCAAAGCACCCGACGCAAATTTCAAAGAAACGAATTGCGCCACCAAGCCCGCCAGCAACAATATCGCCAAAAGCACTCGCACGAAGGTCACCCCTGGAATCAAGCGACGAAGCTTGGCCATGACATCCAGATCTTGGGTCATTTTTTTTGAGGGACGTCCTTTGACCAAGCCCCAGAAAAATGGTGCCGAAACGATCATACAAAGCATTAAACTGACGCCATTCACATGCTGGAATTCGGGCAGAGCTTTCTGTAAAAACTGTGCAGCGAACTTTTTAAATCCAAACATCAACGCCACTATCACCACAGAATTCAAAATAATCTTCATTCCATAGGCTTCAGCCAATAAAGAACCCACACTGCGAGTTCCTTGACGTTCAAAAGATGACTTATAGTTGTCCATCGCCTTTTTTAAACGATCCGGCAAAACACGATCCATAGCTTCCGTAAACCACGGCGAGGCTTTGATCAAATAAGGCGTTGTAAAGGTTGTGACCGCAGAAACCGCCACCGCCAAAGGATAAATAAAATCACTCGTGACTTTGAGTGTTGTGCCCAAGGCCGCAATGATAAAAGAAAACTCTCCAATTTGCGCCAGACTCATTCCGGACTGCATGGAGGTTTTACGACTTTGCCCAGTCAACAATGCACCAAGATAAGTACTTAGGAATTTACCAAGAATCGTCACTAAAGTCAGAAGCAGAATCAAGATGGGTTTATCCATGATGATTTGCGGATCAATCATAGTTCCCACAGAAACAAAAAAGACCGCTGCAAAAAGATTTTTCACGGGGTTGATCAGCTTTTCGATATGGTGGCCTTCGGGAGTTTCTGCCAAAAGTGATCCCATTACAAAGGCACCCAATGCTGGGGAGAATCCTGCCAAGGATGAGATCGCAACCATCATGAAACAAAGAGCGATAGAAACAATCAAAGTCGTTTCTTCTTCAAGCAGCGTTCGGATCTTGCGAAGGAAAACTGGCAAAAGAAAAATCCCTACAACGAACCATAACAAAATAAAGAACACCATTCGCAGGGTCACCGTCATTAGAGACCCCATATTCAACCCTTCACTCATGGCCAGCGAAGGCAATAGGACCAAAAGCAAAACGGCGACAATGTCTTCGACGATCAAAATACCGAAGACCAGCTCAACAAAGCGCTGACCTTTCATATTTAGCTCTTGGAACGCGCGCACAATGATAGTGGTTGATGAAATAGAAAGCACTCCACCCATGAAAAGGCTGTCGATGGAGTTCCAGCCCAGCAACCTTCCCACCAGGTATCCCAACCCCACCATGAAAATCACTTCAAACACAGCAGTGAAGCCGGCTGAACCACCCACTTTTACCAATTTTTTAAAACTGAACTCCAGGCCCAAACCAAAAAGCAGAAAGATAACGCCGATCTCCGCCCATGTATTAATATTGGCCTTATCTTGAATTGTCGGAAGATACGGAAAATGCTGACTGACCAGAAAACCCGCAATAAGGTAACCCAGCACCAGTGGCTGGCGAAGCTTTTTAAACAGCAGGGTCACCAAGGCGCCCACTACCAGAATTATCCCAAGATCGTAAATTAGTGGTGGTAGATGAATCATGGCTCTATTGTTTCAACAACAGAGCCTTAACACAATTTGCAGTACAGCAATTTTTCAAATGTTAATTTAGATATCTAGGCTTTTCGCCAGACATGTTTTGGAGTACGTGGGAATTACTCTCAACAGTTGCACTCATTACCTTCGAGCGACCGATATAATTCTTTGTCGCAAAAATCGGAGTGTTCAAGTGCAGACACAAAGACATCGCCTCATCCGCGCGCACTTTGATCGAGTTGGATTTTGGATGTCCTGTCAGATAAAGACGAACGTACTGATTGGCACCCTTGATTTCCACAAACACGGCCTGGCGCACTTCAATCCCCAAAGACTCCATCAAAAGCTGAGTGAATTTGTGAGGAGTGGATTCAGCAATACTTTTATTTGATTGAGACAAAGCCACACCCGCTTCAATCGGCGAAACCGCCACTGGCAAGGTGTAAGCATGAGATGCATCTTTCAACAATAAAAACGGACGAGACACATCCCCCGTCACAGAAAGACCGTACGGAAACAATTGCACCAGGTCTTCCTGGTGAAAAGTTTCTTCATCGTGAGATTCCTCAGCGAAGATGATGTCGGCTCTAAGATTGTTCAGATCCAATACTTGTTCTTTCATTATTGAACCAATTCTCCGTGGAATGTTGCCGGGAAAGCACGTGTGATGCGAACATCCACAGTTTTCCCGATCAAATCAGCAGAGCCTTTTAAGTGAACAAGTTTGTTACCCGTGCTGCGACCGTGAACTTTTCCTTCTTCACGGTCCGTATTTTCAACCAAAACTTTCAGGACTTGGCCTTCGTATCTTTTAACAAGCTCAAAGGACATTTTATCGTGCATATCAAACAGGCGATTCAAACGCTCGGATTTTACTTCTTCAGCAATTTGATCTTCGAATTTTGCAGCCTTCGTAAATGGACGTGGGGAGTACTTGAACGCAAAGATCGTCTCAAAGCCACCCTCTTGAACCATGTTCATCGTATCCTGGAAGTCCTCTTCCGTCTCACCCGGGAAGCCCACGATGATGTCGGTCGAGAAAACAACATTCGGAATCGATTTGCGAAGCATCGCGATTTTTTCCAAATACTCTTCACGCGTGTAAATACGATTCATACGCGCTAATACGCGCGTGCTGCCGCTTTGGAATGGCAAATGGATATACTCCATGATTTTATCCTGATGAGCCGCCATCGTATCCGCAAGCTTTTGATTAAAGTCTTTCGGATGAGATGTCGTAAAACGAATTCTTTCCACATCAGTTTCTGTTGCGACTTTCGCCATCAAATCAGCAAAATCGACATCGCTGTCGGAATAAGAATTTACGTTTTGCCCCAGCAACGTCACTTCCTTCATCCCGCGCTTCACCAGATGACGGATGTCCGTCAGGATATGCTGCAAAGGACGAGATTTTTCGCGACCACGAGTGTAAGGCACCACACAGAACGTACAGAAATTATCGCAGCCTTTTGTGATATTCACGAAAGTCGCGACACCTGGATTACGAACCATGGTTTCGATGTGATAAGGCGCACGATGCTGAAACTTAGCATTGATGCGCTTTTCACGATCCATAAAGCTATCAGCCACCAGATACGGAAGACTGTCGATTTGATCCGTTCCGAAAACGAAATCGATCATCGGCTGATTTTTAATAAGATTTTCTTTTTCCTGCTGGCCCACGCAGCCACCAACGCCAATGCGAAGCTCAGGATTTTTCTCTTTCATCTTTCTGAAAGTTCCGACCTCGGAATAAACTTTATGCACTGGTTTTTCACGAACACTGCAAGAATTGATAATGATCAAAGACGCTTCTTCCGGAGTTTGCACAGGCACGAAATTTTGCATTTCCAAAAGAGAGTGCATACGTTCGGTGTCGTTCACGTTCATCTGGCAACCGTACGTAGAAATGTAGACGCCACGGCCCTGACCGACATCTTGATTCATACTCTGAATTTGATTGGTGATTTCAGGATTTTGGCTCAATTCATCCACGGTTCTTACCTCTGCCTCTCGGTTCCCGAGAGTCCTTACCTCTTGTGTCATCAAAGAAAGTGAGTTATAGAGGTTCACTTTAGAAATGTCAAAGTTCGAGGAGCCACTCTCTATGAATCCAAGACTGAAAAGTTCCAAAAAATGGACTAATTTCCCCAAAGAGTACTCAGATCAAATTCAAACGGTGTTCAACGAGAATTTCGCTCAATACCTAGATGAAGCTGAACTGATTATCGAAGGTCGTATCTACACCGAAGAGATTGTGCTGCGCGTTGGATATCACGAACAAGGTCGCTTGGCACAGGCGAACTTTGAAGTGTCCATGAACTACTCTCAAGAACAACAAGACGCCGTTTCTCGTATCCACAATTGCGTGGATGCCGCGGCCTCCATGATGATGGAATACTTTGAAAAAGAAGGCGAAGTGGACTTCCCCTACGTGTGGCAGGAGTTCCCGTTCCAAGGCAAAAAACTTTACCTTCAATTCTCCACAGAAAACTCCAGTCTGGAAGCTGAAGCGAACAAGCTTTTGGGCGTTGACGATGACTCGATGATTTACGAAGAAACCGAATCCGAAGATGCTCTTTCCAGAGCGGAAAAAAGCGAAGAGCTCAGCCCTCCCCGCGATGATGACGATGAAGAATCAGAAGAGGACGAAGAAGACTCTGATGACGACGATGAAAAAGGACCGCGCATGTTTAGCGGGAATAAAAAAAAGCTCCACTAAGGAGCTTTTTTTTGCCTCTAACGGGATGATTTCCACTAACCATCCAAACGAAAAAGGCCCACCCCTAATACTGGAAGTGAGCCTTACCCCTCGAGAGAGATAACTAAATCAATTATAGAGCGTATGCGCGCGCTAGGATCGCAGGAACTTGATCCAAGTTGTTTTTCGCTTGAACGATGATACGAACGGCATCTTTTTGCAAAAGCTTGCCTTCAGCCATCTTTTCACAAAGAACTTGTTCCAGTTTATCTGTAACTTCGTACACAGATTTGTGTTGTGGCCACAAGTTATCGATGTTGTTAGATCCACCCATGCAAAGTGGGATGTAGTGGTCGATTTTGAAATCTTGGCGATCCATTTGTCGAGTGCGGAAGCCCAATTGATCATAGGCTGCGAAACGACCTCTTTTAACGTCAGAATCAACGTCACGCTCACAGTAGTTGATACCTTCTGGATAACGGTGTTCGCTTGGACGAGAGCACAATGAACCCGGAGTCAGATTGTGATCTGGCCCGATTGGAAATTGCTCTTGAGCGTGTGAAGTAACGGAAGCAACAAGGATCGCGAAAAGAACGAATAAGTTCTTCATTTATATCTCCAAATAGTCTGCCATTAATGGTGGCAGGTAGAAACGTCGGACCGTATTTCCGACATATATTTAGGTAACTTGCGGCTACTGGTACCAATCTGGGTTCGAGATAGCAACAAAATATGTACTACAAAATTCCATGACGCAAGCACTCGCGCCACCAACAAAAAGTTAACAAATGACAACCCCACGATTTCCCAAACAATTCCCCCACTCCCAACCCTCCCATACCCGCCCCCGCCCCCGCCCCCAAAAGGCGGCCCTTTGCGCGCAGCAGCAAAGCAGCCAAAAAAAAAAGCCCCACTCGTCAGAGTGAGGCTTTCCCAAATCAATAATCAAATTTAAGCGTGCTGGAAAATTCGATTTAACAAGGCGCCAGGAGGAAGCTGTACTATCAGTACAGCGACGACGCAGCAACGCAGGTAAATCGGATTTGCCAGTGCGCGACTAGTACTCGTCGTCGTCGCTGGCCCCAGACCCGGAGTCACCCATTCCGCGCACTTCTTCGATGAAGGCGTTCGTATCCTCTTCAAACTCGTTTTCTGCTCCTGATTCGTCAATCTCAAGCTCCTGAATCGCAGCTAAGAAATCTTTCTCAGTACGCAAATCGCGACGGATCATCTCTAGGAATTTATCTGGATAACGTGACGTCAATTCCTCAACGTAACGCTCAAGTTTACCATCCGTAAGGATCTTCTTACGAACTTGGATTTTCTTCCAAAACAAGAGGTAGTGGTAACGGCAGTAAACATCAACAACCGCAACTTGATCGCAATCGCGAGCGCGGCAGTAACGACGGCCTTCAGCGTCTGTCAGTACGATTTCTTCGTCTGACTTGTCTTTGTCTTCAGGAGCCCATTCCTCAACGACGTCGATCTCCTCTTCGGATTCTTCAACGGCTTTAAGTTCCTCTTCATACTCCCCGATCTCATCGCCCATCATGTCGTCATCAGCGATAAAATCATCATCCATTTCAGAGTCGTCTTTTTCTTTGCCTTTACCTTTCGCGCCTTTTTTAGCTGCTTTCGCATCTTTTTTAGGAGCTACAGTTTTTTCCGGCGCAGGAGCGGCCGCGGCCTTTTTCTCGACTTTCTCTTTTTTTGCAACTTCGGCTTTAGTCTCTTTGACTTCCTTTGCGGATTTCGCAGGAACTTTTGCCTTAGGCTCAACCTTTGCTTCGACCTTTTTCTTAACTTCCGGTTTTTTTGGAGCTGCCTTTACAGGAGCTTTTTCAACCTTCTTCTTAACAACAGTTTTCGGAGCTGCTTTTTTAGGTGCAGGTTTTGACGCAGCTTTTACTGGGGCTTTTTTAGCCGATTTTGCTGGTGTCTTTGCTGCGGGCTTCTTTTTAACGATTTTTGCCATTATTTTACCTAGTTGACGATGGTGAATGTACCTTCAAATACCTGAATCATAGAGCTTGGGCTGTCAACTCATTTCACTAGAATTGTCGCCTCTTGGCTGCGCACAGAAATACTCCCTCTTTGTGTCGTGCCACGCAGACGTCCACGAACACTTTTCTCTGAGCTGAGTTTGTTCACTTTCAATTCATTCGGAACGAATATTTCACCATCCACCGTATACAGATTGACGCTAGCCCCCGAAGCCGCTGGTGATGTGATATTAATGCGACCTGCTTTGGATTTCACATCCACTTCCGAATCCAGCGCCATGGTGATGCTGACGTTTCCTTCTTGGTTTTGTCCTTCAAGACGCCCCTGGAACGCCTGCAAATTCAAACTGCCTTTGCCATTTTCAAACTGGATTGTGCCAGAACCTTGGTTCACTTTTCCAGTGGCCTGCTGTGTTGAAAGTGACAAAAAGCCACGAACTTTTTCGATATTCAACTGACCGGAAAACATCGACGCATCGATGTCCCCCTGGATGTTTTTTAGATTCATTACACCTGAATATCCGTCGGCATTCACGCGACCGATATGATCGCTGACGCTGATCTCACCTTTTTGCACGTAAAGCTGCAGGGAGCCAGTGCCATTGGAGGTCACGGTGCGACCTGAAGTCATACTCACTTTCAGATCTTTGCTCCATTTTTGCGCAATGACGCTACCACCTTTGAGCTGAATCTCCACCGGAATCGCAGCCCCGGAAATTTCGATTTTTTTCATCTGAGAGTTCGCTTTCGGCAAGATATTCATCCAGGTTTTCTTGCTGCCGAATTCATTCATGCTGACTTCGATGGTATTATCTTTCTTAGTCACCACGTAAGCGCCTTCCATACCTGACTCGTCCACTCCAGAGATTTTTACGGCATTGGCCCCTGGCACCGCGACAAGTTGCACCTGGGCTTCAAAACCTTTAAGAACCAAACGAGTGCCTTCTTGAACCGGAGCCTCGAACGTGGCTGCAAAAAGAGGCTGAACAAAAAGACTCATCAAGATGACCGTGATCGCTGACATGCGTTGTCTCCAAATTCTGAAATATTGACTCAGACTCTATTTAAGATAATTTTTTTACGATTTTCAACATGAAGAGGTGAATTATGGAAAATGTAGTGATTGTCAGCAGCGTCAGAACTCCTGTCGCATCCTTTCAAGGTGGTTTCGGTGCAGTACCTGCTCCTAAACTAGGCGCAGCTGCGATTAAAGAAGCTCTAACTCGTGCAAATGTTTCCCCGAATGAAATCGATGAAGTGATCATGGGTGAAGTATTGACTGCCGGTGTTGGACAAGCTCCCGCTCGCCAAGCAGCTCTTTTTGCTGGCCTTAGCAACAACACTCCCTGCATGACGATCAATAAAGTTTGCGGCTCTGGTCTTAAAGCCGTGATGCTTGCCGCTGATAACATTCAATTGGGTAACACGAAAATCGCAGTCGCGGGTGGTCAAGAGAATATGACTTTGGCTCCGCACTTGCTTGAGAATTCTCGTACGGGTTACCGCATGGGCGCAACGCAAATGACTGACTCCATGATCAAAGACGGTCTTTGGGATCCCTACAACAATTTCCATATGGGTAATGCTGCAGAAATCTGCGTAAAAGAACATAACTTCACTCGTGAAGAACAAGATGCTTTCGCTGTCGACTCTTATAAAAAAGCACAAAAAGCCTGGACTGATGGCGTTTTCAAAAACGAAATCGTTCCGGTGACAGTTGCAGGTCGCAAAGGCGACGTGGTTATCGATAAAGACGAAGAGCCATTCAACACGAACTTTGATAAAATCCCTGGCTTGAAACCCGCTTTCGATAAAGCCGGAACAATCACAGCGGCAAATGCTTCCAAAATCAACGACGGTGGTGCCGCCCACGTCTTGATGTCTGAATCTGAAGCGAAAAAACGTGGTGCAAAACCTTTGGCTAAAATCGTTGCTCACGGCACATTCGCCCACGAACCGAAATACTTCACAACGGCACCAGTTGGCGCGATCAAAAAAGCGTTGGCTAAAGCAAACTTGAAAGTTGGCGATATCGATCTTTGGGAGATCAACGAAGCGTTCGCAGTTGTTACTCAAGTAGCAATGAAAGAGCTGGAAATCCCAGCTGCTAAAGTCAACGTTCACGGTGGCGCGGTAGCTATCGGTCACCCGATCGGCGCTTCAGGTGCTCGTATTCTTACGACTTTGGTTCACGCTCTTCACACTCACAACAAACGCTATGGTCTTGCGACTTTGTGTATTGGTGGTGGAGAAGCCGTAGCCTTGATCATTGAAAAGGCCTAGTCCCTAAAGGCTGCCCTCACCGGGTGGCCTTTTTAATTTGGAGAAACATCATGAGCAAAAAAGTTTATAAAGATGCCATGTCAGCGCTTGAGGGCGTGAAAGATGGAATGACCTTGGTCGTTGGTGGCTTTGGTCTTTGCGGCATTCCGGAAAACTCGATCGCAGCTTTGGTTGAGCGCGGAGTAAAAAACCTCACTTGCGTTTCCAACAACGCCGGCGTGGATGATTTTGGTTTGGGATTGCTTTTGCAAAAACGTCAGATCAAAAAAATGGTTTCATCTTACGTGGGTGAAAACGCTTTGTTTGAAAAACAATATATGAGCGGCGAATTAGAACTTGAGTTCTGCCCCCAAGGAACCTTGGCTGAGCGTATTCGTGCTGGTGGCGCGGGTATCGCAGGCTTCTACACTCCAACAGGAGTCGGAACATTGGTAGCTGAAGGCAAAGAAATCAAGAACTTCGATGGTCGCGATTATGTTCTTGAGCGCGGTATCGTTGGCGATTTCGCTCTGGTCAAAGCCTGGAAGGGTGACAAGTTCGGAAACCTGGTTTTCAGAAAAACAGCGCGCAACTTTAACCCCATGGCCGCAACTGCCGGTAAAATCACTGTGGCCGAAGTTGAAGAATTGGTTGAGGTCGGCGAATTAGATCCAGATCAAATTCACACTCCCGGCGTATTCGTCCAAAGAATTTTCCAGGGAACGAATTATCAAAAACGCATTGAACAGCGCACTGTGAGCAAGGGGTAATTCATGCCATTAACAAGAGAACAAATCGCACAAAGAATTTCCCAAGAAGTTCAAGATGGTTACTGCGTGAATTTGGGTATCGGTATTCCAACTTTGGTAGCAAACTACATCCCTAAGGGTATGTCAGTTATGTTACAGAGCGAAAACGGTCTTTTGGGAATGGGTGCTTACCCAACCGAAGATAAAGTCGACGCCGATCTCGTCAATGCAGGTAAGCAAACTGTGACAGCCGTTCCCGGTGCAAGTTTCTTTTCCAGTGCAGACTCTTTTGCGATGATTCGTGGTGGCCACGTGGACTTGACGGTTCTAGGCGCTATGGAAGTGGATGAGGAAGGTTCCATCGCGAATTGGATGGTTCCAGGCAAAATGGTAAAAGGCATGGGCGGAGCAATGGATCTTGTTGCTGGCGCTCGTAACGTTATCGTAGCCATGCAACACACAGACAAAGAAGGAAACTCCAAACTTCGCACGAAATGCACTCTGCCACTGACAGGCATTAAGTGTATCAAGAAAATCGTCAGCGATTTCGGCGTGATCGAAGTAACTGATAAAGGTTTCGTTTTAAAAGAATATGCTCCCGATATGACTCCCGAAAAAGTACTCGCAGCCACAGAGGGCAAAATGACAATCGCCCCTGACTGCAAAGCGATGACTTTCTAAACAGAAAAGGTACGGACACACTTTCTCCAATGAATGAGCCCGGGGACACCACCTCGGGCTTTTTTTGGAGATTAAAAGGTACGGCCTTACTTTGTTAAGTAAGGCCGTACCTTTTAATCCAGCTAGCTAAAGTCTAGTCCGTAGTTTTCCCAGTGATCGCAGCCCGTTTTTTCGAGATACTAAATGCAACAATTTCTCGGGAAGGAACTGTGCGTGGCTGAGGCAAAAAAGATCGCAAAAGATAATTACCTATTTCGCGAAGGTGATCCTGCGGACGCGATGTACATTATAAAATCCGGATTACTTGCGGTCACAAAAACCAAAGGACAGTCAGAGGTTTCTCTGGCGGAAATCAGCCCCGGCTCCATGGTTGGCGAAATGGGCTTGTTCGACAACAAACCTCGCAGTGCCAATGTTAAAGCGATCAAAGAAACAGAAGTTATTGCTCTCCCCTATGAATCTCTAAATAAGCAGCTTGATCAGTTGCCGGTTTGGGTTCGTGCGATTCTAAAAAATCTCAATGAGACCATTCGTGAATCCAATAAAAAATTAAAACAGCTGGAAACAGCCAATGCCGACGAAGAACGCTTTCCACCACATGTGATCAACAAGTTGATGTCGATCTTTAACTTCGTCTGCAATAAATATGGAAAACCTGAAGCCAACGGCGTCAGCATTTCTTCGGTCTTACTTCGTAACTATACGATCCAAATTTTCCAGGAAGCCACGAACAAAATGAACTCCCTGGTGAATGCTTTGACAGAATTAGGATTCGCCACTCAGGAAGATCGCGGTGATGGTACTCAAAAAATCGTCAACATGAAGGCTGCAGAACTTTTTGCGTTTGTGGATTGGTATAACGACTGGATCTATAAACAGGAAAAAGACAAAAAAGATCCTTTAACAGAGCAGGAATGCAGAGTTCTAAATGCCCTTATTCACTTTGGAAAAAAAGTAGAGCCAGATAAAAAAGGCCTCAACAAAGTCAGCCTGGTGGATCTCCAAAATGAATCCGTTAAAGAATTCGGTCAATTGATCAAGCCAGACGACGTGAACAGCTTAATCGAAAAGAAATACCTCAACGAAAAAATCATGGATGGTTCCAGCGTGTTCGTCATGCTGGAGCTTCCGTTCGTTGAACCCCAAGCCAACAATTGGACACTACTCAACAACCTAAAGCGTAAACTCCGCTAAAAGCGCCTTCAAAAGGCATCTGCAGACTCGCGCGTTTCTGGCAGTACTGCGCATAAAAAAAGCCCTGGTTTTCTCCAGGGCTTTTGCGTTTTCGTATTTAGGAAATTTAGTCGATATTCGGATCAGCCTGACAGCGTAGTGGCAATTGCTCATCCGGAAGCTTGGTCAAATCTTCGCCGCCCACTGTGTGGACGTACAGAGAATTTGTTTTCACACCCTTCGCAATCGGTTGCCCCAAAGTCAAAATGACCTTGTCACCCGTCTTCGACAAACCATGAGTCACTAACAAACGATCCACTTCCAACAAAATGTCTTCCATGTTTTTGTAAGGCTTGATGGCGTGAGTTTGAATACCCCAATTCAGCTCCATCGAGTTCAGAACCTCTTGGTGCTGAGTGATAGAAATAATGCGGGCCTTCGGACGGAAAGCAGAAATGATACTGGCTGTTTTACCTGTGCTAGTCAGACAGATAATCGCCGTCGCATTCAATTTCAAAGCACTCAAGGAAGCACTCGCCGCAATCGCAGCCGGTGTACTTAAGAATTCGCTTTCCAAAGAAATCTTATAGTATTCTTCTTCGTTGCGCTCAACTTCCAGAATAATCTCATGCATCGTGCGAATCGCTTTAAACGGATTCTTACCGCTTGCAGACTCTGCAGAAAGCATCAAGGCATCTGAACCATCCAAAACTGCATTCGCCACGTCAGTGATCTCTGCACGCGTTGGACGAGGGTTTTCAATCATGCTCTCAAGCATTTGAGTGGCAGTGATAACCGGACGACCCAATTGGTTACAAACATTGATGATACGCTTCTGGAAGCCCGGCAAACGGCTTTGACCGACTTCAACAGCCAGGTCACCACGGGCCACCATCACAGCATCACTTAAACGACAGATCTCTTCCAAGTTTTCAATCGCTTCGATCATTTCGATCTTCGCCACGATTTTAGCCTGAGATCCACGGGATTCGATGATTTCGCGAAGCTTACGAATATCACGAGCATGGCGCACGAAACTTAAAGCGATATAATCTACTTTGTTCGCGATACCAAATTCCAGATCTTCCAAATCTTTCGGAGTCATCGGATCAACGGGAAGATTCACACCTGGCAAGTTCATGCCTTTGCGATCTTTCAGGATACCGCCATCGATCACGACAACGTCGACTTCTTCGCCACGAACCTGCAACACTTCAACTTGCATCAAGCCGTCATCCAACAAGATGCGTGTGCCTGGAGTACAGGCCATTGGCAATTCTTTAAAGTCAGAGGGGATCAGGCCCTGGCGACCCAAGATAGGTGCTGTGGTGAAAGTAAATTTCTCGCCGGGTTTGATTTCAATCTTCCCGCCTTCAATTTTACCAACGCGAACCTTCGGACCCTGTAAATCCTGAAGGATCGTCACAGGTGCATTCAACTCTTTTGAAAGTTTACGAAGTGAGTGAATCACCTTCAGGTGATCTTCATGTGCACCGTGGGAAAAGTTAAGGCGAGCCACATTCATGCCCGCCTTAATTGCTTTTTCTAGATTTTTCTCATCACGAGTTGACGGCCCAATGGTCGCCACAATTTTCGCTCGTCGATCTGCTAGCATGAACCTATGCCTTCCTAGAGTATGAACTCATCTTTACAGATAAGTTTTGCATATCCTCCTGGTGGCGTCTATTCATTCTCTCAATCTGATCGTTGTGCGACTCAGTGAGTTGCGCAAGCTTTGCTTCATACTGCATAGCTACGGAATCTTTCTCATTCTTGTTCGCTTTGCCTTGATCTTGCATACGCTGTGAGTACAACTTCTCAAGACGTTTAATTTCACGGTCTTGATTATCTTTCAACGACGACAATTTGTCCTCGTATGTCTTCACCGTTTGCTCAAGCTTTGCATTGAAGCTCTGCTCCATACCACGGAAACGTTCCGTCATGGCTTTGTTATTAGCCACTTGGTCTTCTGTGAAACGCTGACGCTGACCTTCCATACGCTGGTTATAGTTCTCTTCCATTTGATCCAAAGAACTACCATAGTATTCGCCTAATTTTTTTGCATTTTTATTAGACAGATCCGTGATCTTTTTAACCCGTGTTTCAGCAGAGTTGTTCACCTGGATCATTTGATCCTGGTGGGACGCTTTCATCATCTCGCGATCTGCTGACATACGCGAGTTCGTAACGTTGGCCTGAGATTGATATTCACGGTCCACGTTATGTAAAAGCTGCGCATTTTTTTGATTCATTTTGTCAATGCGCTCATTTGTTAATTCACGCATATCATTGACGGCATCTTCACGACGCTGTTCAACAATGTCCATTTGCTTTTCATAGGCCTGAGTCAGGTTTTTTCGCTCGATCCCGCGCAATTTTTCATTCTTGGCCATTTCATTATTCAGTCGACTGTTCAGACGTTGAATTTGTGAGTCTTTAGAACGAACTTGAGTCGAGATACGCTCGTTCACAGTATCACGGAAATCTGCATTCTGATTGTCGATGGACTGCATTTTATCATCCAAAGCATTATGATACTTGTCGCGAACACGATTTAACTCGGAGTTCATCACTTCCTGTTTCATGTTCAAGTTATCGGAATACATTTCTTTATCATTCGTAATGACGTCGGCAATCTTCTGCTGAAGAGATTCTTTCTGATCATTGCGCATGCGCTCGCTTTCTTTCAAACGAGACTCATAGGATTTGCGCATTTCATTGGTCGCACGATTTTTTGTTGCAAGTTCCTGTTGATGAGAACTCGCCATCGCATCTCTTTCTTTTTCATGGGCATTATTCAAGCGTCGGGCGTTTTTAGCCACATCCTGACGTGCACGCTCACGATTTTCATCGGTCATGCGTTGCAATTGATCATCACGATTTTTAATTTCCGTATTCAACTGCCCTGTTAGATTTTCTTTTTGAGAGTCATTGACCTTTTTCTGCTTATCAATTTGCGCTTCATAGGACTGACGCAAAAGAGCCCGGTCATTGTAAGCCTCTTCCGTTTTATTACGCAAAGATTCGCGATACGTGTTGCGAACTTCATCGATCTTACGATTGTTATCGAAGTCTTTTTCGGTCAGCGACTCACGATTACGTTCTTTCAGAGTATCAATCTTGCTTTCATAGTTATCGGTAATGGCTTTAACATCGTCATGATAACGTTTTTCAAGGCGTTTGATTTCCGCATTACGGCGCTTGGCATTCTCGGTTTCCCGATTTTCGTACTCTTCACGAGTCTGTCTGATTGTTTCGTCCTGGCGCGCGCGGTCTGATGAAATAGAAGACATCCGTATCCTCCCAGCCTGCAGAATAGCATGTGCAGCCGGAAGAAACTTCAGGACTATGAGTTTCAGAAATAAAATCAGGACCTAGGTTTTAATGAAGTTATCTGTCGAAGGCGCGTTTGTACATCAATTCACGGGTTTTCTGGCGCTCCGCTTGGGCTTGGCGCTTTTTCTCCGCTTCGATTCGCTGGCTTTCCTGGATGGAGGCGATCTGACGAAGGGCTATCTTTTCATAAAGGCTGCCACCACGTTCCGCCAAATCTTTCCAGTTTTCACGAAGCTCAGTGACCTCGGTTTTAAACTGCTCTTTCGTGCCTTTGAACAATTTATTCCAAAGCACCAAGTGGTCTTTCATATCCACGGTTTGAATCATGGCGTATTCGTTTTTACCTTTAGAGTTGATTCCAGAAACCCAGAACTCAAAGCCCCCCGGCACTTCCAACTTTTTGCCATCTCTTAAGACAACAGTTAAGTCAGCGTTGATATTACGAATAACAAGTTTATCTCCACGATCTATCAACCAGTACTGGCCATGAGCAGCTTTGGCCGTCGCATAGGGCGTTTCAACTGCAACCTGCGGAGCTTCTTCCACCCACAAAACGCCTTTTACCAAGCGCCATTGATCCTGGGACAAACGCATCAGTGTGGAGCCTTCAGCAGAGTGCAATTCCAGCTCTTCTTGTTTTAAGTGAAACGGTGAATTCAGGACGTGAATCGCACAGCTGTCGGCAGACTTCAAACAACCGGTCGGCTGTTGCAATGTATCTGCAGAGGCGCGAACCCGAACCTCCATCTGAAATGCCATCACAAAAAGAAGAATCTGAAAGACCTTCTTCATTATTTAAATTCCACGCTTTGAGCAAGCTTACGGGCCTGTTTACGAAGATCTTCGTTTTTGAAGTTTTTTAGAACGGTGTTATAAACCTCAGACGCTTCGTCCACCTGATTGTTGATTTCACTGATTTGCCCCATGCGAAGCAAAATGAAACCTGTCAGGTCATTGTCAGGATACTGAGTCACCATATCATCAATGGTCGCCAATGAATTGCGGAAATCCTTTTTTAAGAAGTAACTTTCCGCGATGAAAAAGTGCGCTTCAACACCGTGAGAACTCAGTGGATACTTATCCAGTAAGTTGTTAAATTCTTTAATGGCTTTATCATAACTTTGCTGCGTGAAGTATTTCTTGGCACGCTCAAAAATAATAGGTGACAAATCAATAGCAGATTCACTCGCAGGAGAACGGACGGCAGACGCCAGATTGCTTACTTCAAACTTTGCCTGCAGCGTTTTGTTATCTGGAAGAGTTTGAGCAACGGTTTGCTGAAAATCTTTAAGTTGATAACTTAACAAAGAATTATTGAATTGCTCCTTCTCAACTTTCTTATTGAGAGCGGAGATTTGAATTTCATATTTCTGATGACCATTAAAGTGCCCAACAAGCACTCCATAGACCGCAACAATGCCGATCGTAAGGCACAAACAGAAAACTACAAAAAGAGAGTTCTGATTCTTCATGCCCCACTTATCGGCGGGAAACAGGTAAAAATTGAGACTGTATTATTTTGAGACTGGAGTCTGGACCATGGTGTAGACCACCTCAGCGTCGAGGTCTTTCCACTTCCCATCCTTCATCTGCTTGGGAGCCACGCGGCCCTTCATCACTCGTAAAGTTTGGTCTTTTTCAGCAAACCAGAAATGCACTGGATCGACTAAGGCGGCAATCACAAAGCTCGTTGGCTTCATTTGCACTTCCATCACTTTTTCGCCGTCAATTTCCTTGAATCCCAGATTGCGAAGCGTGAAACCCACGGTTTCCAATCGATCCCACACCGCAAATCGAATGCTGATCTCGTCACCCTTTTTCAATTGCTCGAAATGAGATTTTACAAACAACGCAAAACTGGAAGAACAAACAATCAAGCCCTTTGCTTTTTCTTCAGCAGTTTTTTTCTTGCCATCCGCTCCTTCGTATTCGAATTTGATTTTATCGCCTTCAACCACGATGGTGCCTTTTTCCTGAGTTTGAGATCTTACAATTTCATAACGAAGAATTTTATCACCCGCGACAACACCTTTTTCGGTCACAACAGTTTTTCCATCTGTGTCACGAAAATCGCTCTGCACAAGGATATCCGGCCCCTGCTGCGAAAAACCAATCGTCAGATCATAGAGCTTTTGCTTTCGTTCAGACTTCAAACCATACAGCTGAGCAGCAACTTTTTGTTGCGCAGATAAAGTCAATGGAAATAACAAAATCAACAAGGCACGAAACAAATTCTTCATCGAAAAACACTCCCCATTTCTAATTTTAACTTGACCAATTTCTTAGCAAAATTTAGTGTCGATCCCCTGCAATCCAAAGGATATTAGCAATGAACAAAGCTCAACTGATCGAAATCATCGCTGAACGTACAAAATCCACGAAAGCTCAATCAGAAAATATCCTTGACGCTACCCTTCGTGTAATTCAAGAAGCCCTTAAAAAGGGTGACGAAGTAAAACTTGTGGGTTTTGGCACGTTTTCAAAAACCACCCGAAAACCTCGCCAGGGTCGCAATCCAAAAACTGGGCAAGTGGTTAAAATCCCAAGCGCCCACGTCCCTCGCTTTAAACCAGGCAAAGACCTTAAAGACGCGCTTAATTAGTTTCTTCGGGACTTAACTGTTCCGAAGTAATTGACGCATAAAATTCGGGACGATCTTTGATCTGACACCATCCGCTGAGGCCACTTTTCCAAATATGCTGATAGGGCGAAAATTTTCCTGAGCGAATGCCGTTCTTAATATTGAAAATCGAATAAGGTCCTTCTTGAAGCGGAGTCGCACCTTTCTGCTCCACCAAAACCACCCATTCCGGGATGCTTTCATCAACCTCCATTCCCGGAATAAATGACTGAGCTGCTGGAAACAAAGAAAGTTCAAAAGCACTCCACTCGGCGGCAGGCTTCCACACATCGCCTTGACTCTCGTCCAAAACTAAATCCAATAAGCCGACTTCACCCCGATGAATAAAAGCGCGCATCTCTTCCAAACTGAATGGCCCCAGGGGCTTCAATTGAACACTGCGAAACCAGGTTTTCTTCATAGTTTTTCCTTTTTACTGTGAAACGGGGTTGGCAATGATTCCACAACTTCCAGCATGCCATAGTAAGCCACTTCGAAGTTTTTATTATCCATCGGTTTTTGAATGAAAGAGGCCATGGTAGCGGTCTTTAAAAGCTTTTTCTGATAGCCAAAGAACAGACGCTCCCCCATCATGCCACCAAGCAACGTCGCCGCCACCATATAGCTCGCTTTGCGACGAGGTTTAGCTTGAAGCTTATGTCCGGGCACCCCCGTAATTACCATGAGCTCATGCATTTTTTGCGCGAGCGACAGCTGCAAAGCTTCCTTGCCGATATCTGATGAATCTTTATGAACCAAGCTGGCTTTAATATCAGCGATGGTATCCGTTTTTCTTTTTGGATTGATCATCTTCGATCCAAAATAGGCCACCGCCTCCATCCAAATCCAACGTAAAAAATCCTGGGGCATTTCCGAAAACAACGTTTTACTTCCACTCACCTGTGCATGAATGTATTGCATCGCAAGAGTTGCCGCATGATTCACGGTTCCTCGGGCAAGATAAGCGGCGCTGATTTCCGGCAGATAGAAAGAGTACTCATCCTCGATCAGGCGCTGAATCCACATTTGCTTTTTCGCATCGTAATGTTCGCGCACCTGAGTCCAAAAGGAATCATCATTTGCCGAGTACACGGACAACGCCGATAAAGAAACATCCAAGCCTAACTCTTCCGCCATGATCTTAACATAGCGGCCAATATGATCGGTGAAATCAACTGGCGCAAAATCAGAATCCTCGTCCTCATCCCAATCATCGTCATCTTCACTTTGAAACTGCAAACCCTCATCGTAAGTTTGCTCCAGATACATCAAATAGTTTTGCCATTTCACCCAAGGCGGGACGCTCATCAGGCAAAACGTATTGCGATTGATGCGGATCAAATCGGTGTTTCCCTCTGAGCCCTGATTCAAAAGCTGGAAATAAATTTTTTCCGCATTTTGAAATATACTCAGCACGCTTTTCGCAAAAGGCTTCCCCAGATTTTTTTGAATCTCAGCGGGAATGTGCGCTGAAGCCAGATGCAAATCGCCATATATCACAAATATCAAACTCTCTGGATGAGCCTTGGTCAGTTCCGCGATTTTTTTACCCGCAAAAACATCCCGTGATTTCAAAGTCGTGGCGTTCCTTTTCGCGAAAGACTTGTTAAGACCATAGACAGAAATCTTATGTTTCTGAGCATAGCGCAAAAGGGGACGGTAATGCTCCCATGGAAAACCCCAGCGAGTTTCCCATTTAATGGCTTTTAAAAAATCCTTTTCAGCCATTTTACCTTGCATGAATTTATCAATTTTCGGCTGGTCAGCGGCATCAAAAAATTCCACAGCCAAAACTGTCTTACGGTCCTTAGGAATATTTCTTAAGACGCGAAGCTGCGCTTTTTGCGATTGATGAAGGGCGTGAAAATCCCCCATGAGAACTACCTGAGAATTTGCAATCTGCTCCCAAAGGTCGGTCGGTGCCGCCGGCTGCCATTTGCGCGCAAATTCACCTTGATAGGTTTTATGATAACGCATCAACTCTGGAGTATCTTCCCCCAGACGATGACGGACTTGTTTCTCCATCTGCAAATAGAGATCTTTACGAATGCGTATCCATTTCTGTATGTCGTTCAAAGCTGTCTTCCTTGATAGCCCTTCAATTTTTACATAAAATTTATTGATTTCAAACACGAATCTAAGATTGAATAAGGCATGAAACAAACTTCGAATAAAAATGTCTTCCTTACTGTCGCTCTTTTGGCAACTTTGATCGCGATCGGCTGCCACGCTTACCTGACTCAACACTTCTATGCAGTGAAGTTCGGAACATTGACGGGAACTTCTTTCTGTAATGTCAGTGCAACATTTAATTGCGACACCGTGACGGCCAGCAAATTTGCTTCCTTCCTGGGAATCCCCGTTGCTCTTTGGGGTTTGGTAACAAATGTTATTTTACTTTTCCTTTTAAGCGTAACTCGTTGGAATTTAACTCAAGATCCTGACAAAACTTCACGCTACACGTTCTTAATGGCAAGCTTGGTCCTTTTAGGATCAGTTATTATGGGCGTGATTTCCGCAACAGCAATGACTGCCTATTGCCTGGTTTGCATCGGCACCTATGTTCTTTCGATTATCACATTCGTTGGTGCCCTTAAAGGCGCAGAGGGTTTGTCTGTTCGCAATCTTACTGACGACATTAAAGACATTTTCGTCACAGATCGCTGGATCTTGGGCTCTTTGATCTGCATTCCGGTCTTCGCTTTCGTTGCCAACCTTATGTACATGGAAAGCCAAGGCTTCGGGGATTTACAAAAAATGACCCAGGACAAGGTTCGCTCTTGGATTCCATCACCCGAGCAAAAATTCGATGTCGCTAAGGGCCTCGTTCTTCAATCAGGTTCAGAACCAGTGGTGATGACAATTGTTGAGTTTGCAGACTTCCTTTGCCCACACTGTAAAGACGCAGCTCCTCCCATCCACGCCTTCGTAAAAGCTCATCCAGATGTGAAATTGGTTTTCAAACCTTTCCCATTGGATCCAACGTGCAACCCAGCTATGCAGGGTGGTGGCGGAGACGGCGTTCGCTGTGGCCTGGCAGCTTCGGTCATGTGTTCGGAACAAATCGCTAAAAAAGGTTGGGAAGCTCATGACTTTGTTTTCGAAAATCAAATGGAGATGTACAAGCTTCAATTGATCGACAAAATGCTTGAGCAAATCTCCACAAAGGTTGGAATTCCTTTGGAAGATTTAAAAAAGTGCGTAAACGATCCTGCAACCAAAGAGTTGATTTCCTCCATGGCAAAAGAAGGTGGCGATGCGCAAATTCAAGGGACGCCGACAGTTTTTGTAAACGGAAAACTTCTTAGCGGTGGGCAATCGAAACCTATCCTGGAAGAAGTCTACAGAACAATTAAGAAGTAATTTGAAACGAAAAAGCCACCTGATGGGTGGCTTTTTTTTATTAAAGTCCGACGAGTTCAACCAGCCAGTTTGCCAGCCGCCCGAAGGCATCATCAAAAACAATCACACTCGTTTGCGCGAGACCGTGAACGATATCCAACCAGAACGCCAAAATAATGATTCCGAGAGAGGCCGCGCACAGCGCACGCACCACATAAATCGTGGAACGAGCATCCGCAATTCGCAAATCTGTTTGAATTTTTTCAATAGTTTTAAGGATATATTGAAGCTCTTTAAAGTGCTCTTTAAATTTCTCGCGAAGCTCTTGCTGCTTGGCGCGAGTCAATGAATTGATTCCCGGGAATCCACGTTTGGCCTTAATCGCATAGATCAAATCAATCCCGTGATGGATGAATCTGGTGATTTTAGCTTTGAAATCTGGATAGTCCGACGGCTCATCCAAAAAGTCTTTCAACTCTTCAATAGCCCGGTCGTATCTTTCACCCAACACCAATGTCAGAATTTTATAGCGGAAAGACTCTGGACTTCCCAACTCAGAACTATCCACCTTGCCCATATCAAATAGGCCCGTGTCGTCGATCTTCTTAATTTCTGATGCCACAGCGGCATTGTCTTTTAATGCTGGAACAGCCATGGGTTACTTTTCGGACTTTAATATCAAAGCATAAAGCCTATTTCACACGATCTTGGTCTAGTCTTAAGCCTTTGGTTTGACGGAAATGTATCAGGCTGAGAAACTGGATTTAGGGCGACCTAGACTTCATGGAGGAGGGCTATGGACACCGAACAATTCCAGAGCGCGAAATTAGCACATTTAGACTTTGAATTCGAGCAGCAGCCCATGCACGCTCCTATTCCACTTCCCGACGAGCTTCCAAAGAAAGCTGACGTCAGTCATTTGCCAAAAGAGATCTTAAAATCCTCAACTGTGGAAAACCTTATTTCCCAGAATGAAGATTTAATGGCGCGACTTAAAGTCGCAATTCGCCGACTCTCTTTGTTGGAAAATGAAAATCAACGACTCAGCGAAGAGAGTGCGAAAGCCCGCCTTTCACAATCTTCTGTGACGGACCAAATTCTTGTTTGGCGCGAAAAAGACAACATGTGGAAACACAAAGTTGATCAGATCGAGCGCGAGAAAGAAATCCAAACCGAAAAAATGCGCGCTCTTGAGCAAAAAGTCCGAGCGATGACCGCGGATATCATCCGTCATGAGAAATATCATGATCGCATCAAAACTCAGGTAAAACCTTACATCCAACAGTTGAAAGAATATTCAGCAGCTCAAGATGTTCGGGTCAGCGAACTTGAATCAAGCCTGAACCATAACGAAGCTTTGCTTCGTGACCTTCGCCATCAAGTGATTGAAGTTACTAAGAATGCTCGTTACCAAGTCGAGACATCTGATAAAAAAGCTCAAGAGATGGTTCAACATTATGAAGACCAGATCGCGAGCATGAATAAAGAACTTCAAGTACTACATCAAGCTCAAGAAGACCTTGAAGTGAAGACCGCAAAACTTCACTCGGCCCTGGAGCGCCAGGATACTCTTGAAAATGAGTTGGTTGTTGTTCGTCGTAGCAAAGAAGAGATTCGCCACCGCCTAGAGCAAGAGATCACGCGCCAACAAGAACGCATGAGTGAGCTTACGCGTCAGAATCAAAAACTGGGCGTAGAGCACGCTGATTTACAAATCCGTGTGGTGCAAGATCAAGAGACGATTCAAAAACTGGAAAAAGAAAATCGCCAGTATTTTGAGCAACTCGAAAGCCTTCGCTATATGTGGAATGCCAAGAACGAAGAAAACGAAAAACTCAAGGCTGCAGCCGCTGCTTTGGAGCGTCTCAACCTTGAGCTCAGTCAGAAACTAAACGACCTAAGAAAATAGACGGTTTTGACCGCCGAAGCCCAGGCGAAGGCGGTTAGAAACTTTGTAGTGCGCCTTCGATACTTTCATGAACTTCCAGCGCCGGGCACTGAGAAAATGCAAAAAGGCGCTGGAAATCTGGATTCAATCCCGCGATTTTTACATTCAATTGCTTGGATTCATTCATTTCATTTAACAGACCGAAAAATGACTGAATGCCTGATGATCCTACGAAATTTAAATTTTTCATGCAAAAGACAACTTTTTTATCGGCAAAAGCAGTTAAGCAGGCTTTTTTGAATGATTGAGCTTTTTCGATCTCAATGCGGCCGCTCAAAGAAATAATCGTAATATCCCCGTCTAAAACGAGTTTCAAATCCATGGAATAATCCCTTCTTCTTCACTGATCAGGTTCTTACTTAACGGCGAAAATCCATGCCGTTTTGAGTCCAAATTTCAAGCTCGACAAAGGGCTAAAGACTCCCTACCATAGTTTGGTGCATCTACGTTGGTTCATCTTGTTTTCATCTTTAGTTCTGTCTTTGGTGACGTCATCTTTGGCTTTGGCCGTAGACCCGATTCCTACACCAACACCGACTCCGGCGGCTTCCCCGTCGGCACCTGCAGCAAAAATTCAAGGCATAATGCTCAATGCTGACAGCATGTTCCGCGATAATGAACATGAAACGGTTGAGCTTGAAGGCAATGTGCAAATCGTCTATCAAGGCCAACACATTCGCGCTGATAAAGCGATCGTCCATCTGCGCACTCACCGTACAGAGTTAACTGGGAACGTTGAAATCAGCGACATGAAGAACACCATCTCGGGTTCTCGAATCAATCTTGATTACGAAAACAACACGGGCATCATCTACGATGGCTATGTTTCATCAGGTCCTGTGGCGTTTTCGGGAAATATCCTGGAAAAAACCAGCGATCAGGAATTCATCGTCAGCAACGCGGACTATACGACTTGTACCAATTGCCCGGCTTCCTGGAGTTTTTCCGGCTCGACAATTCGCGCCGAAATGGGCGGCTATGCGTATATTAAAAATGCGATCTTAAGAGTCTCTGACATTCCTGTTTTCTGGTTTCCGTATCTGGTGGTTCCACTGAAGAGTGATCGCCAATCAGGTCTTTTAACTCCGGGGATGGAGCTTTCGGATAACGGGGGTTTTACATTCTACCAACCGTACTTCTGGGCGATTTCTCGCAATACCGACGCCACCATCACTCTTAAGAACTACGAAAAGCGTGGCCTTAAAGGGATGCTTGAATACCGCTATGCTTTGAACGAAGACAGTGGCGGAATTTTAAATACCGCAACACTTTACGATAGCGCCTTCGGTCGTGATCCACGTCTGAATGACTACCGCTCCCCTGTAGATAAAAACACGCCACTTGAGCGTTGGTACGTAAAATACGATCACTATCAGACGATGCCGAACGATTACGTTCATCGTGCCAGCGTAAATCTAGCCAGCGACCTTCAGTATCCTAAAGACTTCCCATTGGAGACCATGAATCACGGTGACTCCGCCATGGAAAGCCGCGTTTCTGTCACAAAAAACACCAAAGACACTCACACCAGTGTGGATACTTCCTATTATTATAATATTTTGCAGGCAGATCCCTTGGCAGGAAATGAAGACGCCGTTCACCGCCTTCCAGAAATTCGCTGGTCGCAAGTGGAAAAAAATATCGGTGAAACAAATTTCGTCTACACCATTAATCTGGATTACGTAAATTTCGCACGCAGCGGACAAGCCTATGACGACATGGTTTATGGCACCGATGCGGCTGGAAACAGAATTCGCTATGTTGATAGTACCTGCGGAAATCCGCAGTGGTCAGATACTCCGGGTTGCCAAAAAAAGTACGATGGCGTGTATGATCCAGCGACGGATCTTATTCGTACCGGTCAGCGTTTGGACTTCTTACCGACTTTATCCTATCCGATCAAAGTTTCAGACGGTGTCGACGTTCTTCCCCGCGTGAGCTACCGCGAAACGCACTATAACTTTGAAGTCAGCGATCAAAAAAATTACGTCCGTCGTTATGCGCGTACAGAACTAACGGGGCGCATGGATTTCAGTCGTATTTATGGCGATCAGGTGGATTCCAAGGCTACTCGTTATAAACACGAAATCATCCCCGAGATTTCCTATACCAACATTCCCTGGATCGACCAAGGAATGCATCCATTCTATGGCCAGGGTAAAGTGAATGATGCCCCTTACACATCCACTGATTCCATCTCCGATTTGGACTTGGCTTCTGACTATGGATTGCAATTCGACTACACGGATCGCGTGTACGATCGAAATCTGGTGACGTTCGCTTTAACAAATAAAATCATTAGAAAAACCTGGTTGAGCGATCGCCCTGAATATCAACAGATCGGTTATTTAAAGCTCGCCCAATCCTATGACGGCACTCAAAACAATAAAGCCCAGGGTGAGCCGTGGTCCGATTTAAGTGCGACCTTGGATGTGCGCTTGGCGCGGTTCCAGACTTATTCTATCTTCAATTACTATCCTTATCATGGCGTCACCAATGCATCCTCGCGTGTGCGCGTCTTGAATGATATGGGTCAGTTTGCTCAAGTCGCATTGACTAAGCAGTACAAAATCTCTCCAGGTAAACCCGTAGATCCCACGACCCGTACAGAAGATTGGGCTTTCTCCGCCGGATTTATTTCTCGTTACGTAAACCTTATGGGCCGCCTGGTTTACGACGCGAATGCCAGAGGCAGCACCGACAATCCAAAATCCTGGGCCTATATCGCTCAATTCAAACCACCCGGCGATTGCTGGATGATCACTCTGATCCAAGATCAGGTGACCGGTGGTGACACCAACTTACGCCTTAGCGCCGAGTTCAACTTCGACGGAACACCAAAACCTCCAATGCCACCCGAAGCCCTCGACCAATTCGGCTTCTAAAAATTTAATCCATCAGCGTTCGCGCCTTGTATAAATCACTGCTTAGATAAACTTAAAGTTGCTTCAGCTTGCGCGCCGACCGGCGCTCCAGCACTGCCGGCTGCCGCCGTTATGTTACATCGTCTATGATAGTGATTTCGCCGAATCGGGTGACGAAGGCCCAGTGGACTTCGACGAGGCAGTTGAATCGCGAGGCAAGAAAAACCGCAGCGCCCTTTAAGCGAAATTTTTGTCGCGGAGAAATTCGTGCGTTGTAAAATGTAGCTTGGTTGGCCGTTTTCACTTCGACCATTAAAAGATTTTTTCGGTCTGGTGTTCGAAAGAGCAAATCAATTTCCGCATACGGCGTTTTCACACGCCGCTTAAGTAACTGATAATTTCGATTGATATAGTATTTGGAAACGAACTCTTCTGACTGAACTCCGCGTTCGTGAGCCCAGTAGGCCTTTTTAACGAAGGTATTCTTTAACACCGGCGAAGGACTTGCGGTGATGATCACACGGTCCGTGTTCGACGATGGATTGCTTGTGCACGGGTGTTGAGTACCCTTTGTGTCCTTCGAAGCCATAAACTGGAAATTTCACTCCCAACTCTTTCATCAAGTTGTCACGAGTTACCTTCGCAACAATCGATGCCGCAGAAATTGGAGCCACACGCAAATCCCCTTTGATCACTGTCGTTTGATGAAAGCCCTTCAGATTCGGAATCTTTTGATTTCCATCAACCAACACATGCCCAGATGTCACACCCAGTGCTTCGATCGCGCGTTTCATCGCAAGCAAAGACGCTTGCAGAATATTCAGTTCATCGATCTCTTCAACACTTGCAGAGCCGATGCCGACTTTATGTTTTTCTTTGATAAGTTTCGCCAATTCTTCACGACGTTCTTCGGACAAAAGCTTAGAATCCGTCACCAAATCCTGCAAATCTTCTGATTCAAAAATCACGGCTGCGGCATACACGGGCCCCGCCAAACAACCCCGCCCCACTTCATCAACACCGATCACAGGAGTAGGAGAAAAATCTCGCCATTCCACTTTTTGCAAATCGATGTTCTTTTTAGGCTTCGCAGCTTTTTTAGCTTTAACGACGGTCACAGACTTTACGGACTTCGCGCCCGCTACAGCTGCATACTTCACAGCAGATCGTTTCGCCTTGACGGCTTTCACGGATTTTTTAGATTTTGATTGAACTGTTTTAGTCTTTGCCATGCTGTCGTATTCCGCTGCTGAATGCTTCAAAGTTAAAGCTCAGTGATTTTAGACAGAGGCGAATTAAGTGGTCACTTCAAAACGGCATGCGCAAAAACACAAAATTCACAGGACAAAAAAAAAGACCTGACTCGTTAGAATCAGGTCTTTTGGAAATTTCATTTAGAAATTTAAATCGAAACTACTCAGCTGCAGTTGCAGTTTGAGCTACCAATTCAGATTCGATTTTCGCAGCTTTACCAGAAAGTTTGCGTAGGAAGTAAAGTTTAGAACGACGTACTTTACCTACGTTAACCAATTCAACTTTGTCCAAAGCTGGAGAGTTGAACGGGAAAGTTCTTTCAACGCCAACGCCTGCAGAGATTTTACGAACTGTGAAAGATTTCGCAGCGCCTGCACCTTGGATTTTAGTTACGATACCTTTGTAAAGCTGAACGCGTTCTTTTTCGCCTTCTTTTACTTTTACGTATACGTTAACAGTGTCACCAGAGTCGAAAGCTTGGATGCTTTTGTTAGCAGCTTTGATGCTCACGCGACGAACTAGGTTCGTTTCTTTAACTTCAGATTTTGCTTTTACAGTCTTAACAGTCTTTTTTACAGCTTTAGCCATTGCTTAGTCCCTTATGCCCATTCAAATATTCAAAAAGTAAAACAAGGGTCTACCATGGACCCATTACGCGGTCAAGACAGATACTTACTGCCGATCTCACGGAGAGATGGCGATAGTCCTGGGGAGGTGCCCCTCGGATGCTTTCTAAAACGCCGGAGCAGGATCTTAGAAGCTCTGTAGTCATGCCGTTGCCAGTACCAAATAACATGAAGACGGGCTTTTTTTCTACGTGCATTTCATGACGCAACTCGCTAAACGAGTATTTTTTCAGGCCCTCATCTCGAGCTGAAGTCGAAATAAGCAAAGTATCAGGCGTATTCCAGTCTTCTAGTGCCTTTTCTACGCTCTCAATCGCTTTAACCGTGCCTAGGGCCGTTTTTCTCATGGGATTGAACTTGGAGCCTTGCCCCGTTCTCCAGTGATCCAGAACGCGGTCTACGAACATCAGCTGCTCCTGCATAGGATGGATGATGTAATATTTTTCCACCCCGAAAGTTTGAGCCGCTCTCGCAATGTCATGAATATCGAAATTCGTGATGTTGGTAGCGACAGTTTTGTTCTGACGGTCACGGACCGGGTAATGAACCAGGCCGATTGCCAGACGTGGAACATAGACAGAGTTTTCAGCCATTGAAGTCTTCCTCACTGAGTTCAGTAAGCCCCAAAGACTGGCGCTCCTGCTCAGACAAATTCATCCAAAATTTTTTAAGCTCTTTTAGGGGAGCTTCTTTTTTCTTTTTCTTAAGTGAACGATACTGCTCGTTCTGTTTTTCCAAGTATGCCTGAAATAAATCAGGACGCTTCACCAAAGTGACCAATGCGGAAACCTTGTCTTTCCACTCCCCGATCAATTTGTGATTCCCACCTAGCAAAACTTCGGGAACGGCCACACCTTGAAATTCTCGCGGACGAGTGAAGTTAGGATGCTCTAATAGCCCGCCAGAACTCACAGAGAAGCTGTCTTTGTCAGCGCTTTCATTATGCCCCAGAACTCCAGGAATAAAGCGTGACACCGCATCCACGACAACCAAAGCCCCCAACTCCCCGCCCGACAAAACGTAATCTCCAATAGAGATCTCTTCGTCGACGTAGGAAGTAATAATGCGTTGATCGATCCCGCCATAGCGCCCACAAATCA
Source organism: Bdellovibrio sp. HCB185ZH (assembly GCF_047302455.1). Taxonomy (GTDB): domain Bacteria; phylum Bdellovibrionota; class Bdellovibrionia; order Bdellovibrionales; family Bdellovibrionaceae; genus Bdellovibrio. The sequence goes on from NZ_CP178624.1 coordinate 582,850, forward strand.
AAACCAGATGTTCTTCTGTGGCAAGGGCGCGGGCCTTTTCATCAGTGAGCACTTCTCCTTGCGGAGACATATAAATCACCTTTGAATTTTTATGTTTCACTTTTTGAATTGTTTTTTCCAGGGTTTCGGCGAGCATAATCATGCCGTCACCACCACCGAATGGACGATCATCCACAGTCTTGTGGCGATCCACCGCGAACTCACGAGGTGTGTGAGCTGCAACGGCCAGTCGATCACTCTTGAGAGCCTGCCCCAGAACGCCGTAACAAACAGCGCTCTCAATCATCTCTGGGAAAAGAGTGATCACATCGACTTTGAGCATTTAAGCGTTCTCGAGGTCGAACAAGCCTTCTGGTAGGTCCATCACCACAGCTTGGTGTTTGAAATCGATTTTTTTGATGAAAGCATCAACGAAAGGAACTTCAACTTTTTTGCCGTTCGCTTCAACAACCAAAAGATCTTGAACGCCATTGCTGGAGAAATCCACGATTTCGCCCAGGATGTTTTGTTCTGTGTCTTTCAATTTGAAGTTTTTGATTTCTGCCAGGTAGATTGTCTCCCCGGGTTTAGAAATCATCAGGTCGTCTTCGATCAAGAATTCCATGTGTTCAACACCTTCAGCAGCCGTGCGATCCGCGATCTCAGCAGCTTTCACGATCAAACCTTTTTTGAAAGGTTTCGTGCGCTCGACAGTGTATTCGTTTGTAGAACCATCTTTACCTTGAAGAACGAATTTCTTCATACGTTTTGCCCAAGCGATTTCGCCTGAGAAAATAAGAACATAAAGATCGCCCTTCAAACCATGGGCTTCTCTGACTTTTCCAACCAATTTCATAAGTACCTCAAGAAACAGAAAGGGGTTGTGTAACACAACCCCTTCCCTAAGAATCTAAATTTTAATATGTCTGAATACTATTCAACGATATCCAAGTGATAGCGTTTATTCAGTTTAGTACCTGCCGCGCGGATGATTGTTCTCATCGCAGCTGCAGTTTTACCTTGTTTACCGATAACCTTACCAAGATCTTCTTTATCTACTTTAAGTGCAAGTAGAGTCGTTTGCTGACCTGGAATTTCATCCACTTCAACATTCTCAGGCTTATCAACAAGGGACTTCGCCATGAATTCAACGAGGTCTTTCAAGCTATCCATATTACCCCCAACAGCAGTTATCTAAGTGATATTTTATCGCATATCACTCAGATGCCAACTATTTATTTACCTTGGGCCAACTTAATAACGTGTTTCACACGGTCAGTAGGTTGTGCACCTTTTTTGATCCAAGCATCTACTTTTGCTAGATCTAGCTCGACTTTTTTGTCGTTACCGCGTGGAGTTGGATTGTAAACACCAAGGATCTCAAGGAATTTACCAGTAACATAGCGACGAGAATCCGCAACAGTGATGCGGTATTTAGGATCATGCTTAGCGCCCATACGAGCCAAACGAATTACAACTGCCATTTTTCTAAACCTCTTGTTCAAAACAGTAAGCTCAAGTGTGTACTGTGTTTAAAATAAAATATCAAGCCTTAAAATGGGAACTTCATCCCACCACGACCCATGCCCATTTTCATCATACCGCTCATCATCTTCTTAGCGTCCTCAAACTGCTTAATCAGCTTGTTTACGTCGGAAACTTGGGTCCCCGAACCGTTAGCAATACGTGTACGGCGCGAAGCGTTAAGGATCTTATGATTATTGCGTTCTTGGATCGTCATCGAACGAATGATCGCTTCGATTTTTTTGATTTCGTTATCCGGAGGGGTCATATTTTTAAGCTGCTTTGAAATCTCACCCATTCCCGGTAAAAATTTCAAGATCGTCTCAAAGCCACCCATCTTTTTAAGCTGCTGAATCTGCCCCAGGAAATCATCCAGAGTAAATTCATTCTTCATCATTTTCTTAGCAGACTGGATTGCAGCTTTCTCGTCCATCACTTCGGCAGCTTTTTCCACCAAAGAAAGAACGTCACCCATATCCAGGATTCGACCTGCCAGACGATCGGGATGGAATACTTCAAGAGCATTCACCTTTTCGCCCACCCCTAGGAATTTAATAGGGATGCCTGTGACTTCACGGATAGACAGGGCCGCACCACCGCGGGCGTCACCGTCTACTTTAGTTAATACCAAACCGGTCAGGTTTAAACGCTTATGGAAGCCCTCTGCGACGTTCACAGACTGCTGACCGAGCATTGCATCGGCCACCAACAAGATTTCTTGTGGAGCCCAGATGTCCTTCAAGCGACCCAGCTCCCCCATCAATTCATCATCAACCTGCAAACGACCAGCTGTATCGACGATAACCACGTCGATCATATTGTCTTTTGCCCATTGTTTGGATTTTTCCAAAATCTCTTCTGGTTTCATTCCTTGCGGAGTTGGGAATGTTGGGATGTTGTTTTGCTTACCCAAAGTTTGGAGCTGATCAATCGCCGCTGGACGATAGATATCGGCTGGAATCAAACCTGGTTTTTTGCCCAATTTCTGACGGATATAAAGAGCCAATTTCGCAGAGGACGTGGTTTTACCAGCACCCTGCAAACCGACCATGAAAATCACACTTGGGTTTTCGCGCACGTTGATATCAACGGCTCCGCCACCCAAAGTTTGCACCAATTCATCGTGCACGATTTTTACGAATTGCTGACCTGGATTAACATTTTGGAGAACTTCCGCACCCAGGGCTTTGGCTTTTACGCGATCAACAAAGTTTTTTACGACTTTAAAATTCACGTCAGCTTCCAGGAAGCTTAAGCGGATCTCTTTGATAACGTCTTCAATGTTGGCTTCCGTGATCTTGTTTTGACCACGAACCTTTTTAAGGGATGCCATAATTTTATCAGATAAGTTTTCAAACATCGTATTTCTCCGAATGATCGAATTAATTAACTCAAGAGACACTGATTCACAAAGAACTCCGTTTTACAATCAGCGTCAACTTGTCGAAACCACGCTACCAACGCTGGAATGAACCGCGTTTGAGGCTAAAATTTGCCAAGGCATAGAACACAATAAAGCCCAGAACCGAAACCGGAACTGCGACTTCCATTCCGACGTCACTGACACCGATCACACCATAACGAAGACCATTGATCAGATAAAGCAATGGATTCAATTTTGAAAGCATCTGCCAGAAGGGATGCAAGTGATCGATAGACAGGAACACTCCCCCTAAATAGGTCAGAGGCAACAAAATAAACGCCGAAAACGCTGAAAGCTGATCAAATGTCGTTGCCCAGAAGGCCACAGAAATTCCCAGCAAAGCGAAAATCAGTCCCGCAACAATGACGAAGAATACCGCATACAACGGATGAGCGATGGTCAGGATTTCGCCCTGTTGATACCAACAGAACACAGAGCCCACGATATAAGTGATCAACGCCACAATAAAGCCGCGAACCAGGGCTGCCAGACTCATCGCCCAGATGATTTCCTGATTGCTGATCGGGGCCACGCGGAGGTCTTCCAAATCGCCGGAAAATTTTGACGAAACAATCGATGAAGATGAGTTTTGGAAAGCATTATTCATCAAGCCCATCATCATCAAACCGGGAATCAAAAAGGAAAGATACTTCACACCTTGATGAGTTGGCATCGTTGCCCCTAAGGACACACCGAAAATAAGCAAATACAGGAATGACGAAACAAAGGGTGTTACAATCGTTTGCACGATCACTTTTAAAAAGCGCGCAATTTCACGACGGAAAAGAGCGATAAATGGAATCATCATTTGCTCACCACCTTCATAAAGGCTTCTTCCAGATTACCTTCTTCGATTTTCACGTCTTTAATAATATTCACGGGCACTTTGATTTCATTTAAGAACTCACCCATCAATTTTCCAGGTGGCACCATGAACATAAATTCCAGACCTTCTTGGAAGAACAGATACTGGGTATCGAATGCAAAAGATTCTGACAGCGTTAAGCGGATTTTCTTTTGTGTGTATTTACGAACCAGCTCTTTGGTTTCACCCAAGGCCTCTAGGTTCCCTAGATTAATAATCCCGATACGGTCACAAAGTTGCTCGGCTTCTTCCAGGTAATGGGTCGTTAACAGGATCGACATGCCCTCTTTGCGAAGTTCCTGGACGAACTGCCACAGAGTCTCGCGCAAACCAATATCCACACCCGCCGTCGGCTCATCCAGCAAAAGCAAGCGAGGTGTATGCACCAGGGCTTTAGCGATCATCAGACGACGTTTCATACCACCGGAGAGCTGTTTAACTTTCTTGTGGCGATGTTCATAGAGGGAAAGCTTATGTAACAGAAAATCTATACGGTCTTTGTTGTTGCGAATTCCATAGTAGCCCGATTGGAAATTTAAAATTTCATCGACGCTAAAAAAACCCGATGTAATGACTTCCTGGTGAACCACACCCAGTTGTTGTTTTGTAAAACGGGGGCTGGCCACAACATTTTGACCAAAAACTTCAACCACGCCACTGGAAGGTTCTTCCAGAGTTGTGATAGTCGAGATGATTGTGGTTTTACCAGCGCCGTTCGGGCCCAGAAGACCAAAAATCTCCCCAGGCTTAACGTCAAAACTCACACCCTTGACGGCCTCTTGGCCGCCTGGATATTTCTTTTTCAGATTATCAATTTTTAAAGGCAACATTAACGAGCTCTCGAAATACTTGTTTGGAATTCCACATCTGGATTTTCACGCTTAAGCCAGTTCAAATCCCACTCTTGGTTCACTAACACGACTGGATTTCCGATAAGATCCTCCGCCATGTTCGCGCCACCTTTAAGGCTTGAAACAGCCTTGCCATCTGCAGTACGTGGCCAACGGCACACGCTGTACGGCAGACGATTTAGCTTCACTTCCAAGTTGTATTCATCTTGCAGTCTGTGCATCAAAACTTCGAATTGAAGTTCACCAACCGCGCCGATGATAGGATCTTGAGGACCAATATGCGGCTCGATGAATAATTGAATCGCACCCTCTTCCGACAAATGCTTCAAGGCTTCCTGAAGTTTTTGGCGTTTCAAAGCATCACGCACCGCCAGGCGACCAAATAACTCCGGCGCAAATTTTGGAATGTCTTCGAATTGCACTTTTCCAGAGGAGGAAACACAGTCGCCGATCGCAAAGTTCCCGGTATCGCCGACCCCGACGATATCACCAGCATATGCCTCGTCGACAGTTTCTTTGTCGGCCGCGACGAACTGGGATGAGTACGACAGACGCAACTCACGCTCCAAACGATTATGTTGCACTTTCATACCGCGTTCAAATTTACCCGAGCAAATACGAATGAAAGCAATACGGTCACGGTGGCGACGATCCATATTGGCTTGGATCTTAAATACGAAGCCAGTGAACCTTGCATCCAACGGATCCATCTTTTGATCGTCTTTAGTTGTCCGCGGTTGAGGACCCGGAGCGTATTTTGTAAAGAACTGAAGGAACGTGTCCACCCCGAAGTTTTGCTTCGCAGAACCGAAAGTCACAGGCGAAATTTGACCTGTTAGGAATTCGTTCACGTCAAACGGAGGCAGCGCACCTTCGATCAAATCCAACTCTTCCAACACTTGGTCAGCGGATTCTTTATCAAGATAATTGTAAAGAATCTGGTCGTCTTTGCCTTTTACGAATGGAATTTTTTGGTAGTCTTCCACTTCTTCACGGCGTTGATCATAGATCCAGATTTCTTGCGTCAGGCGATTGTAGATACCACGGAAACGCTGACCGATACCCAAAGGCCAAGTCACCGGATAGCATTGCATGTTCAAAGTTTTTTCGACTTCGTCAATCAACGTCAGAGGATCTTTACCTTCACGGTCCAACTTGTTTACGAATGTAAAAATAGGAATTTTGCGCAGGCGACAAACTTCATAAAGTTTCTTCGTACGTTCTTCCACACCCTTGGCAACGTCGATCAACATGGCTGCAGAATCCACTGCCATCAAAACGCGGTAAGTATCTTCAGAGAAGTCTTTATGTCCCGGTGTATCCAAAAGATTCACGCGCAGATCGTTATAATCAAACGTCATGACCGACGATGTGATCGAAATCCCTTTTTGTCTTTCGAGCTCCATCCAGTCCGATGTCACGGCTTTAGAGCCTGATTTACCCTTTACCTCACCGGTTTCATGGATTACGCCCCCGTGATAAAGTAATTTTTCCGTCAGAGTGGTTTTACCAGCATCGGGATGCGAGATGATCGCAAAGGTACGGCGTCTTTGAATTTCTTTTTGAATCTGAGGTGTCGCTAACATACTTAAACCTTTAAATTAACTATAAAAAACCGTTTTATTCGATCACAACCAGAGGGGCAAGGGAATCCCCTCCCGGGATGGAATTAACGCCCGCTGTCTTTTTCCCTCTTGCGCTGGGGACCACCGGGGCATTATAACCCTCTTCGAACTAACAACTCCGCCTGGTTTGGAACCTGGTTTGGACAACTGAAGGTGATATTATGACGACCGAAAATGCGCCAAAGCATTATGTTACGACTTTTTATAGCTTCCAAAAAATCGAAAATCCCGAACAAGTTAAATTAGATCTGGAAACAAAGGCTGAAGAGCTGAATGTGAAAGGTCTGATCATTTTAGGAACTGAAGGTTATAACTCCACGGTGTCAGCAGTTACCGCAGAATCTTTTGAAGCCTGGAAGCAGTTCGTTCGCGAATATTTCCACAAGCCGACTCAGTTCTATAAAGATTCTTATTCTGACAAAGCTCCCTTCCGCCGCTTCAAAGTTAAAATCCGCGAAGAGATCGTGACGACAGGCATTCCTGAAAAGCAACCGCCAGAAGGCGTAAACCATCATTTGACTCCATCTGAATGGAACAAAGTGATGAAGGAAGAATCTGATTACGTGATGATCGATACCCGCAACTGGTACGAATACAAAATCGGTACTTTCAAAGGCGCTTTGAACCCTAATATCGAAAAATTCACAGACTTCCCTCAATATATCGAGTCGCAAGGGATCGCGAAAGATAAGAAGATGTTGATCTTCTGTACGGGCGGAATTCGTTGTGAAAAAGGTATTTTGGAACTTCAAGACAAAGGCTACAACAACGTCTTCCAACTTGAAGGTGGGATTTTGAATTACCTAAATGAGTATCCAAATGACCAATACGAAGGCGAGTGCTTCGTATTCGACCACCGTGTGGCTGTTGATCAAGATTTGAAACCTTCAACGAAGTACGGGTTATGCCCTCACTGCGGTCAACCTTCTGAAATAAAAATTGAATGCTTGCGTTGCGATGAACCAGGCATGGTTTGCGTGAATTGCATCGAGCTTGAGTTTAAAAAAGACACTTGTTCCAGAAACTGCGCTCACGGTCTGAAACTTCACCCTGGCAAAAAAGCTCGTAAGCAAATCGTTCCCTTCAATATTGAAAAAATGAAGGCCGAGGGTGTGACCGACATCCCTACCATCCGTGTCAGCAAAACCAAAGTTGTTCAGTTAAACGACAAAGGTGAGGCACAAACTGTTTCCACGAAAGAATAGCATTTTTGAGTCTGCGCTTTAGCTTTTTTGAAAGCGCAGACTTTTTCTAATAACCCGATCCATCATTCGGGTGGACATAAATCTCATCAATCCCGCTTGTAATTTGATATTCTTCCCGACCATATAATTCACGCGAGGCAAGCGACTTTGAATCGCATGCAAAATCGCCATCGTTACATTTTGCGCCGGAACTGCATCTTTTGAAGTTGCCAGAACACCTTCGCGAAGTGCCGCCAACATGGGACCATAGGTTTCCCGAATTTCGGGAGAAAGTTTTTTAGCAATCTCGTCCGAGGCATCAATTGATTTAGACCAGATTTCTGTACGGATCGGTCCTGCTTCAATCAGGGATACGTGCACACCAAAGCTCGAGGTTTCCCTGCGAAGACTGTCAGTAAACGCTCTTACCGCAAATTTTGAAGTTGTGTAAGGCCCCAGGAAAGGCGCCGCCACTCTGCCACTGATCGAACCCATGTTAATCACGCGCCCCTTGGTCTGCCGAATGAGGGGCAAGAAAGTTCGAGTCATCTCAACCATACCAAAAAGATTCACATCAAAAACTTTTCGCCACTCTTCAAGAGGAAGTCCTTCGATAGGTCCTCCATAAGCGATTCCCGCATTATTCACCAGGATTAATTCTTGACGTGGATTCATCTCAGCAAGCACTGTTTTGTATGCTTGTTCAATATCTTGCGAGTTGGTGACATCAAGTTTTAATACAGTCAACTTTTCTGAGAAATCTTGAATCAGTCGATCCAGGGATTCTGGCTTGCGGACTCCCGCCCATACCTTGTAACCCTTTTCACAAAGAGTTCTGGTAAGATCAAATCCTATTCCCGTCGAAGCGCCCGTGATCAAAACTTGTTTCAAAGAGTTCTCCTTTTAGAACATACCCTTACTGACCAGCTCCTTCAGCCAACTATCAGTTACCATCAGTGAGTTTTTTGAAAACTCCGACTGGACGTGAGCACGGTATTTCGGGTCGAAACCAATTGATTTTGCGTCTATACCAGCATCTTGCAGGAATTTTTGCATTTCTTGCACTTGCTCTTCAACATTCAAGTTCTGATTTTCAGTCAGACTTTTTTCCATCTGCTCACAGAAAGTGACCGCTGCATTGTCATTCGCAAGCTGCGGGTTTAAGGCCACGGCTTTTGCAAACATATGCAAGTTGTAGGATTTTTGGACCACCTGATTCATTGCCTGGGTGTTATTACGAAGGAAATTTGCGGCTCGATAAGCCTCTTTGTAAAATTCTGCTTTTTGAAACAAGCTGTCGTCACCCTGTGCGTTTTGGGAAAGCTGAATCATCTCCCTAACACCAGGCGCACGGAACACGTAACGCAAAAAGGGAGCAACTGACTCTAGCACCGGATCTTTTTGTGGCTTAACAATGGAATCTAAAAATTTCACCGCAGTTCTGTCGGTTCTTTTTGGAAAAAAGCCACTCTCCCCCGCACGCGCTAAATCTCGGCACGCAGAAACTACCGGCGCCTCAGGATTGGCTAGATCATTCATGATTACGTACATGTCCATCTTGGTCGTTTTATGATGCGTAGACGCCTCCGCAGGTGCTGAAGGCTCTTGCATCGCTTGATTTTCTTCGGCGGCATAAGTGTCTTCGATTTTCGTTGGATGCTTAGCTTCTGCGAGTTGCGCTTTTTCTTCCAATTTACTCGCAGAAGAATTCAGAACTTGCTTTACTTGAGAGGGCCCGGGAAGTTTTGTCAGGAGCCAAACTCCCAAAATTCCAAAGACAATGATGAGGGAGGAAACAGAGATTGCAGTGATTTTGAGAAGTTTTTTCCAATTCATGCCTTCAACTAGAGCATAATCGACAAAGATGAGCAAATTAGTGGCAATGATACGAGGAGCCATTTCATAAATTAACAAATGAGTGATTGACCCCGGCTAGGTAAGTGACTACAACTGACTGCTCAGACATTCACTTGTCACTGTCGCGGGGTGGAGCAGTCTGGTAGCTCGTCGGGCTCATAACCCGAAGGCCGTAGGTTCAAATCCTGCCCCCGCAACCAATAAAGGCTCCAAGGTAAACCTTGGGGCCTTTTCCATTTTTAGGCGGCCTTTTTTCCCCAGAATGTCCCAACTTTCCCCTCACCAATTTTTAAAAACGAATATACAGACGTTTAAACAGGCATTTCGCTTGCTCTCTAGGAATACAACATTTGGAGGCAAGATGTTTGAATTAAAATTTCTTGGAGCCACTTCTACGTATCGAGAAAATACAGTGCATGTTCATTTTAAAGTTCTGCACATCGGGAACAGCGAAGGAACTCGCATAAGCCTTCGCATCGAAACAACCATTCCATCGAGCGATGTGAACTTAATACTGATGACTAAAAACCCTGCGAACTGGTACTTGGATCTCATCGCTCAAATCGAAAAACAATTCGCTGAACTCAGTCGACTGGCGCTCAGTTAACCCTTTGCTATTTCTCTTGTCGATCACCTGCGCCGTCTCGTTGAGCATCTTGAGTTTTAGTATCTGTTTTATCACCACCGGTTTTTCCTGTTCTGCGACCGGTGGTATTTTCATCTTCTGAGGGCTTGTTGCTTTTGCCCTTTCTCATAATGCCTCCTTATAAGTGTGTGGCTTGATTGATATGTTCTGGACTATCAACAGTAATATTTTTAACCGCTTTATCTGATCTCATCCCCAGGAAAATGGGCTGACGAACTACGCCTTCATCTGTCCATTCTGCAAACTTCACCTGGGCAAGATATTTTGGTTTCAGCCAGTGGACATTCTTTTCATCAGGCTTAATTGCGAAAGGACATTTCTTGGTTTCTAACTTAAAAATCAGGCCTGCTATTTCGTTAAGGCTTTTTTGCGTGAATCCTCCACCGACTTTCCCGGCATAGGAGAGTTTGCCGTTTCGATGAACCCCCAGAATCAATGATCTAAAAGGGGACCCCTTATCACTCTCGGTGTATCCGCAAACTACGAACTCTTGTTGATTCTGGCATTTTACTTTCACCCAGTCTCGACTTCTTCCAGAACTGTAGAGCGAATCGGCAAGTTTTGAAATGATCCCTTCCAATTTATTTTCACAGGCCATTTTGAAAAGCTCCTCACCCTCACCCAAGACATGTTCGTTGTAACGGACATACTTTGTTTTTCTTTTTGAAAGATACTTTTTCAAGAGTTCTTTTCTTTCAATCAGTGGCAAGGCCCGAAGATCTTTGCCTTCTAAAAAGAGAGCATCAAAGACATAAAAGTACAGTGGCGCATTTTGGCTGAACTTAATCGAGTTTTGCAATCGTTGGAAATTACTTCGTCCGTTCACCAGGTAAACGACTTCACCATCCAAAATCGTTCCTTTGGACTTAAACGCTGCCAACTCTTCAACAATCTCTGGAAAGTTTTCGGTCCATTCTTTGTTGTTTCTGGAAAACATCAGAACGGTTTTATCTAACTGCGCCTGCATTCGGTATCCATCGAGCTTGAGTTCGTGAAGCCACTCATCCCCCTCCGGAACCGCATCCACTAAATGTGCAAGTTCAGGCTCAACGAATCCCAGCGTCGGTTTGGATTTTGTGTCTTTGCGACCGTATCTATACTTCGCCATGGTCTCATTTTAATAGATCCACAATTCGGGGGAGGAAAAATAAAAGGATCGTGCGTACTTACATTGACCTTTTACTAACACTAACGTCCTGCAACTAGAACGGCCCATTTGTGCTAGACAATGTTACATTCAACGCCTATTTTCGATGCATCAATAAAAGGAGACTTTATGATGTACGATACACTCGTGGTTCAATTCACAAAAATGCTTGGGAACCTCAACCTGTTTTTGGATAAAGGCGCGCAGTATGCGGATGCCAAGAAATTTCAACCGGAAGTTTTGCTGAATTCTCGCTTGGCTCCGGATCAATTTCCATTGATGCGTCAGATTCAGATCGCTTGTGACACCGCGAAGCTTGCATCAGCTCGTTTGACAGGCGTTGAGGCTCCGGTCTTCGAAGATAAAGAAACCACTCTGAATGAAATCAAAGAGCGCATAGCAAATACAATCAAATACCTGCAATCCCTCAAACCCGCAAACTTCGAACAGGCAAAAACAAAACAGATCACGAATCCTCGCTGGGATGGCAAACACATGATGGGCGAAGATTATGCAAACGAGCATGCGATTCCGAATTTCTATTTCCACATGACCACTGCCTACGCGATTCTTCGTCATAACGGTGTTGATTTAGGTAAAAAAGATTTCTTGGGAACACTTTCTCTAAAGTAATCCGCAGAATTTTATTTCCATGAAATAAGGCCTCGTCTCTTAAGTCGAGGCCCGGCTTTGTAAGGTCTCATCTTTGACCTGATTACATTGCCGAACTTCATTCTGGGTGTACTCTGATGTCATGCAAACATCTACACCGATCACAAAAACTCTCCTGACTTCGATTGTTATTCTTTCGTTAGGTTTAGTGAGCCTTTGGGTGATGTCCCCTTTTATTCCGTCGCTGTTTTGGGCTGCCATGATCACGATCACCACTTGGCCCCTGCTAGAAAAACTCACGCGAAGGATGGGCGGCAAGCGATGGCTTGCCATTATGATCATGATGATCGCAATGGCCACATTAGTTATCGCACCCATAGGAACCGGTGCTTATATTCTTTTTACTCATGTGGATGACGGTATTGCCTGGTTGCGAGATCTTCCCAACAAACAACTTCCCCCTCTTCCTGATTTTGTAACGACAATGCCAGTTTTCGGTCCAAAAATTAGTGAGAAGTGGGCTGAGTTCGGAGCTAAAGATTCCACTTACATAACTGAACAGGTCCGGGCGTTTTCCCTTTCCGCTATGAATTATATGGCAACCGCCGCCAAAGAGGCTTCCCTATTTTTTGTCTACCTATTACTGACTCTGGGCTTAACAGGATTTCTGTATGCCACGGGTGAAACCGCCGCAAGTGGTATCAGAAAGTTTTTTATTCGCCTTTCAGGAGAACGCGGAGATCATGCAGTTATCTTGGCGGCACAGGCAGTAAAAGCGGTTGCCATGGGTATCGTTATCACCGCCGCCATTCAAACGGGATTGGCGGGCATAGGTCTTTTTCTAACAGACGTTCCCCTTCCAGGCGTATTGACAGCTGTTGCGTTCATTCTATGTATCGCGCAGATCGGTGTCATCATTCCTATGTTAATCGCGGTCGGTTGGCTTTATTTTAAAGATCAAACCTTCGTTGCCACATGCTTGTTGGTTTGGGCCTTGTTTGTCACAGCCATAGATAACTTTATTAGACCGGTTCTGATTCACAAAGGAGCGGATCTCCCGATGATCTTGATTCTTGCCGGTGTTATTGGAGGCTTGTTATCCTTTGGCGCAATCGGTCTTTTCATCGGTCCCGTTATTTTAGCTGTAACTTATCGTTTGCTTGAATCCTGGGTCACGGAACAAAGAATTGAATTAGAGCCAGTTGCTAACATCAAACCCTTGCCACATCCAATAAGACCTAAGGTTACGCCCCCGCCCAAAGGAAAACCATTAGATCATTAAATTATTTGGGAAAGATAGAAATCAAAACATACGAACTGTGATTAAGTCCATCAAGCTTAATCAAAGTTTGTTTTTCAATCCTGACAGAATCTTCGGCGTGAACCAAGAACTCCTGAATGCTCAGGCGTCCTCGCAAACAATAAATAAAATGAATCCCTTCAGCGAGTGTTAATTCAGCAACTTCCGAAAGATCCAAGACTTTCATTTCCGCACGCACGGAATCTCTTTTGAAAATAATTCCTAAATCTACGACGGGTCCCTCTATCAGTTCCGCTTGTATCTCCGTCTCACCCGCAAAGGAGATCACCTGACGAGGTACTAAATCACTGCCATTCAAGGAAAGCCCCACTCCTTGAGTCACTGTCAACAGTCGATCACAACCTATAAAGTTGGAAAAAGGATCCTTACCGTTGACTTGGGCTGAACTGATTCTCCAAAGGAAGTTATCAGGAAAAGATGAACCTTCAGGTCCTAACGCAATTTGTGAGGTCAGGCCCTTGCCGTTTTTCCATGGCATGATTTGGTAAGAAGATTTTGGTAAATAGGTGATCATGCGGAAATACTAATTCAGAGACTCGCTTCACGCAAAGTTTCTGAATATGGAGATTGCCATAAATGACTCACCTCTTTGCAGAATTGATCAAAACTTCTCGGAGCAACTCCCCGGACCTGCTGATTACTGGGGTGAACCATCGCAGTCATACCCTCGCGAGCCGCGCGATGCAGACTTAAATAGGCGTCAATCATCCAGGAACTTAAACCTTCCCGCGACAAACGATGTTTGGTCGCAGCTTCCGTAACTGGAACGTATGTCACGCGTCGACCCAAGGTTTGCGAGATTTTCGCCAAAACCTCTTCATTGCTTAAAGCCTCGGGTCCGGTCAAATCAATCACTCGATTTTCATACAACCAGGGATTTTCAATCACTTTGATAGCCACATCCGCGATATCGCGCACATCCACATAGGAACTTTTTGCTTCACTTTCAGGCAGAAACAGAGCCCCTTGACGGATTGATTCCGTATGCCGAGTCACAAAATTTTGCATGAAAACATTCGGGCGTAGGATTACCAGGGGAATTTTACTTTCTTTGGCCATTTCCTCAATTTCGCCATGCATCCGGTGGAGTAAGAATTGCGACTCCGTATCTGCTCCCATAATAGAGCTTAAGATCATAAATTTAACGCCAGAATTTTTAGCAGCCAAAATCGCATTTTGAGCATAGATCATCATAGACGCAGAAATCGGCAAAAGTAGAAACAGAACATCAACATTCTTCACCCCCTCTTGAACCAGGGATTTCTCTCCCAGATCCCACTGGAGATGCCGCACATCAGGAGTAAAGATCGACTCCTGATGACTTGCAGCAACAAAATGCGCCTGCCTATCATGAAGGCGCCCCACCAATTCACGGCCGATATTTCCGGTAGCACCGGTAACTAAAATTGTTTCTTGCATAGGTTCTTAGTATCTCGAGAAAGGTCCCTCTTTGGGAGGTGTATATTAGCAAAGGTCCGCTTGACTCCCCTCTGGTTTCTCGATTTAGTTGGGTGGTGAAATTCTTTACCGAGAACCTGAAGGTTTTTAAAAAAGTTGCCTTTCCTTTGTTCATCCTTGTGGTGCTGTCTACTAACATCGATCAGTTTCTAAATATCAAAGTCGAAGACGCTTTACGCGATCCCTTAGGAGCCTCTCCGCAAGTCTATTGGTTTGGATTTTTGTCAGTCATCAGCAGCATTATATTTCCCATCCTTTTGATGACAACAACACTGTACGCCATGCAAGTCAGTCGCTTCGTGGAAAACTTGAACGATTTTTACGGAAAATACATCAACCAGATTTTTATTGAAACACTCCGCACCTGGGGCAAGACCCTCCTGTGGTCGCTACTATTCATTATTCCAGGGATCTGGAAGTATCTGGAATACAGCCTGGTTCCTATGGTTGTTACCAGCTCGATCCGTTATGACGAAGGCAAGATTGATGCATTGAAAGCCTCGTCTTACGTTTTCAGAAGACACTGGTTTAAAGTCATTGGCATTCTTATCTTGTTCCACCTTTTTATCCCACTGATTTTGGCGAGTGTGTTTGATTCCTATCGCTTGCTATGGAAGACCCCGGTGGCCAGTCTTCTTTTGAATCTGCTCGATACCTATTTATTAATTATATCAACTCAGCTTTTATTTAATGTATTTCAAGACGAGGTAAGACGACATGACTCTCATGTTTAATTGGAAAGATATCAGATCCCGCGGCAAAGGTTTAACTTTTGACGACGTACTTATTATCCCGGCACGTTCAGATGTTCGTTCTCGTCGCGATCCCCAATTGACGACAAAAGTAACTCGCAACTTTACCATGGATACACCTATCATCAGCGCCAACATGGACATGGTTACAGAATACGATATGGCGCTGGCTATGCACCAATTGGGTGGCATGGGTATCCTTCACCGCTTTCTCCCTATCGAAGAGCAAGCTGCTCAAGCACGTCGCCTGAAAGAAGCTGGCCTGAAACTTATTTCTGCAAGCGTTGGGGTGGGAGAAGAATTTAAAGCCCGTGCCAAATCGTTGGTTGAAGCTGGTGTTAACATTATCACCATCGACATCGCTCATGGACACTCCGTGCAAATGATGGAGACGATGAAGTGGTTGAAAGACGCCTACCCAAAAGTTGATTTGATCGCCGGCAACATGGCAACTCCAGATGCTGCTCACGATCTGATCGAAGCGGGTGCGGATGCTATCAAAGTGGGTATCGGACCTGGCTCGATGTGCACAACTCGTATCATCACAGGTTGTGGAGTGCCGCAATTAACAGCGATCGCATTGTGCGCAGAAGTCGCGGCTTCTCACGGTGTTCCAGTCATCGCTGACGGTGGTATCCGTACTTCTGGAGACATGGTGAAAGCTTTCGCCGCAGGCGCGAGCACTGTCATGCTTGGCTCTATGCTTTCAGGAACAATTGAAACTCCGGGAGAAATAAAAAACGGCAAAAAGCAATATCGCGGTATGGCTTCAAAATCTGCGCAAGATTCTTGGCGCGGTGGCGTTCCTGAAGGAATGGCTCCTGAAGGTGAATCAACTCAAGTTAATGTCAAAGGACACGTTAAAGACGTGATTCACGAAGTCACTGGCGGCATCCGTTCAGGCATGAGCTACATCAATGCAACAAGCATTGCTGAGATAAAAGACAAAGCCCTCTTTATGGAAATGTCTTCTAATGGTATCTCTGAGTCTCGCGCACACGGAGTAAAATAAAAATGGATTCCAGACCCATAGGGGTATTTGATTCAGGCATCGGGGGCCTTACTGTTCTGAAAGAACTGGCCCTCCAGTTTCCCCAGGAGAATTTTCTCTATCTGGGCGATACCGCACGCCTTCCCTATGGTTCGAAATCTGCACACACCATTCGCAAATACTCAGAACAGAACATTCAGTTTTTAAAAAGACTCGATGTAAAAGCGATTGTTATTGCGTGTAATACGGCTTCAACTCAAGTTCCGGAACCAGAGCTTGAAGGACTTCCAATTTACAATGTCATTGGCCCGGGTGCTCAACGTGCGATTGAAGTGAGCGAAAGCAAACGCATCGGAGTTCTGGGAACTAGAGCAACGATTAATAGTAAAGCTTACAGTCACAAAATTCTGGAATTAGAACCCACAGCTCAAGTGATTGATCAAGCCTGTCCTCTTTTCGTACCCCTCGCCGAGGAAGGCTGGGACTCTGATCCTGTGACGAATCTTATTGTGTTTCGTTATTTAAGTCAGATCCTGCAACACTCGATCGATACATTGATTCTGGGATGCACACATTATCCTTTGCTTAAGAATTCAATCGCGCGAGTGACAGGTTCATCCATCGAATTGGTGGACTCGGGCGAGGCTATTGCTCGCTGGTTAAACCGGGACTTTAGCAAAAATCGACTGCAAATGAATTCCAAGGAAAACCATCAGAAGATTGAAATCATGACAACGGATTCTTCCGCTCACTTTACAGAGATGGCACTTAAAATTTTGAAACCCATCAAAGCTGACGAGTTTCGTGTGGTGGATTTAGTTTAGATACAAACTTCCAACGGAAGTTCCTGAAGATTATAGGTGCTCGCCATCGAGTAACCATAGGCCCCCGAATCCATAACAGCTAAAATATCTCCCTCTTTAACTTCATCCATTTCGTAGTCTTTCAAAAAGAAATCCGAAGACTCGCAGATAGGCCCAACCACATCACACTTTATTTGCTTTGCTGATTTCACCAAAGGTTTAATCAAGTGTTCGGCCTCATACAGTGATGGACGAATCAGGTGATTCATTCCGGCATCCACGATGATAAAAGTTTTGGCAGAAGTTCTTTTCACATACTGAACTTGCGTTAATAAAGTCCCCGCATGAGCTACCAACCAGCGACCTGGCTCTGACTGCAATTCGCATTTAAGATCAGAAAGAATCTCTAACGTGATTCCCGCATATTCCTTTAACAAGCGTGCTTCCAATTCAAGGTCTTGTTTTTCGTAAACAACACCCAAGCCACCCCCGAAATCAAATCGACGAAGGCTTGAAAAATCTTTCTGCAGATTTTTAAAAACCTCTTTAAGTTTCATCAAAGCTTCCTGATACCCAGAAAACTCCAACATTTGCGAACCCAAATGCAGACTCACACCAACCAACTCGAGCGCATTCGGGTATTTTTTTAAACAAGTCGTTAGCTCTGGGATCATCGACAATTCCATACCGAATTTATTATCGCGCAATCCTGTTGCGATATAAGGATGAGTTTTGATACTGACGTCGGGATTTAAGCGCAATGCCACATGAGCTTTTTTGCCCAATTTTTCAGCTATCTCGCCAATTCGTTCAAGCTCTGGCAAACTTTCTACGTTGATTTGCAGGACACCCAATTGAAGAGCTTCGGTAATCTCATGGCGGGTTTTACCAACTCCGGAATAAACGATGTCTTCAGGCAGAAACCCGCTTTCTAAAGCGCGCTTAATTTCTCCCAGGGAAACAACATCGGCCCCCGCGCCCGCAGACTTCAAACATTGCAAAACTTGAGGATTCGGATTGGCTTTCACCGCAAAATATAAACGCACTCCAGCAAGAGCTTCTGCCATCTGCTTGAGGCGGCTGCGAATGAAATCAAGGTCGTAGACATAGATCGGGCGAATGTAGTTCGCACATAATGAAGATAATTTCTTTTTACTGGGCCCAAAATGAAGCTCATTATTGATGTATTCCACAAAAACCTCGTGCTAACATCATCGCCGAACAAAGGACGTTTGTCATGAAAACTTCTATTTTTACTTACACCTCCAAAGGCATGCCAGTACTGGCTTACGAATTCGGAAATGGCCCAGGTCCCGAGCTGCTCATTCTAGGTGGCGTGCATGGCGATGAAATCGAAGGCGTAATCTGTGCTCAAGAACTTCTTAAGTACTTCATGAAATCCTTCGATCACAAATTCACTTTGACGGTCGTACCTCAATTCAATCTTGAGGGAGTGATCTACAAAACTCGCGGAAACGGAAATGGCGTTGATTTAAATCGTAATCTGCCAACGAAAGACTGGTCTCCAGAAATCAAGACTCCCCGTTATCATCCAGGGCCGAAGGCAGGGAGCGAAACTGAAAACCATGGATTGATGGCTTATCTTGAGCAGAAAAAACCAAAACTGGTTCTTTCCCTTCACTCTTGGCAACCAGTTTTAAACGTCAATGGCGATTGCTATGAATTTGCAAACGTTCTGGCAAAGCACACGGGTTATAAAATCGATGACGACATCGGATATCCAACTCCGGGCTGCCTTGGCACTTATGCGGGTCTTGAACGACCCTGCCCGACTTTGACTTACGAAATTGAGCGTGGTCAATCAGCTGAAGACATTATTAAAATCCACGTTCCGGCAATTCTGGACGCTTTGAAAGTTTACGACAAGTAAGGAGACTCCGAGATGCAACAATCTGTTGAACAGCTCTATACAGAAATTCAAAATGGCAAACGCGTTGATCAATTGATGGCGAATGACCTTAAATCAATCTTCGAAGTGATTGAAGGTTTGGATTCAGGTCGTCTTCGCGTCGCAGAGAAGAAAGACGGCAGCTGGATTGTTAATGAGTGGATTAAAAAAGCGATCCTTCTTTATTTCCGTGTTCAACACATGACTGTGATGCAAGCCGGAGACTTCACTTACTTCGACAAAATCCCCGTAAAAAAATGGTCTGAAGAAGACGGCGTTCGTGTGGTACCTCACGCCCTAGCTCGTAAAGGTTCATTCATCGAAAAAGGTGCTATCTTAATGCCTTCTTATGTGAATATTGGATCCTATGTGGGTGCCGGAACAATGGTCGACACCTGGGCCACCGTGGGCTCCTGTGCTCAAATCGGTAAGAATGTTCATCTATCTGGTGGCGTGGGAATTGGTGGAGTTCTTGAACCCGTTCAAGCCTCTCCAGTCATCATTGAAGACAATGCTTTCATCGGCAGTCGTTGCATCGTTGTTGAGGGCGCGGTGATTGAAGAAGGTGCTGTTCTGGGTGCAGGGGTTACCATCACTGCCAGCACGAAAATCATTGATGCCACTGGCAGCAAGCCGGTTGAACTGAAAGGCCGAGTTCCTGCAAACTCTGTTGTCATCCCAGGAACACAAATGAAAAAGTTCCCCGCTGGTGAGTTCGGTGTTCCATGTGCACTGATCATAGGTCAGCGTAAACCAAGCACAGATCTTAAGACATCATTAACAGATGCCTTGAGAGATTTCCAAGTGAGCGTGTAGTTTAAATAGTTCACAAAAAAAGCCCAACTCCTCGTTGGGCTTTTTTTATTTCACTCGCAATGCTTCTGAAGGCTGAACATCTGAGGCGGTTCGCGCCGGTATA